>NZ_JAMYOE010000021.1:0-108045 GCF_040319695.1 Mesorhizobium sp. M0898 | reverse complement strand
GTGTGAGGACGGCATGCTCTAAGGGCACGAACACGCTGACGCTGCCGGCCGACGGGTTGATGGTGCCTGCGAAGGCGATCACCAAAAGCAGCGCGTAGTCGTGGACCACAGCAAAGGCCACACCCGTGGCCACCATCAGACTGGCGGCGGCAAGCAGGAGTTGGCGGTGATCGTGTCGGGCACCAAGGAGTCCGACGGCGATGGTCAAGAGCGCTGAACCGAGCAGCGATCCGGTTGCAATGATGCCGACCTGCAGAGGCGCGAAGCCTAATGCGAGGAGATAGACCGGCAACAGAACGGCCACGAAGCCATCGCCCATGTCGCGCAGGGCTCGGGCCGCAAAAAGAAAAGTCGCCGGGCGGATCTGCTGCACTGGTCTAGCCTGCCCTCATCACCTGCGTTGGCGTCAACGGCTTTGGCAGCGTCGCTCGACAGGGCTGGGACATCATGACGGAGTCGCGTTAGACATTCCAGCGAGACGAAGGCCATGAAGTTCGGGACGTGGGTCAGAATTCCCCGTGGTCTTGCTTTGGTAATGTCCAGGAAGGGGCGCATTGCTGCCCGCCAGCCTTGGGGCCGCTGACGACCCGCGACGAGACCTGGCATAAGCAGCGCCTGCCCATGGTCGAGGATCGCATCCGTGGCCGGCTCGGCGAACTTTCCGATCGCCTGGGCAATGCCGACCTGGCTCGATGGTGCGCTCAGCGCCGGTGACCTTCTGATGGTGGCGTGCTGCGCAGGTTGAACGGATCGGGTATACTGGACGAATATCCGAACCTCTCCGCTTATGTAGCCCGCGGCGAAGTGCGGCCAGCCGTCAAGCGTGCTTTCGATGCTTAATTGGCGGTTTTCACTCCGCATCGACCGGCTGATGACATTCTGGTTACTTGACCCTCTGGCTTTGGTTGCGGTCTACTTTCTCTTCATTGGCCAGATACTGGTGGACGAAGGCGATGGCCATGCTGCCCTCGCCGACCGCCGAGGCAACGCGTTTGACCGGGCTCAGGCGTACGTCGCCGCAGGCGAAGATGCCGGGCGCGCTGGTCTCGAGCAGGTAGGGGTCGCGGCCATGCGACCAGAGCCCGGCCTTCTTCACGTCGTCGCCGGTCAGCACATAACCGCGTGCATCGCGCGCTACGTCGGCCGGCAGCCACTCGGTCTCGGCGTTGGCGCCGATGAACACGAACAGCCCGCCGCATTGGTGCCGGCTCACCTCGTTGCCGGTCTTGTCGAGAATGTCGATCGCCGTCAGGTGCGTCTCGCCGTGCACGGCCTGGACTTCGGAGTGAAGCTGGACCTTTACGTTGCATTTCGCCCTGAGCTGCTCGATCAGATAGTGAGACATGCTGTCGGCAAGCGCGGGGCCGCGCACCAGCAGCGTCACGCTGCGCGCATGGCCGGAAAAATGCATCGCCGCCTGGCCGGCCGAATTGCCGGCGCCGATCAGGTAGACATCCTGCCCATGCGTGCTGCTCGCCTCGCTGCGCGCGGCGCCATAATAAACGCCTTTGCCGATCAACCGGTCGAACCCGTCGATGGCAAGACGGCGCCAGGCGACGCCGGTTGCCAGGATGAGGCTGCGGGCGCGCACGACATCGGTGCCGTCGAGCACCACCTCGTGCGTCGTCGGGTCGATGCCGGCGACCGAACGGGTGACCAGGATTTCGGCGCCGAGCCGCTTTGCCTGCTGCAGCGCGCGGCTGGCAAGCTCGTCACCGGAAATGCCGCTCGGAAAGCCGAGATAGTTCTCGATGCGCGAGGATGTTCCCGCCTGCCCGCCGGGCGCCTCGCGTTCGACGACGATGGTGCGCAGCCCCTCGGAGGCGCCATAGACCGCAGCCGCAAGACCGGCCGGTCCGCCGCCGATGATCGCGACGTCGTACTCGGCGCCGCGCGGGCGCGTCTGCAGCCCGAGGCGGATGGCAAGATCGCGCACGGCGGGTGCTTCGATAATCTCCCCGTCCGCCAGCCGGGCAACGGGACCATCGAGAGCCGGCCTGCTGAGGGCAGACCAGAAAGCCTCGGCATCCGATGTGTCGGGCAACAGCCAGGTGAACGAAATCTGGTTGCGGGCCAGAAACCGGCGCAGTTCGCCGCACGCCGTGTCCCAGCGATGGCCGACCAATGTGACGCGCGGCCTCTGCGGCTCGGCAGTGACGCTTTGCAGCCCGCCCATCCGCTCGCGGGCAAGCGCGCTGACCTTTTGGGCTACGTCCTTTGACACCGCGGCGATGGAATAATACTGCTGAACCTCGATGCGCATGACGCGGGAAGATTCGGCGGCGCGATAGCCACCGGGAAAACCCGAGCCAAGCGCAATCGGCACCTCGCCGAAGATCGTTCCCGGCAGACGCCAACCCAGCGTTCGCTCGATGCCGTCGAAGGTCTTTACGACTTCGATCTTGCCGGCGAGAACCGCAAACAGCGCGGCCTCTCCACCCTCGTGAATCGCGAACTCTCCGGGGCTGAGGTGAAGATCGGCCGCTGTCCGCGCCAGCCGCTCCAGCTCTGCCGCCGGCAAACCCGAAAACAACGGGATTGCTCCCACTTCATCACTTGTCAGCATGGCCCCTCGCGGGAGCCAGTTAGCGTTGTTTTTTTGCCGTGATCAATAAAAAAGCGAGGCGGAGCCGCGTTTTGGCAGAGAGCGCAACTTCCCCGTTGTTGTACCGTTGTTGTGGGGGAGATCGGCAGCCTCGACGCCATGCCACGCATGCTCGTAGCTCGCTCAATCCGGACGGCACGTGGATGATCGTCGAGCCGTTCGCGCACGATCATCTGGCTGTCAACCCCGTCGGGCGCGCCTATTGTGCCGCCTCCGCCTTTGTGCGCACGCCCGCGTCGCTGGCGCAGGATGTCGGGCTCCGGGACTGACGCCCAGGCCGGAGAGGCAAGGCTGAGGGAGGTCGTCACCAGCGGTGGCCTCACCGCTTCCGCCGCACCGCGGAGACGCCGTGCAAGCGTCCGACGAAGACACCGTCGGCGAGTGCTCGTTCCTCCACACTCAAAGAACCAGGCATCGTGCACGCAGTGCTGGGTTCGCTCAGCAGCGTCGAGGTAGCGATTGCAAGGAGACTTGCTCTCATTTTGCACGCCCGCGCAGACCCCACACGCATTGCGCCGATGGTAGCTCAACCTGATAGGATGCCATGTGCGATTGCGATTGAGGATCAGGTAATGGCCGGAAGCGGTCCGATCAATTGCGGTAAGAACGCGCGAGAATGCAGACATCCAATCCGGGGTAGGAAGTCTCGAACTGACCCAACCCAGACGTTCCCGACCGCTGGAATACTGTCTCGAAACCGTGGAAAGAAGCCGGGCGCTTTCACTTGGGCTTGGTCCAGGCACTGCTCTCCGATCACTCCGCCAACGTTCCCTCGGGATAAGAAGCTGGCGTTGGGTGGTCCCACGGGAGCTCTGTAGCCAAGTTGTACGTCACGTGCGCACTTCACAAGCCACCCCGGCCATAGCGCCAATGCCAAGCATGCACTAACATTCCAGCTTGCCCCTTTGGGGCTGGCCAGTGATCTGTTCAAAGGGAAGTAGCCATGACCAATCATTGCTGTGGACCGGGCTATGCTTCTCCAGCCGAGGCGATGACGGCACCTCGCGAAAAGCTGCTCTATACGATTGCCATCTACACCGGCACGGGCATTCAGAAGCCGGACTATCTGTGCACCATTGATGTCGACCCGGAGAGTTCGACCTACAGCCAGGTGATTTCGCGTTTGCAAATGCCGGGTATTGGCGATGAGCTTCATCACTCGGGCTGGAATGCCTGTTCGTCGTGCCACGGCGATGCGAGCATGGAGCGGAAATATCTGATCGTGCCGGGTGTGCGCTCGTCAAATCTGCATATTGTCGATTGCGGTACCGATCCGCGCAGCCCGACACTGTTCAAGGTGATAGACGGCGCTGAAATCAAAGCCAGGACTAACCTGTCGGCGCCACACACAGTGCATTGCCTCGGCTCGGACATCATCGTTTCCATGCTTGGTGACGCCCAGGGCAATGCCCCCGGCGGCTATTTGCAACTCAGCAAGGAGTTCGAGATTGTCGGCCGCTGGGAAAATTCCATGGGCAGGATCAAGTTTGGTTATGATTTCTGGTACCAGCCGCGACACAACGTAATGGTCAGCTCGGAATGGGCCGCGCCCAATACCTTCATGCCTGGCTTTGACCTGGAAGAGGTTGGTCATCTGAAATATGGCCGAGAGATCCATTTGTGGGATTTTGAAAAGAAGGAGCCAAAGCAAACATTCTATCTCGGTGAAGATGGCTTGATCCCACTGGAAGTGCGATTCCATCATAACCCCGACAGCAGTCACGGCTTTGTTGGCGCGGCCCTTTCTGCAAATATCATCCATTGGTGGAAGAACGCGGCGGGTGACTGGCAATGGGAAAAAATTGTCGATGTCGGCAATGAGCCGCATCCCGAATGGCCGATACCAATACCGGGCGTGATCTCGGTCATTCTGCTCAGCATGGACGATAGATACCTCTATCTGTGCAACTGGTTGCATGGCGACATTCGTCAGTACGACATCTCGGACCCTCACAACGCCAAGCTTACCGGACAAGTGTGGATGGGCGGACTTCTCGGCCGTGCGCCTGAGGTCAATGGCGTGAAAGTGACTGGCGGGCCTCAGATGATACAGCTCAGCCTCGACGGCAAGCGCCTTTACGTGACGACCTCACTCTTCTCGACGTGGGATAATCAGTTCTATCCGGAAATCCGCACCAATGGCGGATGCATGCTGATGGTCAATTGCGATACAGAAAACGGCGGCATGGAAATCGATCCGCTATTCGTTGTTGATTTTGGTAAGGAACCAAATGGACCAAGCCGCTGCCACGAAACCCGTTATCCCGGGGGTGATTGCACGAGTGACATCTGGGTATGACCTGCTTCACCATCATCCTCGCCAATCAAGGCGGTGCGGCCTTTGACGTCGATCACCGCAAGCCCCTCTTGCAAAGCTTGCGCGAGCAGGGCGTGGATCTGCCGTATGGGTGCAAGTATGGCGGCTGCATAACCTGTGCGGCCAAAATAATCAGCGGCAAAGTCGATCAAAAAGCGCAGCGGGCGCTGAACAACCGCCAGATCAACAATGGCTATATAATCCTCTGCGTCGCCCGCCCTTTGAGCGACTGCACGCTGGAGGTCGGCGTTGAGAGCCACGACAAGCTCTATCGCAACCCCTTCCTTGACCCGCTGGCCGCTCATGAATTGAAAGCCGATATTGCGACCCCGTTGGAAGCAAAGAAATGACCCATATGAATCATGATGAGCCCTATTCGGAGGCTTATCTGCAAGACATTCTGAAATCGGTCAAAACCATCGCGATGGTTGGGGCCAGCCCCGATAAAACTAAATTTTCCTATGGGGTACTCAGGGTGCTGCACGAAATCGGCTACGACATGATCCCGGTCAACCCCAGTCCCGGTCTGGATGAGATTCGAGGGCTTAAGGTGTACGCGTCACTAGCGGCCATCGACCGGCCTGTGGATATGGTTGAGGTTTTTCGCCGCTCCGAAGATCTGTTGGACGTTGCACAGGAGGCCATCGCAATCAACGCCAAGGTTCTGTGGGGTCAGATTGGGGTGCGCGATGACGCTGCCGCCCAGTTGGCGGAGGAAGCGGGCTTGAAAGTGGTGATGAACCGCTGTCCAAAGATTGAGTTGTTCCGCCCCTTCTGGAAGCCAAAGCTGCATTTGGGAATATGACTGCAGGGGCGCAGAATTCGGGGTTGTCGCGGCAACCAACCTGTTCCCTCTGGAGTCTCAGACGTTGATTCTGCTATCAGATTGAATTTTGCCCGAGGTACGATGCCAGATGATCGCTGAGATCACGCGCGTCGTCGCCAGCGCCGTCGATCAGAGCAGACTTGCGGCGGCGCAGAAACTGCGTCCCCATCAGGTACAGGCCCGGATGTTCCGCTACACCGCCGTCGTGACGGACGTGGCCCTTGCGGTCGAGGACCGGCAGTTCCAGCCAGGAGTAGTCCGGCCGGTAGCCGGTGGCCCAGATGATCGTCCTGATAGCGTCTCCGGCAAGATCGAGGCCGAGCGGCGGGTTGTCCTCGACACGGGTCGGCGGCGGGCGATCCGGCGGCCCGACCGTAGCGTCCAGGCCGTTGGCGCGCGCCCATTCGTCGATGAGGTCGAGCAGCCGGGCCATCTTGAGATCGGAAAGCGCGCACATGTTGCGCAACGACCCCGCAAACTGGGCCTTGCCGTCTTCGGTGATGCCGGCAAGACGACCGATGAGCCGGACGCCGAGGTCGTCGAGCGCATTGAGGTCGAGGGTGATGCGGTCGGGCGTGCCGGCAAGCTGTAGCGAAGGAACCCGTCGCGCCCGCCTGATGTCGTCCACCTCGTCGTAACGCTCGTCGAGCACGCCGGCGGCGTCCATCCACCATTCCAGGTCCTTGCCGCGATAGACGCGGGGCGCCCGGATGTGCTCGCCCACCGACAGGGTCACTTGACGCCCCGAACGCTGCAGCTCCTGTGCGATCTGGGTGCCGCTCGACGACGCGCCCACCACCATCACGCCACCGTCGGCGACCTGACCCGGATTGCGGTAGGACTGTGCCGTCAGCATGGCGACCGACGGCGGCACGCGGCTGGCGACGTCGGGCAGGCGCGCGATGTTGCACGCGCCCGACGCCAGCACGACGGTCCGACACCGCCACTCGCCGCGGTCCGTGCGCACAAGATATCCCGCCCCGTCGCTGCGAACCGAGGTGACGGTCGTGTGGGTTCTGACCGGAGCCGAGATCGCCTTGGCATAGTTCCCGAGGAAGTCGATCACCTCAGGCATCGTCCGGTAGCCGTCGGGATCGTCGCCGTCATAGCGAAAGCCCGGCAGCCGGCTCTGCCAGTTCGGGGTGAGCAGCCGCAGTGAATCCCATCGCTCGGTGCGCCAGGTATGGGCGATCTCGCCGCGCTCCAGCAGCACATGGTCGATAGAGCGCTCCGCGAGGCAGCGGCTCATCGCGAGCCCCGCGTGCCCCGCGCCGACGATCGCTGTGGTGACGGAACTAATCGCACCCTCTCATCAGGAGAGTCTACGGTTCGAAGCGCCTTTCAATTCACCACGACCGTGACGTTCGTCGGATTGGTGACAATGTCATAGACCGCCGACCGCTTCTGCGACTGAGCGACGATAGCCTCGATGTCCTCGCGCTTTGCGTCGGCGTCGATGTTGTATTTCACCGTGATGCCGCTGAAGCCGTTGCGCACGTCGCTGTCGATGCCGAGAATTCCGGCGAGATCCATGTCGCCTTCGATGGTCGCCTTCACCGACTTCAACTGGATGTTCCGGTTCTGGGCAACCGCGGCGATGCCGGCGGTCAGGCAACTCGCCAGTCCGACCAGCACGTATTCGACGGGCGTGGCGCCCTTGTCCTGGGAAGCGAAGACCTCCGGATGGTCTGCGTCGAATGTGAAGGTGGTCTTGCGATGCTGATCCTCGCCGAGACCGTAGAAGCTCTCGACCGACGAGTGGCTGTGGGTGCCATCCTTCCATTCGCAGGCCGCGCGCCACTTGAACTGCGCTGCCTCCGGGGCGTTGGTGAGCGCTTCGCGTGCGCCGAGCAGCGCCTCTACGTTAACACCGTTGTTTGCCTGTACTTCGGAAGCCATAATTATTATCCTCCCTACCTTGCACTGGCTCAAAAACCCGACCGATCTCACTGACCTCAGATTTCACCATGGCGCGGCATGCTATGGGTCGCGAAGCGTTTCTTCAAGTTGTTTCCGCAGCGGAATGTTCGCCCTCGTGTGCCGAGTTGTGCCTTTGCAGGCTCTGGCGCGATCACGACCTTCAGCGCGGTCAGTGTCTGCTTCCGGGGGAGGCAAAGTTCGCCTCTATGGCCGACATTGCGGCGCAAAGCAGCCATACCGCCGTTGTTTGTGAGGCTCTGCTTCGGTGACAAGCAGAACAGCAGCCCCCTACGGCTCGTCCCTCTCATCGCGCAAATTAGACACAACGCGGCGGTTCTGCGACCTGCAAGCGGTGTCGGGGCACTCGCGGACGAGCCTGTCCTTGCCGTAGCCCTTGGCCCACATGCGGTTGCGGTCTATGCCGCCGGCGGCGAGGTAGTCCATCACCGCATCGGCGCGCTGCTGCGACAGCGCCGTTTCCTTTGCGCCGGGATCGTCGGCGAAACCCTGCAGCTTGAGCAGCCAGCGCGGATGCTTTGCCAACCAAGCGATCTGGGTGTCGAGGGTGGCCTTGGCGACGGAATCGAGCGCGGCCGAACCTTGCGTGAAATAGGTGCGGCGGCCGACATTGAGGATAAAATCCTCCTCGCTGCCCGGCTGCACGTTCTGGAAGCCGGCAACCTCGGTGTTGGTGACGTCGGGTGTGGGAGGGGCCAGCGTGTTGCTGGTCGAGCAGGATGCGGCCAGCACGAGCAGGCCGGCGGCGAGCAGCCGGCGCGTGTTTTCAATGATGCGGTTCATGAGCGCCAATCATTCGACAGTGGTGGAAGCGGGCGCCTGGTCGGCGATGTGCGGCAGGACCTGCACCGCGGTGCCGATCGGGCAGCGCTGGTAGAGGTCGATGATGTCTTCCGGGAACATGCGGATGCAGCCGCTGGAAGCGTCGGTGCCGATGCTCCATGGCTCCAGCGTGCCATGCAGGCGGTAGCCGGTGTCGGCGCCGTCGCGGTGCAGATAGAGCGCGCGCGGCCCGAGCGGATTGTTGGACGCGCCGCCTGCGATCATGTCCGGTAGCTCCGGCCTGCGCTTGCGCATTTCGGGAGGCGGGACCCAGTCCGGCCACAGCGCGCGGCGGTCGATCGTCGCGCGGCCGTACCATTTGAAGCCGTCCTTGCCGACGCCGACGCCGTAGCGGATGGCAGTCTTGTTTTCCATGATGACGTAGAGGAAATGGTGGCGGGTATCGACCACGACGGTGCCGACCGGCTCGCTACTGAAATACTTGACGATCTGGCGGTGCCATCTCTTGTCGATCTTGGCGAAGTTGGTCTTGCGATACACAAAATTGTTGTCGCTGGCGGTACCGGCGAAAAAGGATTTTGCCGCCGCGGCTTGAGCAATATTGCCGGTTGCACCCACCGCGACCAGCGCCAGGCCGCCGAGCACGACACCCCTGCGTGATAAAACCATCGGCAATATTCCCCCTCATGCCAAAAGCCTGGCGGACCATAATTGAGAATTACTTCGCCTCAAAGTGGAAAATGCTGCGTTGCTTCAGTCCGCCGTGTCCGGACATTCGTCATTGCCGGGTTCGGGTGGGTAGACGGGGTGATCGGCAGATTGCTCGACGAGCGTGGATACAGGTGGGTTGCGGTCGACCTCGACGCCAAAAATGTAGAGCGGTCCCGGAAAGAACTGGTCTTTTCGGCAACGCTTCGCAGGAGGAGATGGTGGCCGCCGCGAAAATTGACTGTGCAAAGGCCCTGGTGATCACTCTGGACGACCCCGAGGTAGCCAGATCGGGCCTTGCGGCGCTGAGACGCAAACTGCCCGACCTCCCGTCAGATGCGATGGCGGAGCGCCTCAACGATCACCGCCATCGCAGGCGAGAGCTGTCGCCTGCTCGGGTAGTAGAGGTGATAGCCCGCAAACGGCGGACTCCAGTCGTCAAGCACGAGCCTAAGGCATCCCTTGGCGATGTGCTGGCTGACGAGGTTTTCCGGGACATAGGCGATCCCGAAACCGCTTATCGCAGCCTCGATCATGGGAATGGACGAATTGAAGGTGAGTTGGCCCTCCACCCGCACACGAAGGTCGCGGCCATCCCTGGCGAATTCCCAGGCATATAATCCGCCGAACGTCGCCTGCCGCATATTAATGCAGTCATGATCGACCAGATCCTGCGGTGCGGTCGGAACCGGATGGCGGGAAAAGTACTCGGGCGAAGCCACGGCGACGAGCCGCCAATCCGGCCCGATGCGCACTGCGATCATATCCCTGTCGATGCTCTCACCAAGCCGCACGCCTGCGTCGAAGCGCTCTTCCACAATGTTCTTCAAGCCGTTGTCGCTGTAAAGCTCGACGCACACGTCAGGATAGTCGCCGAGCAAGGGCTGCAGCTTCGGCCAGACGGTCGTCTGGAGCGCATGGTCGGACAGCGTGATACGGACCGTTCCGGAGGGCTTGTCGCGAAAGGCCATCAGGCTTGCGAGGTCGGCTTCGATTTCCTCGAAGCGGGGAACAAGAGATTGGAAAAGTCGCTCGCCGGCCTCGGTCGGAGCGACGCTCCGCGTCGTACGTGTCAGCAGGCGGACGCCAAGACGAGCTTCAAGCTCCTTGATTGTCGAACTCAGGGTCGACTGCGAGGTTCCGAGCTTGGCCGCCGCCTTGGTGAAGCTGCGCTCCCGCGCGACCGCCACGAACCAGAGCAGATCCTTCATGCCATCGCGCTGCATAGGGCACCTCCCGTCGGATATTTATATCATGAGCAGATAAGTCCATGCGAATTACTCAGTCTAATAGAATGGGTTCCTCTGCAATATCCTCCGGCATGGCGACGGGATGGGCGGCTGATCCGCCCCAGTCGCCTTGCAAGGATGCCAAACTATGGAAACGACCTACGACACAAGGCTTGTCGAAGACCGCGCCGCATGGGGCGCGGTGCTGTCGATGGCGCTGTGTGTTTTCGTGCTCATCGCGTCGGAATTCATGCCGGTCAGCCTGCTGTCGCCGCTAGCGGCCGATCTCGGCATCACCGAGGGCCGCACGGGACAGGCGATCTCGATTTCGGGCGCTTTCGCCGTCGTGACCAGCCTGCTGGTCGCGGGCCTCACACGCCGGATCGACCGCCGCCTGGTTGTGACCGGCTTTACCCTTCTCCTGATCGTATCCGGGCTCGCTGTCACTTTCGCGCCGAACTACGCGTTCCTCATGGTCGGCCGGGCGCTGCTCGGCATCGCGATCGGCGGGTTCTGGTCGATGTCGACCGCGATCGTCATGCGCCTCGTGCCGCAAGACATGGTTCCGAAGGGTCTCGCCATGCTAAACGCTGGCAATGCCATTGCGGCCACCGTCGCCGCGCCGCTGGGCAGTTTTCTTGGCGCCTATGTCGGCTGGCGCGGCGCTTTCTTCCTCGTCGTGCCGCTTGGGGTCCTGGCGCTGGTCTGGCAGTGGACAAGCCTGCCGGCGCTGCCCCCGCGCCGGAGGAAGCGTCCTGGCAATCCGCTGGCGCTCCTCGGCCGTCTTCCTGTCGCCACCGGCATGGCGTCAATCATGATGCCGTTCATGGGTCAGTTCGCCCTCTTCACCTATCTGCGGCCCTTCCTCGAAAGCGTCACTCAGCTCGACATCGCCGAGCTTTCGGCGATCCTGCTGGCGATGGGGCTGGCCGGGGTGCTCGGCACCCTCTGCATAGGCCGGCTTTTGCGCACGCGCCTGTTCAGCATCCTCATCGTCATCCCGCTTGTCATGGCCGCGCTGGCCGTAGCGCTCATCGCCTTCGGTACGACGCCAATTCCTACAGCGCCGCTGCTCGTTGCTGGGGCTTTTTCGGCACGGCCGCGCCCGTTGGCTGGGGCACCTGGCTCAGCCGCACGTTGCCGGACGACGCGGAGGCCGGCGGCGGGTTGCAGGTAGCCGTCATCCAGCTCGCCATCACCGGCGGTGCCGCCATCGGCGGCACGCTCTTCGATACGGTCGGCTGGTGGGGAGCGTTCACTCTAGGCGCGGTGCTGCTCTGCGGATCGGCGCTCGCCGCCTTTGCCGCATCGCATACGGCCCGGAGATCTTTGCCATGACCATCGAGCGTGCGCCGCTCAGCCGCAGGACATTGCTTGGCGCCGCGCTCGCGGTGGCGGCCCTGCCTCGCGCAGCCGCCAGCCAAGAAGGCGAAGCCCCTGTAAGCCAGGAGCCAACTGACATGAAGATCAGGATGATTTTCAACGGCCGCACCATGACCGCCACGCTCTACGACAATCCGTCGGCGCGGGATTTCTTTTCCATGCTGCCGCTCGACCTCAAGATCGAGGACTACGCGCATAACGAGAAGATCGCCTATCTGCCGCGCAAGCTGACTGAAGAGGGAAGCGGTCCGTTCGCCAACGAGCAGCCCTATGACCTTTGCTATTTCATGCCCTGGGGCAACCTGGCCATGTTCTACGCCGACTATCGCCATCCCGGGCTGATCAAGCTCGGCCGCTTCGATGAGGGCGAGCAGGCCCTGCACATTCGCGGCGCGTTCCCGCTTCGCATCGAACGCATTTGAGGACTCAGAGGAGATCACCATGGACATTCTTCGCGCTGGCACGAGGCCTTCCGGCAAGGGGCCACCTGACTGGTTCACCGGCACGGTGCGGATCGATCCGCTCTTCAATCCCTTCGATGCCGGGCGGGTCCAAGGCGCACAGGTGACCTTCGAGCCCGGCGCCCGCACCGCCTGGCACACGCATCCGCTCGGCCAGACGCTGATCGTCGTCTCGGGCCTTGGCCGCGTGCAGCGCGAGGGTGGCCTGGTCGAAGAAATCCGTCCCGGTGACGTCGTCTGGTTCGCGCCCGGCGAAAAGCACTGGCACGGCGCGTCGCCTCAGACCGCCATGACCCACATTGCCCTCCAGGAGGTCAAAGACGGCAAGGTCGTGGACTGGCTGGAACATGTCAGCGACGCCGACTACGGCGCCTGATCTTCTCCACTCGAAAGGAACCAAAATGCTCGCAACTGTTCTTCACAAACCGGGCGACATCCGCTGCGAGGAAATCGCCGATCCGAAAATCATGCGGCCAACGGACGCCATCATCAAGCTCTCGGCAAGCTGCATCTGCGGCTCGGACCTGTGGCCCTATCGCGGGCTGCAGCCGGTCGACGGCCCGATGCATATGGGCCACGAATATTGTGGCATCGTCGTCGAGGTCGGCGCAGAGGTACGCACGGTCCGTCCCGGCCAGTTCGTCGTCGGCTCGTTCTGTCTCTCCGACAATACCTGCCCGCACTGCCGCTTCGGCTTCCAGTCGTCCTGCGTGCAACGCGAATTCATGTCGGGCGCGCAGGCACCTTATGCCCGCGTGCCGTTGGCGGATGGCACACTGGTCGCCACCGCCGAGGTGCCGCCGGCCGAACTCATCCCCGACCTGCTGGCCGTGTCCGATGTGCTCGGCACTGGCTGGTATGCGGCCGACGCAGCCGAGGTCCGAGAAGGATCGACGGTGGTGGTGGTCGGCGACGGTGCGGTCGGCCTGATGGGCGTGCTTGCGGCCAAGGAGATGGGCGGCGAGCGCATCATCGCCATGAGCCGGCACGCCAGCCGCCAAAAACTCGCCCGCGAGTTTGGCGCCACCGACATTGTGGCCGAGCGTGGCGAGGAAGGCGTCGCGCGCATCAAGGAGCTCACCAGGGGCGTCGGCGCGGACTCGGTGCTGGAATGCGTCGGCACGGCGGAATCCTTCGACCAGCCGCTGGCCTGCTCCCGCCCCGGCGGCACCATCGGCTATGTCGGCGTGCCGCATGGCGTGAGCTTCGATGGCCAGAACCTCTTCTTCGGCCAGAAGCGCATGCTGGGCGGCCCGGCGCCGGTGCGCCGCTTCCTGCCCGACCTTATGGACCGTGTGCTCAACGGCAGGATCAAGCCCGGCAAGGTCTTCGACCTCAAGCTGCCGTTGGCCGAGGTCGCTGAAGGCTACCGCGCCATGGACGAGCGGCGCGCCATCAAGGTCATGCTTTCGGTGTGAGCGAAGATTGGGCGGACGGCCTGTGCGCACCCGCAAATCAGAAAAGGAACAACGACATATGACGATGAGATTGAAGATCGCCGCCCTTGCGCTTTCAGTTATCACGCCGGCTTTCTCCCAAGAGTCCCCGATCATCGGCGCATGGCGCATGAGGTCGCTCGAGGCCGGCGCCGAGGGAAATCTCAAGCCCGTGCCATATTCCGGCCAGGTCATCTTCACCGAGGCCGGCACCCTCTCGGTGCAGGCCCAGAACCCCGACGCCAAGGCGCCGGACACGCCTTATACGGCGAATGGCTACGAAGCCTATTACGGGCCGGTCGCCATCAACGACCAGGACAAGACCTTCGTCATCACGATCGAGTCCTCCCTGGTCCGCAACCTTGTCGGGAAGAGCATGAAACGCAAATTCGAAGTCTTGGGCAACAAACTGGTCCTCACCCCGGACAATCCGGCCGAAGGCTGGCGCGTAACCTACGAACGTTACTGATCGGAACAGCCCGACTGTCAACCTGTCATCGATGGCCACAATGGCGCGGACTTCAGACCGAAATGGCGCGACAGCGGAACTGGCGCCAATCATGGCGGCTGTCTTCGCCGGCTTCCTCCTGATCGGCTTGGCGCTACCCGTCCTGCCGCTGCATCTTCACCAGCAGCTCGGCTTCGGCCCCTTCGCAGTCGGGCTGGTGACGGGCAGCCAGTTCGTCGCCTCGATGCTGTCGCGCATTGGAGCCGGAAATTATGCCGATGGGCGCGGCGGCAAGCGGGCCGTCATCGTCGGCCTCATTGCCGCTGCCCTGGTGGGGTTCATTTACCTCGGCTCGCTGGCATTGCTCGACCGACCGGTAGCGTCCGCATCGGCGCTCTTCGCCGGCCGGGCGGTACTGGGCGCGTCTGAGAGCTTCATCATCACCGGCGGCGTCGCCTGGGGCCTTTCCCTTGCGGGCGGACAGAACTCCGGAAAGGTCATAGCCTGGGTGGGCATGGCGATGTTTGCGGCGCTCGCGCTAGGCGCGCCAATCGGATCTGCGCTTTACGCGGCGAGCGGCTTCGCCGCGATCGCACTCGCGACGGTCGGCCTGCCGCTTGCGACGCTGCTTGCCATCCTGCCTATGCGCGGCACCAGCCTCGCCGCGAGCGCCGCGCGACAGTCATGGGCGAGCGTGGCGCAAGCGGTCTGGCTTCCCGGCGTCGGAGCTGCTTTCAGCAGCCTTGGCTATGGCGCGATCCTGTCCTTTGGCGCGCTGCTCTTTGCCGAACGCGGCTGGCAGCCGGTCTGGCTTCCCTTCACCGCTTATGCCGCGTCGCTGATCGCGGCAAGGCTGTGCTTCGGCCACCTGCCTGACAGGTTGGGGGGCGCGCGCGTCGCTGTGATCTTCGTGGCGGTCGAGGCGGCAGGGCTGATGCTGACCTGGCTTGCGCCCGGGCCTGTTCTCGCCGCCATCGGAGCGGGCCTGACTGGCCTTGGCTACTCGCTGGTGTATCCCGGTTTCGGTGCCGAGGCCGTAGGCCGTCTTCCGCAACGCAGCCGCGGCCTGGCCATGGGACTCTACACCGTCTTCCTCGACGTGGCGCTCGGCTTCGGCAGCCCGGCGCTCGGCTTGGTCGCCGCGTCGGCCGGCCTGCAATTCGTCTTCCTCGTCGTCGCGACGGCGACGCTTCCGGCGTTGGGCATCGCTCTGCTGCTGGGTCGCCGTAACGCTCCACTATAGCTAGTCTGTGCTGGAGATGTCGCGCAACCACGATCGCTCCCGCTTTGGGCGACGTCTGCTTCCGGGCAATGACAAGACCGACGTCTACGGCCGACATTGGCGCAGAGCAAACGGTCGGGTTTCCAACGCGGAGCGACAAGAGCTGACCGTTGGTCGGCGCAAGTGTCGTCCTGACGTGACCCAATGCGGTCTTCCGTTGCGAGCGTCGGTTGCTGGAGCTGCGTTAAGTCGGTCGAGGCCAATGGTATTTTCAATGGAACGCTAATATACATGGAAGCCCCAACGAGCAGCGCCTGCCAGATACTTGAGGAATGCCATGCGAAGGCTCATCTTCACGGCGATGTGTATCGCCGCCGCAACAGCCGCTAACGCCCATGATTGGTACGAAGACAAGATTGACCCCCAGACCAAATTCAAGTGCTGCGGCGGTTCAGATTGCCGCGCCATACCCCGGTCTTCGGTGCGGTCCAGGGTGGACGGCGGGTACACTTATTTGCCGCATAATTTCACCATCCCACGGGACCGGGTACAGGAATCCCCGGACGGGCAATACCATATCTGCGAAAATAAATATGTTGTAACCAACCAGCTGTATTGGCGTTGCTTCTTCGCACCTCGTGTCGATGTGTCTATACTTCTAAAGCATTAACCGCGCGTCACTTCCGCAACTTACATAAGCAAGGTGCTAGTCCATTAATTCTGTTGGACTTTCTTCAAAATTGCCGAAGCTTAAGCGGTGCGCGACTGCCCCAGGGATTTCATTGGATACATCGCGGCTATCGAGAGCCTACGCCCCTGGGCGTAACTCCATGGGGCGCTGCCGCGGGTGACTTCTGGGCGCGCTCCGCAATTCGGTGACAGATCGTGTCGGCGCGGCCGTGGTTGTGTAGATTGGCTGCGTGGCCCGCCTTGCCCGCATTGTCGTTCCAAGTCCACTCGCCACATAACGCAAACGCGGTAACGGCTGGCGATTTCGACCACGATGGACAGCCAAGCGATAGGGGATAACTGGCGCGGGATCATCAGCACGGTTCATGCGGGAGCGGCATTCGCCGGATGAGGCAGCTACGGCTGCAGTCTCGAATTTGACGCATCAGCACTTGCAAATCGTCAGCCGAGGTCTTTTGCTCGCGCGATAGTTGCCCTTGACCGTTGAATGGTTGGCGAACAGATGAACAAAATCGATCGACGGCGGCCAGAATCAGAAACGGACGCCACCGTAAATGCCGCAAGACTTGGAACTCGGCTGCGCCTCGCCCGCCAGACACGCGGCATGACGCTGAAGACGCTGGCCGCGGCTGCGAATTGCTCGGAAAGCCTGCTGTCCAAGATCGAGAACGGCAAGGCTTCGCCGTCCCTGCCCATGCTTCACCGCCTGGTCGAGGTTCTCGACACCAACATCGGCTGGATGTTCGAGCAAGTCGACGACGACGAGGCGATCGTATTCCGGGCGGGCGCAAGGCCTTTGATCGCGCTCGACGCGCTACGGCGTGGCGAAGGAATTTCGCTCGAACGCATCATCCCGTATTCGCCTGGCCACCTCTTACAATGCAACATCCATCACATCGAGGCAGAGGGCTCGAGCGAAGGTCCGATCCAGCATGCCGGCGAGGAAGTCGGCTACGTGCTCGCCGGGCGGATCGAACTGATCGTCGACGGCAAGAGCCATGCTCTCGCCACGGGTGATGCCTTCGTGTTCAGGTCGGAGCTGCCGCATCATTACCGCAACATCGGCGAGGAACGCGCTAGCATTTTCTGGGTCAACACGCCGGCGACTTTCTGAGCAACGCTGTGCGTTCATTTGGATTGACAAATATTCAAGTCTCTTGAATGCTTGCCTCGTGCCTGTAGCACCAACGGGACCAGCCGAGGTCTGGTCCGCAAGCAAGGGGAACCGAAATGCGTCTGTTCAAACTTCTCGCCGGCTGTGCCGCCGCCATTGCCATGGGCTCGGCAGCCATGGGATCGGCGCTTGCCGATACGTTCGCTCTCGTCAACATCAACCAGCAGGCCCTGTTCTTCAACCAGATCAACGAGGGCGCGCAAAAGGCTGCCGACGCCGCTGGCGCCAAGCTGGTCATTTTCAACGCCAACAATGTGCCGAGCGCGCAGAACGACGCGATCGAGAACTACATCACGCAGAAAGTCGACGGCATCATTCTGGTCGCCATCGACGTCAACGGCGTCAAGCCTGCGATTACTGCAGCCAAGGCGGCCGGCATTCCCGTCATAGCCATCGACGCGCAGATCCCCGACGGCGACAATATTTCGTTCATCGGCGTCGACAACACCAAGGCCGGCGAGGACATCGGCAAATTCTACGCCGACTATGTGAAGACCGATATGGCCGGCAAGGCCAAGATCGGTATCGTCGGCGCACTCAATTCATTCATCCAGAACCAGCGCCTCGACGGCTTCAAGAAGGCGGTGACCGAAAGCGGCCAGGCCGTCACCTTCCTCGACACAGTCGACGGCCAGAACGTTCAGGAGACCGCCTTGAGCGCTTCGGAAAACCTGATGACGGCCAATCCGGACATGAACTCGCTCTATGCGACCGGAGAGCCGGCCTTGCTCGGCGCCGTTTCGGCGGTGACCAGCCAGGGCCGCACCGGCGACGTCAAGGTGTTCGGCTGGGACCTGACGAAGCAGGCCGTTCAGGGCATCGATGACGGCTGGGTGGTGGCGGTCGTGCAGCAGGATCCGGCCGGCGAAGGCAAGGCCGCGGTCGAAGCGCTGGGCAAGATCAAGAAGGGCGAGAAAATCGACCCGATCATCAATATCCCGGTGACGATCGTGACCAAGAAGAATGTCGACCAATATCGCGCGATGTTCAAGTAAACTGCGTCGGCGACCGAGCCGCGGCGCCGCCCGAGGCTGCGCCGCGGATCCCTTGCAATCGCGTGGAATTCCAGATGAGCAGTGGCCAGACCTATCGGGTGCGGATGAGCGGCATCTCAAAGCGCTACAACGCCATCCAGACGCTCGATGACGTGTCGCTGACGCTGAAGCCGGGCGAGGTGCTGGGGCTGGTCGGCGACAATGGCGCCGGCAAGTCGACATTGAGCAAGGTGCTGTCGGGGGCAGTGGTTCCCGACGCCGGCACCATCGAGATCGACGGCAAGCCGATGATCTTCAGCTCCCCGGCGGACGCACGTGCGGCGCGCGTCGAGATGGTCTACCAGGACCTGTCGCTGTGCGACACGGTCGATGTTGCCGGCAATCTGTTTCTTGGCCGCGAGCCGCGGCGCCGCATCGCAGGCATTTCCTTTCTCGACAAGAAGCGCATGCATGACGAGACGCGCCAGATGCTCGATCGGCTTGGCATCGTCATTGCCGACACGCGGCTCAAGGTCGAAAACCTCTCCGGCGGGCAGCGCCAGTCGATCGCGATCGGCCGCGCCGCCTCGTTCGAGCCGGCCGTGCTGATCATGGACGAGCCGACGGCAGCGCTTGCCGTGGCCGAAGTCGAGGCGGTGCTCGAACTGATCCGCGCGGTCAGTGCGCGCGGTGTCAGCGTCATCCTGATCACCCACCGGCTGCAGGATCTGTTCCTCGTCTGCGATCGCATCCAGGTCATGTATGAAGGGCGCAATGTCGCCGAGCGGCTGATCGGCGAGACCAATATCGAAGACGTGGTCAATCTGATCGTCGGCCGCAAGTTCAGTGCGCGTTCCGCCACCAATGGCTATCGCGGTGGAGCGCCGGCATGAGCGACGCGATCCACACCGCCCAGCCCTCACGAGTACGCAGGGGCACCTGGCGCGATGCGCTGCTCGCCAATGGCAGCGTCGTCTCAATCGCGCTGTTCTTTCTGGTCGTCTGCATCATCTTCTCGGTTGCGACCGACGCGTTTCTGACATCGCCCAATCTGTTGAACATCCTTCGGCAGTCGGCGCCGCTGCTGATCGTCGCCGCGGCAATGACTTTCGTCATCACCACTGGCGGCATCGATCTTTCGGTCGGCTCCGTGCTGGCGCTGGTGGCGACGCTGTCGGCGACGGTTTTGCAGTTTGGCCTGCCGTGGCCAGTCGTTATCCTCGCCATGTTGGCGCTCGGCGCCCTACTTGGGGCGGTACAGGGCTATTTCATTGCCTATGAGGGCATCCCGTCCTTCATCGTCACGCTTGCCGGGCTTTCGGTGATCCGTGGCGTGGCGCTGCTGATCACCGGCGGCTATTCCATCCCCATCGAGCCCGGAAGCGCTTTCACCGTGCTGGGCCGCGCCTGGTTTCTTGGCGTGCCGGTGCCGGCGCTGATCGCGCTGGCGATCCTGGCCATCGCCTATCTCGCCTTCAACGAGACGCCATTCGGCCGCTATGTCACCGGCATTGGCGCCAACGCCGAGGCGGTGCGGCGCGCCGGCGTCAACACGCGGCAGACGACGCTCTTCGTCTATGTGATTTCCGCCACCGCGGCAGCCCTTGCCGGGATTATTATTGCTGCCCGGCTTGGATCGGGATCTTCGAATGCCGGCCAGGGTTTTGAGCTGGAAGTCATCGCCGCCGTCGTGCTCGGCGGCACCAGCCTGTTCGGCGGCCGCGGAACGATCATCGGCACGGTGCTCGGCGCGCTGACCGTGGCCGTCATCGGCAACGGCCTGATCCTGGCGCATCTGTCACCTTTCCTGACGCCGATAGTCACCGGAACGATCATCCTGATCGCCATCTGGCTGAACTTCCGCCTGTTTCGCGGCGCCGTGCGGAGCCGTTGAGCCGATGAGCGATCTGTTCGATGACGCGGTGCCCAGGCGACGGCTGCCAATCGGCGTCGAAACAGGCCATGTGATGACCGTGCTCGGCCCGGTTCCGGTCGAGGAGATGGGCATTACGCTGATGCACGAGCACATCTTGCTCGATGGCGCGCGCAGCTGGAAATGCCCCTGCCATCCCGATGACATGGCGATCGCCGAGCAGCCGGTGAACATCGAGATCATCGGCGAGTTGCGCATGAACCCATACGTCAACCGCGACAACGTCTCGCTCGACGACGCCGACCTGGCGCTGTCGGAGATGCAGCGCTATCGCGCGCTGGGCGGCCACACCGTCGTCGATGCCACCAATATCGGCATCGGCCGCGCCCCCGAAAAGCTCGCTCGCATCAGCCGCATGTCCGGCCTGAAGATCGTCATGGGCACCGGCTTCTATCTCGAGCACACTCATCCCGAATGGCTGAAGGCGATGGATGTGGACGCCGTGACCGAGTTCATCGTCAACGATGTCGGCGGCGGCGAGACGCAGCCGCCGATCATGGCCGGGCTGATCGGCGAGGTCGGCGTCAGCAAGGATTTCACCGCCGAGGAACGCAAGTCGCTGCGAGCTTCGGCGCGCGCCTCGCGCATAACCGGCGTGCCGCTGTCGATCCATCTGCCTGGCTGGGAGCGGCTGGCGCACGACGTGCTCGATATCGTCGAGGCCGAGGGCGCCGATCTTCGCCACACCGTGCTCTGCCACATGAACCCGAGCCACGACGATCCCGACTACCAGAAAAGCCTCGCCCGGCGCGGCGCGTTCCTCGAATACGACATGATCGGCATGGACTATTATTATGCCGACCAGGACGCGCAATCGCCCTCCGACGAAGAGAACGCACGCGCCATCGCCGCCCTTGTCGAGGCGGGCTTCGGCGACCGCCTGCTGTTGTCGCAGGATGTGTTCCTCAAGATCATGCTGACGCGCTTCGGTGGCTTCGGCTATGGCTATATCCTGAAGCATTTCATACCGCGCCTGAAACGCCATGGCGTCGAGCAGCCGGCCATCGACCGCATGCTGATCGCCAATCCGAAAAGCGTATTCGCGCGGCTCTAAGCGGCCTGGAATTACACTGGAGTTCAAATGTCCAAGAAGAAGATCCTGCTTGCCGGCGAATCCTGGGTGTCGACCGCGACCCATATCAAGGGTTTCGACCAGTTTCCGACCGTTACCTACCACACCGGCGCAGACGAGTTGCTGGGCGCGCTGAAGGCGACCGACTTCCACGTCACGTTCATGCCGGCGCATGAGGCGCAGCGCGGCTTTCCACAGACCATGGAGGCGCTGTCGGCCTATGACGCGGTCGTGCTCTCCGACATCGGCGCCAACACGCTGCTGCTGCATCCCGACACCTGGGTCCGCTCCAAGCCGACGCCGAACCGCCTGCGCCTGCTCCGCGATTACGTCAGCGGCGGCGGCGGTCTATTGATGTTCGGCGGTTACTACAGTTTCCAGGGCATCAACGGCGGCGCGCGCTACCGCAAGACCCCGGTCGAGGACGTGCTGCCGGTGAATTGCCTGGCCTACGACGACCGCGTCGAGGTTCCCGAAGGTTTTGCGCCGGTGCCGAAACCAGGGTCGAGCCATCCCATCCTCAGGGGCCTCGGCTCGGACTGGCCGATCCTGCTGGGTTTTAACGAGGTGACGCTGAAGGACGGGGCCGAGGTCCTGGCCAGTGTGTCGTCGGATTATGGCTCGCTGCCGCTGCTTGTCACCGGCCGTTACGGCAAGGGCCGCACCGTGGCCTGGACATCCGATGTCGGGCCGCATTGGCTGCCGCCGCAATTCATCGCCTGGCCAGGCTACAAGACCCTGTTCGAACAGATGCTGGGCTGGGCGACCGGTGAGAGCTGAGCCATGCATGTCCACGTCGTCGGCAATGCCTGCGTCGACACCATGTTTCGTGTCGGCCGCTTCCCTGCCCCGGGCGAGACCTTGAATGCCGTGAGCTACGCCGACGGTCTCGGCGGCAAGGGCGCCAACCAGGCGGTCGCAGCAGCACGGACTGGTGCAGAAGTGACGTTCTGGACGGCGCTCGGCAAGGACCCCGCAGGCGCATGGATCAGGAGCCGCCTCGACAGCGAGCTGTCAGACCTTGAGGTGAGCGAATTCGAGCTGCCGAGCGACCGCTCGACCATCGTCGTCGATAAAGGCGGAGAGAATTTCATCGTCAGCGGCGTCGCCTGCAGCGAGGCCTTCGATCCGGTGACGCAGACAGCACTTGTCCGCTGGATCGCCCCCGGCGACATCTTCGTGTGCCAGGGAAATTTGCGGACTGCCGTGACCAATTCCTGCCTCAGAGCAGCAAAGGGAAACGGTGCGCGCACCGTTCTCAACGCCAGCCCGATCGACACGGCCTCGCTGCCCGATCTCGGCCTGGCGGAGGTTCTGGTGGTCAACCAATCCGAAGCGCAAATCTTGACCGGCCGGGATGACATCGCGGCGGCGGCCGATGCGCTGGTGGCCAAAAGCGCAGGCACCGTCGTCATCACTCTCGGCGCCGCAGGCTGTCTCCTGCTTGGCCCGGGCCATGAAGAGCCGCTTCGTTTGCCGGCGCCGCAGGTCGAAGCGCTCGACACCAGCGGCGCGGGCGATGTGTTCTGCGGCTGTCTGGCCGGTGGGCTTGCCCGGGGCATGCCGGTCATCTCGGCGCTGAAGCTGGCGCTCGCCGCCGCCGCAATCGCCGTGACACGGCCGGGCACGCTGGCATCCTGTCCTTCCGCCTCCGAGATGGCGGCGCTCATCGATCAAATGGAGCTCTCATGACCCAGCTCGGCCAATCTGGCGGCGACGCGCTCGTAGACCTTTTCGGCCGCACAAAGGTGGTGATCGGCGTCGTTCATCTGGCGCCGCTGCCCGGCGCGCCGCGCTATGACGGCGAGGCTATCGAGGCGATCTACCAGCGCGGGCTCGACGACGCCAAGGCCTATCTCGACGGCGGCTGCGACGGCGTCATCGTCGAGAACCATGGCGACATCCCGTTCGCCAAGCCTGATGATATCGGCCCGGAGACGGCGGCCTATATGGCGGTCGTTTCCGACCGCATCCGCCGTGAACTCGGCAGGCCGATCGGCATCAATGTGCTGGCCAATGCCGCGATCCCGGCCCTGGCGATCGCCAGCGCAGCCGGCGCCGGCTTCGTCCGCGTCAATCAATGGGCGAATGCCTACGTCGCCAATGAGGGCTTTGTCGAAGGCGAATCGGGCCGCGCGGCACGCTACCGCGCCAGGCTGCGCGCCAACGGCATCCGCATTTTCGCCGATGCCCATGTCAAGCACGGCGCACACGCCATCGTCGCCGACCGGCCGGTGGAGGAATTGGTCAAGGACCTGGTCTTCTTCGACGCCGACGCCATCATCGCCACTGGCCAGCGCACCGGCCACGCCGCGGATTTGGGTTACATAAGTATGATCAAGCAGGCCGCCGGCCTGCCGACGCTGGTCGGCAGCGGTGTCACGCCGGACAATGCCAAGGATATCCTCGCCATTGTCGACGGGGTCATCATCGCCAGCGCGCTGAAGCACGACGGCGTCTGGTGGAACCAAGTCGACTCTGCTCGAGTAAAGGCTTTCATGGGTGGTCTGAAGCGATAGCCGACTACTCTACCAAGGGGCTTGCGATCCAGCTTGATCAGAGACGACGGACGGGCGCAGGATACCGCACGACCCGATCGTCGACAGTCAAAGTAATGCCTCCACAATCGATTGAGCAATGAGGATCCGATCGAAGGGGTCCTTGTGGATGGGTGGAAGCCCCTCCACTGCGACGGCATGCTCGCCGGTGATTGGCAGCTCATGATAGCCATTGTCCATCAGACCCCGACATAAAAGACGCGCGCATCGACCCTGAAGTCAGGGCGGCCCAGACCGCGTTTAATGGCAATCTCCCAGGGAGTTGCGACGCTGAACGTCAAGTGGTTATCGGCATTCTCGATCTCAGCGAGGGCGGCACGCGGAAGCTTTTCGGGTTCGCCCGCCGCCCAGAGCAGAAGATGGGTCTCGAGAAGAAGTTTCATGCATGGCCGCCAAACAGCTTCTCGATTTCGTCATCGGCCATGCGATCAAAATCGTCCGGAACTGAAAACCGCCCGGCCATAAACCCCACCCGACGCATTTCGCCGGCCGCAGGTGCGTCTATGGCAACGACCTTGACCATCGGCTTGCCGGATTTGGCGATAATGAAGGATTCGCCTTTGGCCCCCTGTCGACGAGACGAGACAGATGTCTTGGCCTCGTGGATATTGACGGTGCGCATTGCGGGCCTCTGACTTAGTCCATGGAACTTAGTCTACTCGGGCCCGATTTTTTTAAGCGTGTTTCAGTCAGTGAAGGTGAAGGATGCCGGATGCGGCCGATCCTTTCGGATCGGCCGCATGGCACGACTTCAACAAAAACGCGTAATCGATTGTCTGAACTGCATGTTTGTTGGGACTGCGTCACACCTGATGTTGGCCGAACCTGTTGGTCCGGCATGCGACGTCGGAGTTCACAGGAGCGATTTTTGCCGAGCAGATGCTCTGCGTTGCGCTAGGGGCCGAAAGCGAAACGTCCGCTTTTAGGGCGCTGCGCCACGGCGGCGACGAGCCCGACACTGTACCGAAGGCGATCGACGCGACGGGCGCCAAGGGCCTTACCTGACTCTATGTTCCCTTCACGATTCTCGGTTTAGTCGGTCGGCGGGATTGAGCCGCGCTCTCGGGGGCCAGGGCCAACCGCTTCTCGTCTTCGATGGCGCGATCGACTGCCTCAATTTCCTCTTGGAGCACCTTCAGCTCGGCTCCGTAGCTGGAGCCGTCGCTGTCCCCGATCTGAAAGCCACTTGCCCGCATTGCGTCGCGAGTATGGTGCACGTTACGGACTCCTTCGCGCCGCGTCGCGACTAAGATTTCCCTAAACTCTCCAAGACGTTCAACGTGATTGCGAGCCATTGCGTTCTCCTATTTCGTCGTCATCGTCGCCGACGGCGATTCAGAACGGCTAAAACTTACGGAGATACTCTCGACAAAGCATGAGTGCGGAAGCTCAAATTTGAATGTCTTGCAATAGCGTGAAGCGCAGCAGGCGGAAATTGGCTTCGACACGATCGATCTCAGACCAAATGCCAGACACCTTCGGCCGAGCGCGTCTGCGGCTCCCCCAACGGGGCCATCCGCTCATGTAATCAGTAAAAAGTCGAGTGCGAGAATGACCCGGGCCATGGACGTCCCGCCATTCCTGGTCGAGTTTGACCGGCGGCCGAGGCAAGGCAGGCTTCGGCGCGTTGGTTGTGTAAAGCATCTCAAGCAACCGCTCTCCGTCGATCAAGCTCCAGGTGCAGCTTTAACTTCGTCTCTCGGGCCTTCCTCGGTAGCGCTCGCGCTACTTTCGAGAACGAGAGGCGGTGGTGACAAATATCCCCTGCCCGGCACTCGCGAAGACCTTGCTCCTACGAAGTTTCGCACCGCTTTGACGGATTCCGCATCGGTCGTGATGTTGCACTGCCCTCTGGATGACGCGGTTGTCACGCAAAGGCAGGAAACGGCGTAACGAAAGCGAACGCGAAATTTCAAACTGAGACACACAACCGGGATAGAACCGGGTAGACAGCATGCCGAAACGGAACGCAAGAACGGGTGCATAAGATGACGCCTCAGCACCTTTTTGTTAGCTAATGCTAATAAAGGCGTGTAATTGCTTCAACATGTGGCCGAAGCGGCAATCGGAAAAGGGAATGCCGCGGCGCCAAGCCCTGCGGCGGTCGTCCTTGCGGCCCTTTCGTCGTCAGGATTCTTGGTTCCCTCGAGCGCACATGATGCCCCGTCCGGATGGAGCTATCCGCCGGCCTGCTGTCACGGCGACGCCGAACATGGCGAGTGTCAGCGAATCCCAAACGGCGCGGTTCATGTTCGTCCCGGTGGCTGGGTTGTGATCCTGAGGCCCGGGGGTCATCGGAAGATCACGCGGCAACAGCGATATTTCATCCCATATGGTGATGAGATTCCGTCGCAGGACGGCGACTATCATATATGCCTCCATCCGACCCAAGAGCATGAGAACTGTTTTCTTGTCCCGCCGGACTCGATATGATCCGGGAGCCAGCGCGAGCTGCGGCTGAGATACGGATAGCGCCGCGCCCCAGTGCCGCCCGACGGCTTCGATGATGCGTGTAAGCGAGAATCCAAATTTCCCGAATCTTGCGGATCTTCGCTGGGGTGCCGCCTCAGCTCGTACCAAACATGCGCGCCACCCCGCGAAACGTCGCCTCAGTCGAGGCTGGCCGGCGACGAGAACGGCCGATTGGCGTCCACCATGAAGATGGCCAGCTCATCAAGAGCGGTTGTGCCGGCGCTGAACACCTCCATCGGCATGTCGACCCCGTGTCCGACCATGGTCGTGCCGGCTTCGGCATAGCTCACTCTGTGGGGCGTTCTTTGGCCGAGCTTGCCGCCCAGGACATAGAAGGCCTCCGGTCCCGGATGTGTATGGATCGGCGTCTTGGCACCGTCGCTCCACCGGGCCGTTGACGCGCAGCAAATACTCGCTCGCACTGATCGGCGGAACGGGCCCGATCTCGACGACCTTGGTCCCGGCAGGAGTGGTGCCATCCTTCGATCCGAGCGTGAACAGCCAGGCCTTGCAAAATCATGGTTCTGATGCGTTGTCGCAGTAATGGAAGGTGGCGAGATAGCCGGGGAGTACGCGCATGAACTCCTGTTGATGGGTCCAAGCTCTGCACTCCGCCATGGAGGTCATGGGTTTCACGTCGGGGAGCCTGATTAGCTCCCCCTGGTTGGTCAGAAGGATTGTGACAGCGATGGCGGTGAACATGGCCCGGTTATCCATCGACTTAAGGCTGGCGACACAATAACCGCCGGGGTTGGGACGGACGTCGTCTGAGGCAACCTCGTTGACATGGTCAGGACCACAGAATCTCGCGATGCGGGGATCCGGTTTTGCGGCCGTTTGCGTTGCCAAAAGAAGAGCGAGAGCGATGATGAGCTTGGTGCGATTCATGTCGTCCTCCGTTTCATCCGGTGCTGCTGGGATCGCTTGGAGGCGAAGGCCGAATGGGCTAAACTAGGAAGCGCGCCAGGAAGGTGAAATGTCCCGAACGGCCCCTGAAATTGACCTGAAATCTGCTGAAACGATCACGTTTCGCGGTTTTGCCTTCCTGACGAAAAGCAAAGAACTCCGAACCGTCGAAGGCAAAGCGGTCAATCTTCGCAGCCAGTCCGCCGAGGTGCTCTCGGTGCTCGCGGCGCGACCGGGCGAAATCGTGTCCAAGGATGCGCTGATGCAGGCGGTTTGGCCCGAGACCTTCGTGACCGACGACAGCCTCACTCAATGCATTGCCGATATTCGCCGCGCATTAAGGGACGACGCGCACGTGATCGTGGAAACCCTCCCCAAGCGAGGCTACCGGCTGAATGCCAATCCGTCGGACGCGGCGGACGCAAACGCCGCAGCCGACACGGAACGTGCCAAGACACGATTCTCGCAGCGCGGCTTCATTCTTGCTGCAATCGTTCTCGCTCCGGCAGCGATCGGCGCATACTACGGCGCGGAAATATGGCGAGCCGCTCCAGTTCCTTCGAGCGACATGCCGAGGATTGCGATCCTTCCCTTCGACGACTTCAGTACCGGCGCGGATAAGGGATATCTCAGCGATGCCGTCGCCGAGGGGATCATCACCGAGCTTTCGCGGAGCAAGACTTATGCCGTCATCGCCCGAAACTCGAGCTTCAGGTACCGCGACCAGCCGGTCGACACCAGGAAGATCGGAGATGAACTCGGCGTCGACTACCTGCTCGAAGGCAGCCAGCAGAAGGTCGGAGACCGGCTGAAAGTGACCGCCCAGTTGCTGAATGCGCATGACGGATCGCATGTCTGGGCCAACACCTACAACCGGGAGATTGGCAATTTTTTCGTCGTCCAGGAGGAAATCATCCGCACGCTTGCGGATCGGGTCGGGCAGAGAATCCAGCGCCCGCTGCCAAGGAGTGACGCCGCGCAGGTCAGCGCGCTCCGCTACTACCTGATGGGAAGGGCCGAGTTGATGGGAAGGGCCGAGATCAATTTCTCTGCCGCGGGGAACGATCTGCTAAGGCAGTTCAGCCTCAAGGCGATCGAAGCGGATCCGAACGCCCAGTTCGGCTATATCGGGATGGCCTGGTCCTATCGCAATGACGCGGTATTCTGGCACAAGCAGGAAAATAACCCCGACGAGGCGTTGAAGCGGGCCGCCGAATACGCCGACAAGGCTATTCTACTCGCTCCCGACGATTCCGAGGCGCATAACATCCGCGCCAGCATCCACACCGAAGCCGGCGAGATGGAGCAGGCCCTTGCCCGGTACGATCAGGCGATCGCCCTGAACCCCAGCGACTCGAATATCCTCGTCATGAGTGCAGGCGTGCTGCTGAACGTTGGCCGCACGGACGAAGCGATTGATCGGATCGAGCAGGCCAAGGGCATCGATCCCTTCCACCCTGACTGGTTCCACTGGCAGATGGGCTGGGCGCTCTACGAAAAGAACGATTGCGGGGCTGCGCTGACGGCGATGCGGAAAATGTCTAGAATCCCGAGCGGCGCACAGCGCATGCTTGCCGGGATCCACGCTTGTCTGGGAAACAAGCGGGAAGCAAAGGAAGCACTTGCGGTTTTCCTCAAAGACTCGCCCGGCGACTCCATCAGCAAACAACGCAGGCAATGGGAGAAAAACTACCTCGCCCGCGGGGCCCTCGATCGCTGGATCGGACACATGCGGTTCGCGGGGTTGCCGGAGTGAACGGCTGTCCGGTTGTGGCCCGGCAGAAGTCCGATTGGCCGCATAAAAACCGTTGAAGCCTTTGTGTTGTGGACGGTGGTTGCCCTCAAAGCAAGATCATCCTTCATAGGAATATTGGGTGCGGGAAAGTCGGCAATGGGGCCGACTTGCGCCATAGTGCGCTCGCACCCCAACTTCTGCGACGGGCCCGATGGCTGCCGTTCATCGGCGATGCCTCGAACTTCCGCAGATGGCGCATTTGGTCCTTATCGGCTGCCGCAGAGCCAATCGCTCTCGAGTGCAGGCACTCCAGTGGAGTCCAGACGTTGGATGGGACCCTCGACCTCTACAAAAGCACACTGAGCTTCCAGTCGGGCTACGAAGCGATCGCTTCGGCGAGAAGTCGTCGTTCTCAATCGGGCGACGGGGGGATACATCGGCGAAGACGGGATAAGGGAGGATGCGCCAGACCGAGCCGACGGAATGGTCGTAGCCAAGGCCTTGGAGCGCATAGCGCCTGGCCGGGAGGCCGCCGCCAGTCAGACTTACGCAGCGCGTCGTTGAGCGAGGTGGAGACCCGAACGGGCTCGACGAGGGTCCACGGCGGTCACAATATTGTGGTGGTGATCGCAGTAGACGCGATCCGGCGAAGTTGGCCCAGCACAAAAACGATAACCACCGGGTACTGACGGGTCTTCGCTCACCGGGAAGCGGCATTGATAGAGGCCTAGCTGAATGAGGGGGACATCTCTCGAAGTTAGTCTGATATTTTCAGGCATGATGGTTTCCTAGTTCGTAGCAATTGCCGGGTGACGGCCGCAGTGCGACCCGTCAGGGGCGAGCTTCTCTCGTTTGGGAGGCTATGGATCACCATATGGTGTTGGCAGCACCGTCAATGAAGCCCGACGCCCTGCTTCTGAAGCCAATAGTTTGCGACTTAAGGCCACACCCGCAAACGCATTGGCAATCTACCATCTTGTCCCCGAGGCACCCGCCCGCCGCGGTTTGCCGGCTAATTCGTGCCGTGTTCGCTGGAGGTATCACTCCTCTCTGAATCCTGCAGTGAGGCGTGGCGAAATCCGAACTCGCCCCGTAGATGCTTGACGTGGGCTTTCAGCCCGGCCTGACCCATGGTCGCCGGCCGCTTTTTGCCCTTCGGCGGTGGCCCGGCGTGCTCTTGGACACGCTTCCACAGCCGTTCGCATCTCCTGGTTCAAGGTGATGAAAGCCGAACCGGCATATTTTCCGGTACCGGGCTTCGCCAGCAAGGCGAATGCCGCCTTGCCCGGCTCGCGCTCGACGCCCAATAGTTCGTATTCCTGGACTGTGAAGCTCTTCGTCTTCAGCCAATTCGTCGTCGGGCCGCTTCGATACGGGCTGTCGGCGCGCTTCGAGACGATGCCCTCAAGGCCCGCTTGGTCGGCAACATACGCGGCGGTAAGTGCAAAGAGGCTCGCAATCCAAACACCACGCATCACACGCTCGGGCGGTCTGCGCATTGTAAACACCGAGAACGCGTTGGCTTAAGCGCAAATCCTAGGGAACATGCTAGAATGTGCGGCTTCGCTCAACTTGAGCAAATGTCCCCAACGACATCTAGGACGCGCTGATTTCCGCTTCTTGAAAGCTTGTTATCATGATAATTTTCAGTCTCCTCGCTTAAGAATATATAGACGTGTCAGTCAAACCGGCGGGGGATGGGGAGGATAGGATGAAACTGTTATCGCTTGTTGTCGCAGCTACGTTTTCACTTGCTATGTCCGCTTGGGCCGAGGATCTACCAAGTAGCGCGAAGAAAGCATCGATGGAAGAATTTAAGACTTTTGCTGATGGGAAAAAGGTAAATGTAATTATATACGACGCTGGAGCCGCCATAACTGCCACTCTTGTCTGGAACTGGAAGAAAAAACAGATCATTGGTGAAGCTTTGGTGAACAACAAAACTAAGATAAAGGTCAAAGTTCCATTGACTTTAGACGGCGACAAGGCCTGTTCACAAGACCAAGGTAAGCCAGTTTGTCATCTTATCTACATTGACAACGACAAATTTTACGAGGTACGCGACGACGGCAAAGTCCACGCGACTTCAACGTTGGTTCAATGAGACGGACCACGTCCGAATGGTTTGGTCGGCGTTTGCACGGACCCGCAAATGCCGGCCCTATTCAGTACGCTTGTCAAGTCTTACGACACCTGCACACTCGCCTCCGACTCGAGAAAACTCACCGCTGCCTTTCGCACCTTGAAGCCTGCCGATGATATGGTTTTGCCTTGGCGCACCATCGTCATCGACGAAACTTAAATAGATGTCGAATGCCCCGTCGGCGGTGATTGTTCCGGCCAACGGCACCATCGCGGAAATTTCCGTTCCATCGATAAAGATTGTCGTTGACTGTTCAGTGTAATCGCAGGCGGAATTACCTGCGCGCCGCGTCAGTGCCCACGCGCCATCAAAAGCCTTTACCTTGACCGGAGCGCAGACACGTTCTGGGATATTCTTGATTGCGCGCAACACCTCTTTCGTCGGCTCCAGGCCGGCAAGCTTCAATCCCCGCTGCTCGGCAAAGGCTTGAAGAGCTTTCCGACTTCCCGGTCCCCATTTGCCGTCTGCCTGTCCGACAAGGCAGCCGACTCGCGTTAGCTCTGTTTGCGTTGCCTTTGTCAACGCGCGCGGATCAGCCGAAGCTTGCGTCACATCTAAATCAGGATGAGCTTCTGCAACCTCCACGCCCTCGATGGAAATCGAGGGGGCTTTGCCACGATCTGTTGCTGCCTGTTCGATCTCGTCGATCTTCAAGCTGGCTAACGCCGCAAAGGCGCCGCTTGGATACTGTCTGAGATAGGCCTCAAAGAAGCGCTTGTCCGTTTTTTCCTTGATGGTCTCCCAATAGGCGACTTCTACGTCCCCTCCTTTCGCACCCGTCGTGACAGCGGTGTTTCCGGACAACGGTTGCAAAATGACGTCGCCCGTCAGCGAGGAGTTGTCCCATGGCACTTGTTTGCCGTCGGTTGCTTCAAGCACATCCCTACGGACGTTGATGAGGTCGCGGGAGATGTCCTGGCCAGGCGTACCAAGATTCTTCAGCAGCGCAGATGTGAACGGCGAGTTCCTTCCCTCGCCGTCCAGCGCAACGTTCCCGGGCTGCGTTGCAAAGGCTATGAGCGATCCAACGCCCGTGCCTAGCTTTGCCAAGCCCCGACCGACCGACCCTGATCGCGTACCCATCGAGCGCCCAAGGTTCTGTGAGAAAGGACTGTCCCGGCAAGCATCCAAAAATACCAGGTTGACCTTCGTGGTTCGCTCCATGGCCGACAAGACGAGGTCCATGGGCACGGCTTCGAAGTCGAGGTCGTTATATGTGGATAGCCGCGCATCAACGGGAGCCATGTAGTTGGTGCCGTTCACCTGGACGCCATGGCCGGCATAGAAGAGAAGCGCCATGTCGGCACCATCCAGCTTGCCGATGAAATCTCGAACCGTGCCGCGCATCCCGCTCAGATCGAGGTCCTCGCCTGCAACCACCTCAAAGCCCAACGCCTGCAGTTTTGCGGTCATATCCACCGCATCATTTTTTGGATTGGAAAGTGGAACCGCGTATCTATAGGCAGAATTACCGATGACCAGCGCTACGCGCCGTTCTGCCCACGCTTGGGCGCTCAGCGAAACTAGAAGAAGCGCAATGGCGAAGCGAAGCGCCATCATGGCTGATATCCTTAGTCTCAGCTCATGCAGCGGATTCACCAGTCGATGGACAGGATAAAACCGGAGCAGTCTTGCGAGACTGAGCCCGGTGCTTCGCAGTGTCAAGTCCAGCGGATCTAGCGAAGGGCCCACCGCTAGCCCACAGTTCGTCAGCGGTCTATGCTGTGTAGATTCACGCCGATAGACACCGAAACGAATTGCACGCAGCTTGGCCGTCTTCACGCCGATCGGAATGGTTCAAAAAGGGCGCCTTCTCGCCTCGCTCGGATTCTTTTTCATTCTGGGCGCCTGCATTGCCACATTCTCTCCCTCAGGCGAGAAACTGCTGCGCGACGTCTTGATGACGACCATCTCGCCCTTCGTCGCGCCCCCGACAGACATCGTGATCGTAACGATCACAGAGCAGACATTGGAAAGGTTTCCCTATAGATCGCCGCTGGATCGGGGTGCCTTGGCCGACCTCGTGCAGAGAATCGATAAGGCTCATCCGAGAACAATAGGCATCGACTTGCTTTTCGATCAGCCAACCGAGGCGGAAAAGGATCGGCGCCTAGCTGAGGTTATCGAGGCGGCCGAAAGTCCGGTAATTGTCGCATCTGCATCACACGGGGACGACCTTACCGACAAGCAACTGTCGTATCTTAGTCGCTTCGCGCCAAGCGCCATCCGCGGACTGGCCGCCCTGTCTCATGATAGGGTCGACGGGGTTGTGCGGGAAGAATTTCCCGGGCGCGTGGTGAATGGCAACTGGCAACCTAGCTTTGCATCAGCGCTTGCGCAGACCGCCGGCATATCGGCATCGCAAGCTGCGGAGAAGATGGTCTACTATCGGTCTACAGGCATTCATCCGGCACGATGGACAATATATCCGGCACACGCCGCCGCTTTCGCGCCCCCGGCCTGGTTCGCCGGGAAGTTCGTTTTGATCGGCGTTGACCTCCCGCTGCAGGATCGTCATGCAACCCCCTTTGCCGTGCTGAACGGCTCTGTTGCCGGAGCGCTGCCGGGTGTCGTTATTCATGCCAATGCGCTGGCGAGATTGATCAAGGGCGACAAAATCATTACGCCAGAGGCGGTGGCGGCGTTTGGGCCCTTCGTTCTCGCGACGGCGCTCTGCATCTGGGTCGCTTGGCTCCGCATATCAGTGTTGGTGAAACCTGTGGTCATCATCGGCGCAGTCGTTTCGGTTTTGATCTTAGAAGCAACCGCGTTTGCCAAGGCCGGAATTCTGTTACCTATGGTCGCGCCGTCGATGCTGCTGCTAGGGCTCTCCGGATTCGTCGCAATTCTGGCATGGCACCGGGACTCGAAAGAAAGGCGTTTCGTCCAGAACGCGTTCTCTCAGTATCTCAGCCCGGCAGTCGTGGCAGAGCTAGTCAGCAAGCCGGCGTCACTGCGCCTCGGCGGATCCGAACGCTTGATAACGTGCGTGTTCACCGACCTTGAGGGATTCACCAGTTTGGGCGAACGGACGGAACCAGAGGTATTTGCTACGGTTCTGAATGAATACCTCGAGGCGGTTTGTGGTCTCTTCATTGAACATGGCGCCACGATAGACAAACTAATAGGCGATGCAGTCATTGGTTTTTTTGGCGCACCGGGTGTGCAGGAGGACCAAGCCGAAAGCGCCCTAAAACTAACGCTTGCTACCGTCGCGATGTCTCGAAGATTTCGGACAGATCTAAAGTCTAGAGGCCATGACGTTGGCGTCACTCGTATCGGCGTCCATCGAGGACCTGCAGTTGTCGGAAATTTTGGGGGCAATCGATTCTTCAACTACACGGCCATGGGCGATACGGTGAACACCGCTGCCAGGCTCGAAGGCGCGAACAAGTTTCTAGGTACCGTGAACTGCATCAGCGAGGAGGTGGCGAACTCTTCCGATGACTACCTGCTTCGGCCGTCCGGTGTGTTGTGTCTGAAAGGCAAGACTGAGTGGATCTCAGCCTTCGAGTTGCTGGAAGACGGGCGTATGAATCGCGAGATGGTGGAGGCTTACTCGCAAGCTTACTTGCTGATGTCCGCGCGCGACAAGACTGCCGCTGCTGCCTTTGCATCGCTGGCCATTCAATATCCCAACGATGGCCTCGTTGCTTATCACCTTGGGAGACTGAAGCAGGGTGAGGCTGGCGATAGGATCTATCTTGAAGGCAAGTAAAACAAGCGTATGGTTGAATGTGCGTCATGTATCGGCAACCCAAAATCATTTTCCTACTGGCTGCGGCCATCGCAGCAGTTGGTTCCTGCTCGAGCGCTCTTGCGGCCAGCGAGTATGTCGTTGTCGCTGTCGATCCTCCCGCGGACAGCCCTCAGCTCGGCAAACTGTTCAGACTGGGCGACCTCGTGCATATCGAGGGTGGATCGACTGTCACTTTGATGGGTGACGATGGCTCGGTCACTGCGTTGCCGGGACCTGCGGATATTGTGGTGACCGACGACGCATCAGATTCTGGATCAACGTCTAACGGGGCGGCAGGCGCTTCTTCGAGTTTGACTGCGATTTCGGATCTATTGGGGAATGCCGCTGGTCAGCTCCAAACCATAGGTGGATCTCGTGGCGTTTCCGACACGACGGCCGCCACCTTGGAACCTTGGATGGTGCCGGTCGAAAATGGTCTGACAGGCTGCGTTTATGACCTCAAACTGGAGCTTTGGCGCCCACCGGGGCACAGGGCGGATGTTTCGGTTGCCTATAATGAAGAGTCGCTGGCGACAAGCTTGGTCTGGGACAAGGATACCCCAATTTTGGCAATTCCCGGAAACGTGCCACCGGATCTTCGATCCGTTGGGTTGGTGATCGACGATAAGTCGTTTCGAATGCCTATCGTGCATTTGCCCACCGGCTTCAGCCCGTCGGATCATGTGGGACTGTATGCCTGGATGATAGGAAGCGGTTGTCTTCTTCAGGCATCCGCACTGATCCGGAACTTGGCTAACCGATAGACCACCAGGGGTGGTCACTTCACGGCGCACTGGAAGCGGTAGAGGCGCGCCTTCGCGTCAACCACCGCCATATCGAGGCAACTTCTCGATGGCGCGCTAAGGAAAGCGATCGCCTTGTGCCCAGCGGGTACGCCGACTGAAAGTTTGCGGCGCACGAATTTAACGCTTTCGTTGACGTAGACTTGGACGGTTGCCGAATAGCGGCTGAAGTAGATACGCAGGTGGCAAAACGTCGTGCTCTGTTGCGAGGCTATGCTGGATCAGGGATCAGGTGATCCGTCCAGAAGAGTTCTTCCTGCAGAACCGGCGATCTCGAGATGCCACCGACCCTCCGCATGCCCCCTCGGAACGCTGGAAGAGGGATGGTGCGTCGCACAAAAATATTGCAATGCACTATAAATGCCGTAACGTCAGTTTCGTAAATGAACGAGACGGCTTTTGTGAAAGGCCGTCCACCGGAAAGGATGGAAACTATGGCCAAGACCGCTGACACCGTTGAAAATACCTCATTCCCCACCTTCGACGCGTCGAAGGCTGCCGACCAGGTCCGCGCTGTCGCCGAAAAGGGCGTCGAGCAGTCGAAAGAAGCCTATGCGAAATTTGCGTCAGGCACCGACACGACCCAGAAGGCTCTGCAGTCGAGCTTCGAAACCGCCAAGATCGTCGGCAACGAGTTGTCGCTGAAGACAATTGCTGCTCTGCGCGCCAATGCCGAAGCCGGCTTCTCGCACCTCGAAGCCCTGGTTGCCGTGAAGTCGCCGTCCGAGTTCATCGAACTGCAGACTGCCTTCTTGCGCACGCAGCTCGAAAAGACCGTCGAGCAGGCCAAGGAATTTCAGGCCGTGACGACCAAGGCTGCCGAAGATGTATCGAGGCCGATCAAGGATGTCGTTGAAAAGGCGATGAAAGATCTCAAAGTCGCCTAATTGAGTCTAAGCGATCGGAAATAACCGCGAAACAACACCTTCTCCAGCCGGTCTTTTTCCTTTTGGCTGGATGCTCTTTGGTGCCTGCGTTGCCATGGCGGTGCGGGCATGGCTCTCTCGGCTGCGATCATCCGCACAATCTGACGGCGGCGAGCGACGAGCCCGGCCAGGGCCTCGGCTTCGGTGCCGCGCAACGGGCACTTGCCGCTTGCTCGACCCAACGAAGGCAGCGTTACAGCAGCATCGGTGGTGTCGGTCCTGGCCCGCTTGCCGAGCGCATTGGCGTAGGCTGTCATCTGCCCCGGATTGACCACGACAACCGCCAGGCTAGACTAACACCCTGTCCAAAGCGGCAACGGCTAAGCGCGATATCCTGCCCCATTCTTGGCACGTCGAGCCTTGACATTCGCCTGCGGCAAATTCAGCTGGGCCTTCGTTGCACGGATGGCGGTGCGACGCGGCCTTTCGTCTGTGAGCGGCAGCGCGGACGCCGTCAAACGGCAGAAACTTCAAATCCATCATGTTGGCTCATTGCCAAAGCGCCGCTTCAAGACAACAATGACCTCGACGCCGGCGCGCCAGACGCGCACAAAAAGAGCGTTGGAGGAAATGGAGGAGGAAGCCGCTGGCCAAGTCACGGACGCGCTATGCATGCGGCGTTTCGGTGCTCACCACCGACGAATCTGACGCGGATGCGTTCGCCCGGGCGGTGGCAGCGGAAGCAGCGGCCATTGACGCCGGGTTTGCCCTCCTGTTTTTCTCGCAGAGCCTCATAGAGGCCGTCGCCCTGTCGGAAGCGCTGAAGACCCACGCACCGGCGCTCCACTATGCCGGCTGCTCGACAGCCGGTGAGATAACGCCCAAGGGGCTGGAGGAAGGCCAGATCCTGGCTATGCTGCTTCCCTCCGGATCGTTTTCGGCAGCCAGCACCATGGTCGAAAATCTGTCCTCATCGGGCATGGACGGGATTACCGGCGAAGTCGAGGCGCTGAGGCGTTCGTTACACGAGCGCCTCGGGCACGAGCGGGCCGACACCACTTTCGCGCTCTGCTTGATCGACGGCCTGTCTTATGCCGAAGAAGCGGTGACCTCCGCCATCCATTGGGGGCTCGACGACATCCCACTGATCGGTGGGTCGGCTGGCGATGATTTGAAATTCGAGACAACACGGCTGATCTCGAACGGCAAAGTGACCTCCGACAGCGCCATCATCGTGCTGGTCACCACGGAAATTCCTTTCCACGTGTTCAAGACCGACAATTTCGTTCCCACCGACGAGAAGCTGGTGGTGACGGCATCCGATCCCGACCATCGCATCGTGCGCGAATTCAACGCCACCATTGCCGCCGAGGAATATGCCGCCTCGGTCGGCGTTGTCGCGCAGATGCTGACGCCATTGAGTTTTGCCTCGCATCCGGTGGTGGTGAAAGTCGGCGGCGAATTTTACTGCCGTTCAATCCAGAAGATGCACGCGGACGGCTCGCTGTCGTTCTTCTGCGCCATCGACGATGGTGTCGTGCTTGCCGTCGCCCAGCCTAAGGACATGGTCGAGGCGACCCGCGCCGCGCTCAGCGACGTCAGCGAAAGGCTTGGCGGCATTGACCTGATCCTCGGTTTCGACTGCGTGCTGCGCCGGCTCGACGCGCGCAATCGGCAGGTCTATCGCGAGATTTCGGAACTCTACAAGGTCAACAACGTCCTCGGCTTCGGCACCTATGGCGAACAGTACCGTTCGATGCATCTGAACCAGACCTTCACCGGCATCGCCTTCGGTGAACGCAATGCGGCCGAAGCGGCGGAGTAGGAAATCCGGGATGCCGCTCAGGAACATCGACGACCTGGAAAGGCTGAAGAAGATCAACGCCGCGCTGATCAGCCGCGTCGAGCGTTCCATGGACCAGCAAGGCAATGCCTTTTCGCTGTTCCAGACCGCCATTTCGCTTGAGAGCCGGGTGCGCAGCCGCACCGAAGAGCTGCATTCGACCTTGCGCCGGCTGGAGCAGTCGAACATCGACTTGAACGCAGCCAAGGAAAACGCCGAGCTGGCGAACCTGTCCAAGACCAGGTTCCTGGCGGCCGCCAGCCATGACGTGCTGCAGCCGCTGAACGCCGCGCATCTGTCGGTCTCGGCGCTTGCTGAAGTACAGACCAGCGAGGAAGGCAGAAAGCTGGTCCGCCAGGTCGAGCGATCGCTGGAGACGATGGAGGACCTGCTCCGCACCTTGCTCGACATTTCCAAGCTCGATGCCGGCGTCGTGCAGCCCGACATCACCGATGTCAGCCTGGAGACGCTGTTTTCGTCTCTGCGCTCGGATTTTCAGCCGGTCGCGGAGATGAAGGGGCTGACGCTGAAGTTCCGGCCGGTCGATGCGCTCGTTCGTTCGGACCGAACCTTGCTGCGCCGCATCCTGCAGAACATCCTGTCCAATGCACTGCGCTATACCCGCTCGGGCGGCGTGTTGGTCGGCACCAGGCATCGCGGCGACACGATCCGCATCGACGTCGCCGATACCGGCTGCGGCATCCCCGACGACCAGCGCGAGGCGGTGTTCGAGGAATTCCATCGCGGCGTGATCCCGACGGATGCCGGGCTTGCCGCCGGCGGGCTGGGGTTGGGGCTGGCCATCGTGCGCCGCATCGCCGCGGCCCTCGGCCATCCCGTCACGTTTTCGTCGAAGGTCGGACATGGCACGATTTTCCATATCGACGTTCCGGTCGGGATCGGCGACACGGCCGATCCAATCGCCAGCACCGTCGACATGGAGCGGCCGCGCGGCTACGGTCTGTTCGGCACAAGGGTGCTGCTGGTCGAGAACGACATCGACGTGCTGCAGGCGATGACCTCCCTGCTCGAGCGCTGGCAATGCCTGGTGCGCCCCGCCACCTCGACCGGTGACGCGCTCGACATGCTTGGCGATACGGACTGGTTGCCAGATATTGTCATAGCCGACCAGCATCTCGACGGCGGCGACCTCGGCACCACCACAATCGCCAAAGTCCGTGATTGTCTCGGCCGCGCGGTGCCGGCGCTGATCGTCACCGCCGATGGTTCGGAGACAATCGCCAACGCCGCCCGCGCCGCCGGCATCGAACTGATGCGCAAACCGTTGAAGCCAGCGCAACTGAGGGCGTTGCTGGCACATCTGCTGGCTTGAACTGGCCGTATCTTCCCAGCACACGGATCAGCGTATTCCAGCCATTACTTGTGCCTAGGCGATAATTCATATGAAGCAGATTCTCTTCTTCGCGCTAAAGGATGATCTTCTTCCCGTATTGGAAGCAGTAGAACTTGAAATTTCGGTAAAATACATCTTCATGGGTCATTTTCCCAAGATGGAATTCGACTCTTTTAGCAATAGAATGCAAATTCCAACTCTTGGGCAATCAACCACAGGATCGGCTTCCAGCGGTCGATCATTTCTTGTCACCGGCCACGCTGTGCCCATTGAGGTGAGGCCGATACAAACACCTTTCGGCATCCGGTATTCGTTAGATCAGCTTGGCAATCTGGACACAGTAACTTTTTCGCCTGGTGGGCGATTGGCTGAAGATGTTGTGATAAATGGCCGCGTGGCTACGGTCTCCGACACGCCGCTCGCTCAGGACCTAATGACGACTTTTAATAGAGCATTCAAAAAGCAATTTAGTAAAACTAAAGCATTCTACGTTGGACCCGGGGCCGCCATTTTACTAGACGAGGGAAAGCGGCTAACTGCTGCAGAGCAATCGCCGCGTGAATTTGATCTGACTAGAGAGGCGCGGGTTGCTTAGCTGGTGTCAGGAACGTGAGAGCCGTCGCTAGTCCGATTGCGGTGACACGAGTGCGGTCGACTAGGGTGGACAGTGCGCTTTTAGCGAGCCCGAGCGCCGGTGTCATCGACAGCCAGACGCCGTTCCATAGACTGAAGGTTTTCGGGCTCGATGAATTCACGGCCACAGCGCGTGGCTCGACAATCCAGAATTCGCATTGGCTGGACAATGCAAACAAGGGAGGTGGCCGTCATGACGGTTATCTGGGACGCGCTAACTGAGGAGGAGCAAACGGCACTCAAGCGAATGAACCGCGGGCCTTACCCATCTCTATCAAAAGCCTTGGCCGAACGCCTTGTCTTCCTCGGATTGGCGGAAGAAAGACCGAGCGGGACCGGGATAAACAGGGCCGGAAGAGAGCTGGTGATAACTACGCTGCTTGGTGCTCGCCCTGACTAACTTAGGGTTTGATGCCCACCAAGGTGCACCGAGGTGGCTGGCTTGACTTCCCGGATTGCTTCACCAACTATGGTCTTATGAACGCCGCAGTCAAAATTCATCGCGATTTTCTTTTCCGGGTTTGCCCCATAGCGGGAATGTAGCCCCCGGCTCAGTTGCCATACGCCCTGAGCCGAGGGGCGGTGCATTGACCAACATGGGATGATCCCGCAGGGCCGCGAGCCTCTGGGGCATCGGCGTTTTCAGCAAGTTTTTTTCACGAATTGACTCAGTTCCGGCACCCTTGGTGGGCGGCTGGTCCGGGCAGAAGCACGAGTATTCAAATGCAAGACAACACGAAAACCCGGCGCAAGCCGAACATCCGCATCTCGCAGTCGGATCATGCGCGTCTATCGGCGCTTGCGAGGACTGTGGCTGTACGAAATCCGGAGGCTTCCGATGAACTGCTCGCCGAACTCGAGCGGGCGCGTATCGTCGCCCATGGTTCGGTCTCCGCTGACACCGTCCAGATGGGTTCGTCGGTGACGTTCAAGCCCGATACGGGCGACGCGAAAACAGTTACGCTGGTTTTTCCCGGCGATGCGGATATCTCCGAAAACAAGGTTTCAATCCTCACGCCGATCGGCACGGCGCTGATCGGACTCTCGACCGGGCAATCGATTACGTGGACCGCACGCGACGGGCGCCGGCACGAGCTTTGCGTGCTTGCCGTGAGCCAGCCCGCTCTGCAAGGCGAGACAGCCGATCGGCGCGCACCAGCGTCTTCGACGATTGTGGCGGGCATCTAGGTATGGGCGTTTCCATCCGTCTCCTCAATCATGCAGGCAGCCTGATCGCGGGAGTCTGACCCCTGCGCCGGCCTATCCAGGTCCGGCACAGGGGTAGCTTTCCACACCCGATCAATCGCTTGATGCCGTATCCCGTTTCACGGGCCGGCTGGAGACGCACCATGCCCACTATCGATAGCTGCCAACTGACCACCAAGGACTACGCAATTCTTGAAGTAATGCGGGAACGCCATCCGAGCCGCGGCGAAATCCTCTCGACTATCCTCGACCGGAAGATTTCGGGCGCGGTTGTAATGTTTCGGGATGACATTCCCGCAACCGTTGTGACGCTCAGCAGCCGCGTGGCTTATCGGGTGAACGACGGCCCTGCCGAGATCCGCATCGTCGCACATGACGAGATGCGCGGTCTGGTTGGCATGCTTTTGCCGATCACCAATCCGCGCGGCCTTGCGCTGCTCGGTCTGGCCGAAGGCCAGTCCATGTCCATTCCGACTGCAGACGGCGGCCTTGAAACGCTGACCGTCCAAGAAGTGGTTTATCAGCCGGAAGCCGCAAGGCGCGAAAGATTGAAGCTGGCAGAGGGCCTAGAGCCGGGCTCGTCGCGACTGGACGGACCGGTTCTCCGCGTCGTCCATCGTTTGGAGGAACTGCAGGACGAAGCGGAGAACAAAGTCGTGGCGGCCTTCAACTCCGGCTTCAACGACCCTGGTCCATCGGCCGCCTGAGATCTCGACTATTCCGAAGGCTGTGCAGGCGGGTAGACAAGCGTTCCGTCGTCCCGTGCCTTCACGCCGTCGGTGAGTTTCGCCGGCTCGACCTTGTCATGGCCCATCAGATGAAAAACGGACTCGCCGCGGCTGATCAGGTAGTCCGCGACGATCCTTCTATGACAGCGCCACCAGAGCGTTTCCGAGCACATGATGGCGCACCGCCGCTGCCTGCCGAGGGCCACGAGCCGATCCAAGCCGCCAAGAAACTCCGCCGACAGCGCGTAGTCGGCGTAGTTGTGAAAACTCTGGTTGATCCAGAATGCGTTGAGCGTCGGCGGAACGTCGTGTGCCTTGCCGCGCAGTCCGCCAAGCTCGGCGATGTATTCATATCCGACCCCGAACGCTGCCAGGCTTTCCGTAAGCATCTCGCTGTTGAATTGCGGGTTCGCCCGCGATCGTCGAACGGTCCTGATATCGACCACCAAGGCGATGTCTCCGACCCGCAGCAGGGCGACGAATCCGGCAATCGACCGGGTCGAGTGACCGATGGTGTGGAACGGATAAGGCATGTTCGGTCAATCCGTGGCAATCCATCCTTCCAGGCACGCGAACCGTGGCTTCACGCTTGGAGGTACGATCATTTCACAACTTGCTTCAATCCACGTAGCGCCTCCCGCACGTCGGCTCGCGCCTCGCTTGCTTCCGGATAGACGGCATAGGCCGGATAGGTGAATTCCGGCGCGCCTTCCACGACCTCCAGCTGCCCCGCCTCGATATGGGGAGCTGCGGCGCCCCTGCGAAAATAACCCATTCCGCCGGCGCGCAGAATGTAGCTCAGTCCAAGCGGCCCAAGGCCGACCATCAATCCCGGCTCGCCGAAGGCAGAAGAACTGGCATCATGCTGGGCCGCAAACAGCGGTCCCCAGTCGACATAGACATAGTCCTTGGAGCCGACCGGTCCCCCCTCTCTGTCCGTGGTCCGAACCAGAACGAGCTGCTCTTCGACGAGAAGCTCTACCCTGAAACCCGGTAGCAGCTTCGGCGCATAGAGCACCGCAATGTCCAGAACTCCAGTCCTCAGTTGCTCGAGGAGCTGGTCCGGCACGCCGACTTGGGCTTGGATGGCGATTTCCGGCCTGGCCTTCTTCATCCAGACCAGCCAGTCGAGCAGCAGTGGGTTCCATAAGCTGAGCTCTCCGCCCAAGGCAACGACGCTTGTCCGTCCCGATGGGATGGCGAGCTGGTGCCGTGCCCGTTCCCAGATTTGCACGAATGACTGGGCGAACCGCTCGAACTCCCGGCCCGCCGGCGTCAGCTGCGCGCCATTGCGGTTGCGGATAAAGAGCTGACGTCCGAGCTCTTCCTCCAGCGTGCGTATCCGCGCGCTTACCGTGGTCTGGGTGACGTGGAGCCGGTCGGCGGCTTTCAGAAAGCTGCCGGAATGAACGATTTCCAAAAACGTGCGAGCGCGGTCGATGTCCATTCTGGCTTTCGGTTCAGTCCAATATTTTTGCATCAATACAGCATTTAATTCCATTTGCCTTCCTATTTTACGCAGCGCACCGTCGATGAGGGCGAGATAGTTTCCACTGCAACGGTCAATGGAGCGCGCAATGTCTGATCAGGACGATATTTCCTTGGAAACGCGAGAGTACGCCTCTCCTCCGTGCTTCATGCACGAACTTGTTCCAGGATACGGCATCGAGTCGGTTGTGCAGGAAGCCTGGCCGGATGTCTGTCGATGGCGCAAGGCGGAACGCAAACGTCTGATCGATGAGCGTCTTGCGGTCGACGCGGACGAACGCAATGCGAGGTCTTTGCGTATCGCTTCCGCTCTCGATCTGGCTGTTGGCCGGGTGAGTGGGCGGATCGTCAGCGGCTATTGGCCATTCCGCGGTGAGCCGGATCTACGCAACTGGGCGATAAAGGTGATCGAGCGCGGCGGGCGGATTGCGCTTCCGGTCGTCATCAAGAAAGGCTGGCCGCTGGAGTTTCGTGTCTGGGGACCGGGAGACCCTCTGGAACGCGGCATCTGGAACATTCTTGTCCCGTCACACGGTCCTTCGGTCCAACCAGATGTGGTCATCGCGCCCGTTGTCGGTTTCGACCAGGCCAACTATCGCTTGGGTTATGGCGGCGGCTTCTTCGACCGAACCCTGGCAGCCGCGCCGAAGCGGCCTCTCGTCATCGGCGTCGGCTACACCGGCAGCAGGATCCCGACCATCTATCCGCAGCCGCACGACATTCCGATGGATGTGATCGTCACCGATGAATGAGTAAGTGCAGGCAAGGCCTGATCCCCTTGTGACGGCCGATTGCAGATGCCGTCCATCGTTGAGTCGTCTTGCCTGCCAACAGTGAAGAGCAGGAAGCACATCATGTCTAATCCAGCCACGGCGTTGGACGATCACAAGCCCCGGTTTGTCGTCAGGTGGCTGTTCTCCACCAACCACAAGGATATCGGGACCCTTTACCTGCTGTTCTCGATCATGGCCGGGGTTTTCGGCACAGCGCTTTCCGTGTTGATCCGCATGGAGTTGCAGGAGCCGGGCCTGCAGATATTTGGCGATCCGGGGGTCTACAACGTCGTCGTCAGTGCCCACGGGCTGGTCATGATCTTTTTCGTCCTCATGCCGGCACTGATTGGTGGCTTCGGCAACTGGATGGTGCCGATCATGATTGGCGCCCCCGATATGGCCTTTCCGCGCTTGAACAACATCTCATTCTGGCTGCTGGTGATGTCATTCATCCTCTTCATCACCTCAATGTTCGTTCCAGGAGCGCCCGGCACGCTTGGCCATGGCGGCGGCTGGACGCTCTACCCGCCCTTGTCGACTGATGGCCAGCCAGGCCCCGCGGTCGACCTCGTCATTCTTTCGATCCACCTTTCGGGTGCCTCCTCAATCCTTGGCGCTATCAACTTCATCACCACCATCTTCAATATGCGCGCGCCTGGCATGACGATGCACAAGATGCCTTTGTTCGCCTGGTCGATGCTTGTTACTGCCTTCATGCTTCTAATGTCGCTGCCGGTGCTCGCCGGCGCCATCACCATGCTTTTGACCGATCGCAATTTCGGGACGACCTTCTTCGCGCCCTCCGGCGGCGGTGATCCGATCCTCTACCAGCATCTGTTCTGGTTCTTCGGCCATCCCGAAGTCTACATCATGATCGTTCCCGGCTTCGGCATCATCAGCCGTGTCATCTCGACCTTCGCCAGAAAGCCGATCTTCGGCTATCTCGGCATGGCCTACGCGATGGTGGCGATCGCCGCGATCGGCTTCGTCGTGTGGGCGCATCATATGTATACGACTGGCCTGTCCGTGGACACCCAGCGTTACTTCGCCTTCGCCTCGATGGTCATCGCCGTTCCAACCGGCGTAAAGGTGTTTTCGTGGCTGGCGACCATGTGGGGAGGATCGATAGAGTTCAAGACACCGATGCTGTGGGCTCTCGGTTTCGTGCTGCTGTTCACCATCGGGGGCGTCACCGGCATCATGGTTGCAAACCCTGGTATCGACCGCGTGTATCACGATACCTATTTTGTGGTCGCCCACTTTCATTATGTGCTGTCTTTGGGCGCGGTCTTCGCCATCTTCGCCGGCTTCTATTACTGGTTCCCGAAGATGACCGGCTATATGTACAACGAAACGATGGGCAAGCTGCATTTCTGGGTGATGTTCATTGGCGTCAACCTGGTCTTTTTCCCGCAGCATTTTCTCGGCATGGCCGGCATGCCGCGACGCTATGCCGACTACCCCGACGCTTTCGCCGGCTGGAATTTCGTCTCGTCGATCGGCTCCTACATTTCAACGGCCGGCCTTATCGTCTTCTTCATCACGGTAGCGGAAGCCTTCAGCCGCAAACGCCAGGCTGGCGCCAATCCATGGGGCGAAGGGGCGACCACCCTCGAATGGCTGCTGCCGTCGCCGCCACCCTTCCACCAATGGGAAAAGCTGCCGCGCATTCTCTAACACTCGCCTCCAGTTCCAAATCGGCGTCTGTTATTGTCGGGAGAACGTCATGAACGAGACCACAGATCCAAACAACCAGATCCTGCTCGTAACAATCGTCGCGTTCTATTGGGCACTACTGGGATGTTGGGACCAACTGCTGCCGCGCTCGGGCGAAGACAAGACCAGGCGGGGCGACGCCGTCACTGAGCAAGGAAGCGACGTTGCCGATTATAGTTCATCGGCGGGCCAGCCCGTCGATGTGATCCGGGACATCGATCCCAATTTTGACCTGGCGGCGTTTCTGGCCGGCGCCAGAACGGCTTATAAAGTTATCCTGCAGGCCTACGCGCATGGCGACATCCAAACGTTGAAACGCCTTGTCGGGCCGGAAGTGCTTCAGACCTTCGAACGAACGATTGCCGGGCGCCGGGATCGGGAAGAGACGCTGCAGCTGACCCTCATCGGCATGAGTGAAGCAAAAGTCATCGACGCTCTTGGGGAGAATGGGACCGTAGAGATCGCCGTTCGCTTCGTTTCCGAGGTGGTCAGTGTCACCTGTTCAGCCAACGACTCGGTCGCCGCTGGCGATCCCACGCTGATTGTTGAGGTGACCGATACGTGGACGTTCGCACGCGAAACCCAGTCAACGAAGCGCGACTGGATGTTGATCGCCACCGAGGGCGACTAACGCAATCAATTCGAGATGACACGGTTCAGTCGGCCATTTTCAAGCAGCGAGCGGGTAGCGCTGCCGGAAATCTGCTAGAATGCAAAAGTCGATTCTAAATATACCAGCACCGAGCACAGCCTAAGGCATTGCAAACGCGCCTCTTCTCGCGCAATCCGCAAGGCTAGCTGCTTCGTGGGCCACTACATCTCAATCAGGACGTAGGCGACACCAAAGACAATGCTCATCAGAACACCAAACCATGCCCACCCCTTCAATGCGGCGCGTACGTCCTCAGGCTCAGCGCCTTTCTGGTTGTCGTAGTCGTCCATAATCAGATCCAGGTTTGTAGATGGGTACTTCGTACAAAATCAATAAAGGGTGGCAAAACCCCAATCCTGCTCGCAAAGCGTTCGCGCGGGGGTCGTGCTCTTATCTTTCGTCGAGAACGGCAACGGCCGTTTACATCGCATCTTGTAATTTGACGCGGACATTGCAAAACCACACTTGCAGACGCACAAGCTAGACAAGCTCGAGAATTTCTCGCACAAGGTCCGTCTGGTCTGTTGACTATGCTGGAACATCTATCCAGCCTGAGACGTCCTCGCCCGTGCCTAGATCGCATCGAGTTATAGCAGACGTGCCGTGGCGAAAAGCGGCTTCCCAACGCGGCAAGCCGAAGGCCTGCTCTGCAAATACTCAAAAAGTCATGACGATCATTGTAGCAGGAGTTCGCCGGCCGGTGTGGTCGCAAAGGTTCCTTCCCTACTCGAACATGATCCGAGCGGCGCCTCTTTTGGCAAGCAACATTCTCCGAGCTTCCTGGATCCGCTCAGCCTGTTGTTTGGTATATGGACCCATCGGCCGGGTCTTTTCATCGCCGCGACGAACACGGCAATACCAGCGGCCGCTGTCCGAGAAGATTTCAACCAGGGTCGGTGGATCGTTAGCCGCCTGCTTGGCGACCTGGTCGACGAATTTCACGATCTTTGAATAACGCTGGACGGGCGCAAACGTGTCCAAGCCACTGGTGATACCTAGTTCCTGCTGCACTGTGGACATAGTCGAACTCCTTTCAGTCACAACCAACATTCCGCTTCGCCATTCTGAACCTGAATGCGCGTTTGTTCGGAAGCCGAAGCTAGCTTGCCATTTGGCGCTCCATTTCCACCTCGGCCTCCAGACTTTCAACGTCGCGGAAGATCGAGGCGACAGCCAGAGTGCGCCCTTCTCGTTTGAAGCGGAGCAAGCAATCTTTGGCGGCAATGTCACCGTCCACCGCGATCTCGTCCCATTGCCCGGCATGGCCGACATAGTTGATGGGAACATCGTAGTGCTGGCTCCAAAAGAACGGCACCGCGACGAATTTCTCGCGATGGCCGAGCATGTTGAGCGCCGCTGTCTGCCCCTGCCTCTCTGCAACCACCCAATGCTCGACCCGAATGTTCTCGCCACTGTGAGGATCTGGCCACCTCGCAATGTCGCCGGCGGCGAATATCCCTGGTGCGCTCGTCTCCAGAAGCGCGTTCACAACGACACCGCGATCGAGGCTAAGCCCCGCCTTTTCGGCGAGCCCGATCCGCGGTCGCACGCCGATGCCGGCCACGACGAAGTCGGCTGTCAATGTCTTGCCGCTGTTGAGTTTCACCGTCCTGCCGTCAATGCTGCCCGCGGTGTCCTCGAGATGGAAAACAATGCCGTTCTCCTCATGGAGGGCGCGGATGAAGTCGCCCATTTGCGGACCCAGGACCCGGTCCATGGGTCGCTTATCTGGCGCCACGACATGAACGTCGATGCCGCGCGAGCGCAAGGCCGCTGCAACTTCCAGGCCAATGAAACTGGCGCCAAGCACGACGGCGCCTCGCGCAGTCGTGGCTCGCTCGATGATCGCCTTGGAATCTGCGAACGAGCGCAGCGTGTGTACGTGTGGCTGGTCGGCGCCGGGTATGGTCAGGCGCATCGGTTCGACCCCGGTTGCAAGGAGTAGCCTGTCGTAAGGAATCCTGCCTTCATCCGCGAGGACAACCTCGCGGGAATGCAGGTCGAGGCGAACGGCCTTCGTATCGAGACGGAGGTCGATGTTGTTTTTTGAATAGAACTTCCCCCCGCGGAGCGGAATCCAATCTTCCGGTGCCTTTCCGGCGAGGTAGTCCTTGGAGAGGTTCGGCCGGTCGACGGGGGGTGCTTGGTCATCGCTGATCATGACGATTCTGCCCTGGTACTGCTCGCGCCGCAGTGTTTCGGCCGCAGTAAAACCAGCCGCGCCGCCACCGACAATGACGATTTTCTCGGGGGCCTGGCCAGCGCTTCCGTCGCGCGGCTTCGGTGCCGTCCGTTTGAGTTTCTCGCCGACAAATATCCGGCCATCTCGCTGTTGCACCGACCAGCACGCGAGTGGATTGAAGGCAGGCCCTCGCAAGGCCTCGCCCGTACGCAAATCGAAGCACGCGTGATGCCAAGGACAGCGGACGGTATCCTCCACCACAAGACCATCGACAAGCGGCCCGCCGTAATGCGTGCAAGTCGCCCCGACCGCGAAGACCTCGGTCCCGCGGCGTACCAGTAGCACCTGCTCATCGCGGCAATAGCCGACTAGCTTGCCGCCATCTAGAAGGTCCGAGAACGCGATGCCCTGGATCAGATCCGGCCCGATCAATTTACTATAGGTTTCAGCCATTTTCTTGTCCTTGGCGATTTTATACAAAATCGCCCCTAGGGGAGCGGTGCTAGGCTCATCAGCCTGTGAGCGCACATAGCCAGCGCGTCTTCGAATTCTCCATTTCGCTTCCGGGTAACGTCCGACCAGAGCGGAACCGGCTCTTCACGCGCAATTTCCTGCCATTTTGGGCGTCATGCAAACGAATTTAATCGGCAATTGAGTGCAACTTTTGTGATAGCTGCCTGCGACCTCCCCGCCCCTCCCCCGGGTGATTACAGGATCGTTTGCCCCGTCTTCCCCCAGTCGGCTAGAAAGGACTCGAGTCCCTTGTCAGTGAGTGGGTGTTTGGCAAGGTTTCTGAGTGTTGTGGGCGGTACGGTTGCGATATCGGCGCCCGCCATTGCCGCCAGTTTGACATGCAGAGGCGTGCGAATAGAGGACGCCAGGATTTCCGTCGTGAAGGATTTGTCGTTGGCGTATATCGTGCGGATTTCTCGGATCAATTCCATACCGTCCAGACCGAGATCGTCGAGCCTGCCGACGAACGGCGAAATGAAGGTCGCGCCTGCCTTGGCTGCGAGCAGTGCCTGGTTGGCTGAAAAGCACAGTGTGACATTGACCTTGTGCCCGAGCTGACTGAGTGCCCGGCAAGCCCTGAATCCATCCCAGGTCGACGGCACCTTGACGGCTACATTGGCGGCAATGCCGGCCAAACGCTCTCCCTCGGCGATCATGCCGTCGAAGTCGGTCGCGGTGACCTCCGCTGAAACCGGGCCCTCGATCGTCTGGCAAATTTCCTTGATCACATCCCTGATCGGTCGGCCAGTTTTTGAGATAAGGGACGGGTTTGTGGTCACCCCGTCGAGAATGCCAGCGGCAGCAAGCTCGCGGATTTCAGAGATATCGGCGGTATCGACAAAGAATTTCATTGTTTTTTCTCCTCAATTCAACGCGCCAATCGATGATTGGATGAATTTTCTCTGGTTTGGTTCCGGAGAGACGAGTTTATTGTCGCTGTCGTGATCGCACGCCCTATGTCTTTGAACGCAGTGCTAGTGCAGGAGCGACGTGACCTCTCTATCGACGTCTCAGCAAAATCTCTCTAAGGGCAACGGCGTCGTTGTGGGCCTCGTCATGAGCCGAGTAGACGAGTGTGACGGCGCCTTGCCGTATCAGGTCGCCTAGTCGGTCGAGCTCATCGCGATGCTCATGGATTTCCGCCGCATATCGCCGGCGGAATTCCTCCCAGCGTGCTGGATCGTGTCCGAACCATTGCCGAAGCTCGGTGCTTGGCGCGAGTTCTTTCATCCAATAATCGATGGAGGCCTCGGTCTTCTTGACCCCTCGCGGCCAAAGGCGGTCCACCAACACGCGCGTGCCATCGACGGCGGCAGGGCTCTCATATGCCCTTTTCAATTTTACTCTCTCGTGAAAGATTTTTTCGCTCATCGACGTCCTGTCCTGTCCGTCTCCGTATCGTCAACAGCGTCGAGAAGCCCGGAGAATTCGCTTCTGAGGATTGCCTCGTCGGCTGCATCCGACACGAACACGAAGATGTCGCCGCGATATCGCTCGATCCAGTGATGGCCGGCGCCATGGCTGCGCAGGTAGTCGCCGATCTGATGAACCGTGGAATACCCCAGGCCCTGGTGCAGAAGGAACTTCATACAGGTTGTGCTTTGCAGCCCGTGACTGGTCGCGCCTCAGGGGCCGACCTTCTGACCCTGAGCGTTGAACTGTTTCAGGTAGGCGATGACGTCGGCGATCTCCTGGTCCTTGCTGAGACCGGCGAACGCCATCTTTGTGCCGGGAACCAGTTTGCGCGGCGCGCGCAGATAGGTCGTCAGCGTCGGTTCGTCCCACGTCAGACCCGAATTCTTGTTCGCCGCGGAATAACTGTAATCGGGATATGCACCGGCCGCTCGGCCCACAACACCATTTAGGACCGGACCTATGCCGTTCTTTGCGTCAGGGCCGACCTTGTGGCAGGCCATGCACCGTTTGAAGACGATGGCACCGGCTTCGGCATTGCTGGACAATGCGTCCTGCGCATGGACCGAACCAACTGCGGTGAGAATCGCGGTCGCCAATCCAAGCAAGGTCGATTTCATGTTTTCTGCTTTCAATGAGCGGCGGCTTGGTTATGGCCAAGTCCGCACCTGGCATTATCGGGATTCGGAACACACTCAGCCTGCCGGATCCAAACCGCGGATCCGGATCCGGCAGGCCTTGCCTCAGGAGGGAACCAGTGGGCCGGGAGTCTTCAGATATTGGTTCTTGATCGCATCCACCGCCCAGTAGGCAAGAGCACCTACCGGTCCGGTCGGGTTCTTCCCGGCGTTCTGCGGAAACACGCAAGCGCCGGTGACGAATACGTTCGGAACATCCCAGACCTGAAGATATTTGTTGAGAACGCTAGTGTTCGGATCGGCTCCGAAGACTGCACCACCTGTGTTGTGGGTGCTTTGATAAGGCACGATCGAATAAGGCACGGGGGGTATGCTCCGATCGACCTTGGTCGCACCCATCTCCCTGGCGATCTTCACGCAGATGTCGGCCTGACCGTTCATCTGCTTTACCTCATTGTCGTGGAAGTCGAACGTCATTCTCATCAGTGGACGTCCAAAGACGTCGGCGTAGGTCGGATCGAGGCTTAGATAGTTCTGGCGGTAGGCCATCACGGCGCCCTGATTGCCAACGCTGGCCGCGTGGTCATAATTGTCGACCACTGCCTTTTTCCAGTCGGAGCCCCAACGCTGCGTGCCGCGCGGCGTGGGATGTGACTGGATCGGCCTGGCGCCCGAGTTGCTGCAACTGATGCCGCCGCCGCCGATATAGCCGGCCTTCACGAAATCGTAATTGTCGCCGTTGAAATCGTCCATGCAGGTGCCGAGCGCACCTGCTCCCATGAAGCGATTCAGAATGGTGTCCTTGTCGAAGAAGGCGGTAGCTCCGCCACCGCACTGATAGGCATAGTTGCGCCCGACCACACCGTTTCCCGTTGTCGGGTCATAGGGCACGCCGATCCCCGAATGCAGCAACAGGTTAACGTTGCCGAGCGCGTAGGCCGACAGGATAATGAGGTCGGCAGGCTGTTCGAACTCCCGCCCGCGTGCGTCGAGATAGGTGACGCTGACCGCCTTGTTGCGGGTCGAGTCGAGATTGACCTTCAGCACGATGGAGTTGGTGCGCAGCTCGAAATTCGGGTTCTTCAGCGCCAGCGGAATCACGGTGAAATGCGGGCTCGCCTTGGCATTCGCCTCGCAGCCGAAACGTTCGCAGAAGCCACAATAGTGACATTGGCCGAAGGCTACGCCATCAGGATTGACGTAATCGCGCGACGCATTAGACGAAGGGTTGGGGAACGGATGGTACCCGAGATTGCGGGCCGCCTTCTCGAACATCACCATGCTCTGTGCGGCAATCATCGGCGGATTGGGGTACTCGTCCTTGCGCGATCCCTCGAAGATATTGCCGCCGTCGATCTTCCGACCGTTAATATTGCCGGCCTTGCCGGAGGTGCCGCAGGTCTTCTCGAACTTGTCGTAATAGGGCTCGAGATCGTCATAGGTGATTGGCCAGTCCTGCAGGTGCATGTCCGAAGGGATGATCTTCTCACCGTATTTTTCGATCGTCCGGGTGCGCGCCTGATGATCCCATTCGAGCCAGCGCCAGGTGACGCCGTTCCAGTGCACGCCGGCGCCGCCGACGCCCTGGCCGGGCAGGAATGAGCCGAGTTGGCGCATTGGCAGCGCCCTCTGCGATTCGCTGTTGCGGAAGGTAATGGTTTCCCGCCGCACGTTCTGCATGAGGTCGTGGCGGGCGGCGTAGCGCAGCTCGTCATGGATCTGCGGGTCGATAAAGTCCGGATTGGTGTCGCGCGGGCCTCCCCGCTCAAGGGCGACGATCTTCAGCTTGGTCGATGCAAGCTCCTTGGCGATAATGCCGCCTGTCCAGCCAAGACCGACAATCAGGACATCGACCGCGTTGAGTTTGGTGGCCATGCTACATCTCCTTCTTCTTCAGTCAACTAAACGAGATCCTGGATGCCCTTCGGTTCAGCCGTATAGGCCTTGTTCCGAAACGGTTCGATCTTGTCCATGTACATGGCGTCGGCGCCTGGGAACCCGATCATCTTCCAGGCTGCCCTGTCCTTGTTTCCGCCATACATCGGGTCGGCGAAATAACCCTCGATCGTGAGCTGCAGCAGAAGCCCGAAGAAGGTCGCCGTTGGCACGGTTGGAAGCTCGACCTTCTTGACGTCGAGTTCGGACATGACCGCGGCGCGATCTTTTGCCGACAGGCCGTCGAAGGTGCTCTTGTGGTTTTTTTGCACATAGGCACTGACGTCGGCGATGCCGGCCCGGATCAATTCCGATGGTGTCATCGGCAATTGATAGCCTTGTTCTGGAGTGCCCTCGCCGAACGGCCCTTCCAGATAAAGCCGGTCGCCCTTGCCGTATCCGCCGGCCATTTGCCGATCGATGTAGATCGCAACGCCGAGTTCCTTGGCGCCTGGACCGGTTGAATCGCTGGGAATGAGCGTATCGACCGCCGCCTCAACGAAGGCGGATTCGTCGACATTGAAGAATTCATAGCCGGAGCCACGGACATCAGATTTCAGGCCGTCGCTTTCGTGACGGTGCGGCTTGCCGGTCGGCGCGGCCATCATTTCGTCCGCCGATGCGGATCCTGCCAGCGGCAACGTACTCGCTGCCGCTCCTGCGGCACCGAACAGCTTCAAGAAATCGCGACGCCCCACATCGCCTTGGCTCTTGTCTCTCGTCGACATGATCTCTCCTGTGACGCTGCAGGTAAAAGGATCTGTGAGGATGGAGAGAGCTTGCGCCCGCTCCAACCGGCGCTGCGCAGCATCCAGCGCTAGGCTTGGTGGAATTCTTCGAGCGTAGTGCTCACACTAACTATGTGGCAAGCGAAATTGATTGACATTTAAGCGCAATTTTTATGCTATGTCCGTCATGGACATCGAGCTCGCCCGCACCTTTATCGAGATCGTATCGACCGGAAGTTTCATTCGGGCCTCGGAGCGCCTGAATGTTGCGCAGACGACGGTAAGCGCACGAATCCGCAACCTCGAGCAGCAACTGGGCCGGGCCCTTTTTGTCCGCCACAAAGGCGGAGCTTCGCTGACCTCGGCCGGCGAGCAATTTCTGCGCCACGCCCCGATGTTCGTCCAACTGTGGCAACGCACCCTTCACCAGGTTGCCGTGCCGCCGGGACGCCGGGCTGTTCTGACGGTCGGCAGCGAAGTCAGCCTTGCGCAACCTCTGCTGCTTGATTGGGTCCGATGGATGCGTGGCTCGCTTGAGGATATTGCGCTTCGAGTACACGTGGATGTGCCGCAGGATTTGATCAATCAGGTCGCGTCGGGAATGGTCGACTTAGCTATCATGTACGCGCCCCCGCACAGACCGGGTTTGAAGATCGATCTGCTTCTGGAGGAAAAGCTCGTCCTTGTGACTACCAATTCCGAAGCGCGCCTGCTGGACGAATCCGATTATGTTTATATGGATTGGGGGCCGGATTTTGGACTTCAGCACGGGATGAATTTCCCGAGTGCCGCGCCGGATCTTTCTTTCGATCTCGGTCCGCTCGCTCTGAACTATGTTCTTGCGACTGGCGGCTGCGGATATTTCAGGATGAGTTCAGTGCAGCCTCACATTGCGGCTGGCCGGCTGCATCTTGTGCCTGAGATGCCGCAGTTCTCCTATCCGGTCTATGCGGTGCAATCGGCAAGTGCGGACGAGAGTGTAGTTGGTCCAGCGCTGACGGGATTGCATTCGGTCGCAAGCGGCGACATCAAATTCTGAGAGTTCCAGTGGAGCGTCTAAATATCCGACTGGACTGACGGGAACAGAAGGTCGACCGTTGTTCCAATCCCTCGTTCACTGCTTATCCGGATCCGACCACCAACCATCTGGGTCAGTGCCTGCACTTGCGGCATCCCTATCCCGGTACCCTTCTCACCCTTTGTCGTGAAGAATGGATCGAACACCTTCCGCAACACTTCATGAGCCATTCCGCAACCGTGGTCTTTGACGCGAACGCATGCGTAGATTCCAGGTCCGGGCGGGTCAGGTTTCGCGGTCGTCTGCACCAAACGCTCGGTGATGACGCGGATCTCCCCGCCACTTGGCATCGCATCTCGTGCGTTCATGACGAGATTAAGCACCGCGCTGTCGAAAAGTGCCGGATCGATCAAACAGTCTGGGACACCGGAACCAAGCTCCAGCTTGACGCGGACATCGGCTCCCGCGCCATACCTCAGGAAAGGCTCGAAAGACGTGAGGAACTCATTCAAATTGCCAGCGTGGATATCGACGTCCTGATGCTTTGCGAAGGCCAATAGCAGTGACGTTAGCTCGATCCCTCGATCGATTCCTTCCCGCGCAGCCGCAATGTAGGCACGAACCCTTTCGGGCTCGTCGGCTCTTCGTTCAGCGAGCCCGAGCCCAGATTCTATTACTGCCAGGAGGTTTCTAAAGTCATGGGCAATACCGCCCGTCATCTCGCCCAAGGCGGCAAGCCGGTGCGTTGCACGCTCGCGTTGCTCGGCAGCAGTTCGGGCATCGAGAGGTGCGTCCGGCACTTGGGTCCGCGCGTCGCGTCCGGCCTGAGATGATGGTCGAGTTCCACACGCAAACACGCAGTCTGTCATGAAAGTCCGCCTCACTCACGACACCCAAGAAACTCGCGCTCCCACTGGTATCGTCGTATTAGGTTCCACTTGTTGCGAGGGCCGTGCCTTTCATGCGCATGATCTAAGCGCGCCGGACGACCCGTTTCGTCATGATGTCTTCGACAGTCGGGAATGCCTTGAGGGCCTCCTCCGGTAGGTCGCCGTTTGCTCCAACCATTTCAGTCCAGCCATGTGCCTCGGGTTCGCTGACGATAATGCGGCCGACCATTCCGGCATGCTCATGGGGGATACAGTAATAGTCGTAGACCCCCTGCTCGGTTAAGGTAACCGAAAAGCTCTCGTTGGGCAGGAGATAGTCAGAATCCCAAGATTTTGCCGCCTTGGGCATCCGAAGCGGCCGCTCGAAGTTTGTGGGATTGTACGCCGTCGTCGTATGCGAATTGCCGGGATTGAGATTGGTCCAGCGGATCGTCTGTCCTGGTTTCATCAGAATGCCTATCGGGTCGAACCAAACGTGCGAACCGTCGTCGCGCCCTTGCATCCGGATTTCGATCGCCTCGCCGGCCCATACTGTGACAGAAGAGAGCGAGAGGGCGGCGGCAAGGCCCCCGCCCGCGCTTAGGATCTTACGGCGCGTGAGTGTCATTTGGCGACCCGTGCCTCGTCAGCGGCCGAGACATGCCACAGCACGACGTGGACATGCGGCTCCTCTACCCCCGGATGGCCGGCATTATAGTAGACATCGACATGGTCGACATTGCCGCCGGGAGAAGCGAGGTCGTCAAAACGCTTGTCCGGATTAAGGTCCTTAATCGGCAGCATATAAATCGTGCTGACAAGCTTGCCATCGTGGTCATAGGCAAGGAATGGTCCAGCAGGCAATGTCGTCGGATCAACGAAAAGTTGGCCGATGCCCGGCAGGAAGTCCGGCAGCTTCACAAGCTTGCTGACCTGTTCGTACGGAGCGGCTGGCGGAGCTTTGGTGACCTCATCCGCCGCCATGGCGCAAAGCGAACTGCCCACTGTCAGGGCAACTGCGAGGACGAGTTTTTTCATCACGGTATCTCCTTGTTGAACTAAGAAACGCGATGGCCGAAGATCTTGACTCAAAGAATCCGATTTTCACTTGCTGGCGCGGCCTGTTCGCGTCCAGCCAGCAAGCAGGAGACTGTTCTGATCGTCAAACGAAATTAACTGGCATTTCAGTGCATTATTTCTGCTCGTCCAAGCGTGCCCTGTTTCCTTGATTTCGAAAAATCTTTCACTACCTCTGAAGTGCTATGAATATTTTCCGCCTCGATTTCCTGCAGCCAAGACTGCTCAAAACGGGTCATTAGCCCGGACGCGAGAAAGCCTTGGCTTCGCGTCCGGGACAGCCAGCATCTTCACACCTCATCTGCCTTGCTTAACCAGTGCGGCTGAACGCTGATTTGCGATCGCGTTTGGATCGACTTGGAGTTGACCCTGATGATCTCCCCCGTCTTGTCAGAGGAAGACATTTCGCTTGACCTTGCGACAAAGGGAAAGCAATCAGCCTTATCAAAAATCGCGATCAGGATTGCGCGAAGCGCCGGGCTTGATGAGCAGGTGGTTCTCCGTGGTCTCTTCGACCGCGAGGATTTCGGCTCGACGGGCATAGGTCGTGGCGTCGCAATCCCCCACGCTCTACTGGGTATGATCTCTTCACCTGTCGCGTCTTTGACACGCTTGGCCCAGCCGATCGATTTCGACGGCCCTGACGACGACCCCGTCGATCTCATTTACGCTGTACTCTGGCCGCGCTCTGCCACTTCCGCCTTCCTCCCTGCCCTTTCGCAAACATGCCGGGTGCTTCGGACATCTCAAGTTCGGGAGCGACTCCGACAGGCACGGTCATCGGATGAGGCGTTGGCGATTCTCGAAACTGAGCCGCTTCCGACGCATACTTGCCGCGTCGGGCCTGGCGTCGTGATACCTAAGCAGTTCAGCAATGCCTTAGAATCCAGTGGCGCGGCACGGACCACGGTCAACTAAGAGGGTCGTCGCCAGCGGATTGGGCCAGGCGCAATAACATAGATTGACAATCTATCTTTTATGTCGCATCCATCGAGGAGCGAACCCAAGGCTTGAGCCCGCTCGCATTGGAGAAAAACAGGAGCGTCCAGATGAGTGAGAAAGGTCTGAGTAGAAGAACTATCGTCGTCGACGGCGTCCTGTTGCCCGACGTGCTCGACGAGACAATGATCCGCGGCGTGATCCACGGTTTTTATGACGAAATTCGTCGTGATGACATTCTCGGCCCTATTTTCCACGACCGGATTGAGCCCGACAAGTGGCCGCAGCATCTGGCGAAGATGTGCGACTTCTGGTCTGCGACGCTACTTCGCACTTCGCGATATGAAGGCCGGCCACTACCGCCACACTTGGCCATAGCCGGTCTCGGCGAGGCGCATTTCCGTCGCTGGTTAAAGTTATTTCGGGCAACGGTACGCCGCATTTGCCCGCCCGAGGTGGCAGCGCTCTTTATGGAGCGCGCGTTGCGCATCGCTCACAGTTTCCGTCTCGCGGTCGCCTTCAGCCGTGGCGAGACTACGATTGGCCTCGAACCTATCGCAGAGAAAGACCTGTGATGCCGAATTGGTTTGTTAGTGGTTCCCATAACGGCACGCCAACCCAAGAGAGGCACCGTTGAGGCTGACCAACTTCTCGGACTATGCTTTGAGGATGCTGATGTACGCGGCCTCCGCCGGCGATCGCCTGATCACGATCGAGGAGACTGCCCGCACCTTTAAGGTGTCGAAGACCCACCTCAACAAAGTCGCCAATACCCTGACACGCGGCGGTTACCTGAAGGCGGTCCGCGGCCGTTCCGGCGGTCTTGTTCTGGGGATCCGGCCCGAGATGATCCGAATCGGCGATGTCATACGGCTGACCGAGCCGGATTTCGCGGTTGTGGAGTGCTTCGCCACGGGAAACCAATGTGTTCTCACCGGCTCCTGCAAGCTTTCACGCATGTTTGGCGAAGCGATCGCCTCCTTCCAGAGCACCCTTGACCGCTACACGCTGGCCGACGTCACGCTGATGCCTCAGGATTTCCTCAAGCCGTCACCACTGCAAGTTTCCGGCGTGGTGCAAAGCGGCGAGTAAGGTCGACATCTCTCTACGATCGGAGACAAAATATTGCGCCGCGAAGGATCAAGAGCCGCACCATCTTATCGCATAATCAATGTGAGGACGGCGCATGCGGCCGCCACAGACCGGACGTATGTTCGATTTTTCCCGCACGGAGACGAGCCATGGCTGAACCAAAGAAGAACCATGAGCAGATAACGAAGCAGTTTGAATCGGGTATCGACCCGGACAACAGTCTGTTGCCGATGCTGGTCGGCGGCCTTGTCCTTATCGTGATCGGCGCGATCGTAGTCATGATATTTGTCTAGTTCGCAATGAGGGCTGTGGCGCAATCGAGAAAGCAGCTCGTGACTTGGGCACCGCAAGCAATGCCGCGGCGCCCACGAGCTAACAGCTGGTATTGACTATTAAAGATTAGAGAGGTCTTCGCGACCTGCACTGGCAGTACCCAATTCGGAAACGCTCATCCGCTGGAATGTGCCCTGACCGAGATGAACCCAACTCTTGCCCACGGAGGTGCCAGATAGTGGTCCGCATACCCACTTTTTATTTCCTGCTGCGGGTTGGTCGGCGACACGAGCGTTTTCACCGCACCGAGCGGGAAGCCGATGACGAAGGAGAGAGGCGCGGGTTGCTTAGCTGGTGTCAGGAACGTGAGAGCCGTCGCTTAGTCTGATTGCGGTGACACGAGTGCGGTCGACTAGGGTGACAGTGCGCTTGTTAGCGAGCCCTCTCAAAACCCCGCCGGATCGCGAAACAGCTCGGCATTGTCGAGCTTCGAGACCTCGATCACCGCCTGGGTGCGGCTGTAGACGTTGAGCTTGCGCAGGATTTCGGAGACATGCGCCTTGACTGTGGTCTCGCCGACCTGCAGCTCATAGGCGATCTGCTTGTTGAGCAGGCCCTGGCGCAGCATCTGCAGCACTTTGAGCTGCTGCGGCGTCAGCGTAGCCAGGCGCTGCACCATCTCGGCGCGGTCGGTGCTGTCGGCGTCGCGCGGCCGGCCTTCATAAGTCTCGGGAACATAGATCGCGCCTTCCATCACCGAGCGAATGGCGGCCGCAAGGTCGCTCTTGCGCGCCGATTTCGGGATGAAGCCGGCCGCACCGTAGGACAGCGCCTCGGAAATGATCTTTGGTTCCTCATAGCCGGAGACGATGACCACCGGCAGGCGCGGATAACGCGTCCTGAGCTGCAGCAGCCCGTCAAACCCATGCACGTCGGGCATACTGAGATCGAGCAGCGCCAAGTCGAACGGCTTGGCATCCGTCAGAAGCTCGAGCGCCTCGGCAATCGAGCGCGCCTCCACCGTGTCGACCTCCGGATAGGCCATCTGCACGGCACTATGCAGCGCCTCGCGAAACAGCGGATGGTCGTCAATGATCAGGAACCTGGCGCGATCGGTCATCAGCTTCATTTCGGTTTGGTCTGGCCTAGAATAGTCCTGCAACCATGGCCAGCTTATTGGCAAATAGTACATTGCCATCTTGGCCGGCTAAAGCAGAATGTGCCTATGATTTCCGCGGCGCCACGCGGCAGATGTGGCCGTTCTGAAATGCAATACCTTGCCCGGTGGCCCAAATCGGCCGAATGTGCCGGCGACGGATCGATTGAAACAGAGACAGGTCGTGACCGACTTCCGGCTTCGCGTGACAGCCAGTGACCGCCGGCTTTCGCACTGTTGCCGGCCGCCACACGACGCTTCCCCGACGCCCGCCCTGTTCGCGGCCGCACCGATGGTATTGGCTGGTCTGGGGTCGCGCTGGTGTACGGGCTGGTTTCCTGGGCAAAACGCGGCAAGCTGATGGTGCTGCCGTTCAAGCCCGGCTAGGCGCTCGTATCGTTCTGGTAAGGAGCACCACCTTGTCGCCATCGCGCTTGGGCGCGACTTTGCCCGCGATATCCAAGCTAGTCCACGATCTGGGCCGCGCCAAGCCAGAACCACCTGATCGCAGTCGCTGATCTCGAAGAACTATACGACCCGGTTGGACCAATTTCAGCGTATTCCCGTTGGGCCCAACGCCCCCGAGGCTGACAGCACGTCGGCAATGACTTACGAAGCGTGTCCGTCTACGCGCTCGCCTGCGTTCGTTCCAACGCCTGGGACCGGGCGATTTCGTCCGGCCCCCAAAGATAGTGTCTGATCAGTCGTTAGGCCGGCAACGCGCCGGACCGCTTGGCCGTCCAGGTGGCGATATAGTCCATCAGTCCTGGATTGAGGCAATCATAAGGTTCGAGCCCGATCGACTTCAGCTGTGACCTTATGCCGTCCATGCGGCTCGGATCGACACCGGACTCGATGATCGACGAGACAAAGGCGGTGAAGCCCGGCGGCGACCAGCCGTCTTCCTGGAAGCGTTCGGGATGGATGAAGGACAGCCCCTTGAACGCGTGGTCGCGCTCGACCGGGCCGTGCATGTGGACGCCGCAGCCGGTGCAGGCATGGCGCAGGATCAGCGCGCCCGGATCGACGATCTTCAGCTTGTCGCCGTTTTCGGTCACCGTCACGTCGTTTGTACCGGCAACCGCCACGACCGAGAACAGCGCGCCTTCCGGCTTCCAGCATTTGGTGCAGCCGCAGGCATGGTTGTGGGCGATCTGGCCCTTGACCTTCACCTTGACCGGGTTGCTGGTGCAGGCGCAGACCAGCGTGCCGCCGGCAAAGTCGGCCTTTTCCCGTGGCAGTCCATTGTCGATTTTAGGATGCAGTTTTTCCGGCATTTTTGTCTCCTCCCTGGTTGAACATCTGCATTTTTCGGCCGCTGGCTGGTTTGCCGGCGGCTTTCTCCTCGTCAGTAAACCACCACGCTCCTGATCGACTTGCCTTCATGCATCAGGTCAAAGCCCTTGTTGATGTCCTCGAGCTTCAGCGTGTGGGTGATCATCGGATCGATCTCGATCTTGCCGGCCATGTACCAGTCGACGATCTTCGGCACGTCGGTGCGGCCGCGCGCGCCGCCAAAGGCGGTGCCCATCCAGGTGCGGCCGGTGACCAGCTGGAACGGCCGCGTCGAGATCTCCTGGCCGGCGCCGGCAACGCCGATGATGACCGACTTGCCCCAGCCGCGATGCGACGCTTCCAGCGCCTGCCGCATGACTTTGGTGTTGCCGGTGCAGTCGAACGTGTAGTCGGCGCCGCCGATCTGGTCGGCGCCGCGCTTGGTCATGTTGACGAGATGAGCCACGACATCGCCGTCGATCTCCTTCGGATTGACGAAATGCGTCATGCCGAATTTCTCGCCCCATTCCTTCTTGTCGTTGTTCAGGTCGACGCCGATGATCATGTCGGCGCCGGCAAGGCGCAGGCCCTGGATGACGTTGAGGCCGATGCCGCCGAGGCCGAACACGACCGCCGTCGCGCCTTGCTCGACCTTGGCCGTGTTGATCACAGCACCGATGCCGGTGGTGACGCCGCAGCCGATGTAGCAGATCTTGTCGAACGGGGCGTCGGCATTGACCTTGGCCACCGCGATCTCGGGCAGCACGGTGAAATTGGAGAAGGTCGAGCAGCCCATATAGTGGAACAGCTTGTCCTTGCCGATCGAGAAGCGCGAGGTGCCGTCGGGCATCAAGCCCTGTCCCTGCGTGGCGCGGATGGCGGTGCACAGATTGGTCTTGCGCGACAGGCAGGACGGGCACTGCCGGCATTCCGGCGTATAGAGCGGGATGACATGGTCGCCCTTCCTGACCGAGGTGACGCCCTTGCCGACGTCGACGACGATGCCGGCGCCCTCATGGCCGAGGATCGCCGGAAACAGGCCTTCCGGGTCGGCGCCCGACAGCGTGAACTCGTCGGTGTGGCAGATGCCGGTTGCCTTGATCTCGACCAGCACCTCGCCATCGCGGGGACCTTCGAGGTCGACCTCCATGATCTGCAGCGGCTTTCCGGCGGCAACGGCGACAGCGGCGCGCGTTTTCATCAGGCAATCCTCCCATGACGACCCATAGAGTTTCTCATTCCGCCATTGCTGCGGATGAGACCGCAATACGCTCATTCATCGCCGTATCCCCGCGAAAAGGAATAGGACTAAAGCAGACACGTAAGTCCACTTGCGGGGCTTTGATAAATCTTGTGGCGTCCGCTAAGCTCATTGTGGGCACCTTGAATTCGCGCTGGTCCGGGAACAATCGGACTTTAGTGCAAGAATGGGCAGTTTTATCGATGACGAGCGCGGTGCCAGGCACTCTCGCGGCCTTTTTGTGCTTTTTTTTCCAGACCGCCAACGTTACAGGCGTGATGGCCCAGGAAGTGACGGGCAAGCAACCGCTCGCTGCCGACAGGCCGGAAAGAAAGATAACCGAAATCAGAATAGGTTATTTGCGGGCCTACGCGCCGCAACTGGCGCTTTCCCTGCTGGACCTGCCGCCACGCGACGAAGGTGTCGCCGGCGCCAATGTGGCGATCGGCGACAACAACACGACAGGAAAGTTCCTCAGCCAGAAATTCAGCCTCGACATAGCCGAGGTCAAGCCGGACGCCGACGCGGTTCAGGCGTTCAACGATCTGATTGCCAAAGGTGACCGCTATGTTGTCGCTGACCTCTCGGCCAGGCAATTGCTGTCGATCGCCGACATCGCCCGCGACAAGGGCGTTCTGGTCTTCAACGTCGGTGCCACAGACGACAGCCTGCGCGAGGAAGACTGCCGCATAAACATCTTCCATGTGGCGCCGACACGAAGCATGCTGGCTGACGCGCTGGCGCAGTATCTCGTGGTAAAGAAATGGCCGAATTGGGTGCTGCTCTATGGTTCGCATGAGCGGGATCATCTCTATGCGGCCGCGTTGCGCCGCGCGGCAGCTCGCTTCGGCGGTCAGATCGTCGCCGAGAAGGAGTTCAAAGACAATGGCACGGCGCGCCGCACCGACACCGGCGCCACGCAGATACAGCAGCAGATTTCCGTGTTCACGCAGGATCTGCCGGAGCATGACGTGGTGCTTGTCGCCGATGAGAGCGAGGTGTTCGGAACCTATGTGCCCTACCGCACCTGGACACCGCGGCTGGTCGCTGGCACGGCCGGTCTTGTCGCATCGTCCTGGCATCCCGCGAGCGAGCAATGGGGTGGCATTCAAATGCAAAGCCGTTTCCTGAGGACGACCGGCCGGCGAATGCTGTCCAAGGATATGTCGGCCTGGACGGCGGTGCGGGCGGTGGGCGAAGCCAGCACGCGGACCAATGGCGACGATCCGAAGAAGATCAGCGACTACATCCGCTCGGACGATTTCTCGGTCGCCGCCTTCAAGGGACAGAAGCTGACCTTCCGCAAGTGGAACCATCAGCTTCGCCAGCCAATCCTGCTCGGCGACACCAAATCCGTGGTCTCGACATCGCCACAGGAGGGTTATCTCCACCAGATCTCCGAGCTCGATACGCTCGGCGTCGATCAGCCGGAAACGAAATGCGTCCTTAAGTAGAACCAATCGGGAGGAATTTTCGTGCAGAGACGAGCTTGCGCACTCGCCATTCTCGGCTTCATGGCCAATCCGGCGTGGGCTTACACCGTTTATATCTCCAACGAGAAAGACAATACGATAACGGTCGTCGACACGGCGACGATGCAAGTGGTGAAGACCGTCGAAGTCGGCCAGAGGCCGCGCGGTATCACCATCTCGCATGACGGCAAGTTCATCTATTTGTGCGCCAGCGATGACGATACGATCGAAATCATCGATACCGCGACGCTGCAGATCGTTGGCACGCTGCCATCAGGCCCCGATCCCGAACTGTTCGTGCTTTCGCCCGACGGCAAGACGCTCTACGTCGCCAACGAGGACGACAATCTCGTCACCGCGATCAACGTGGAGAGCAAGCAGGTCATGACCGAGATTCCCGTCGGGGTGGAGCCTGAGGGCATGGCCGTCAGTCCCGATGGCAAAACCATGGTCAACACCTCCGAAACCACCAGCATGGCGCATTTCATCGACACCGGCAGCCATGAGGTGACCGACAACGTCCTGGTCGACACGCGTCCGCGCTTTGCGCAATTCAAGCCCGACGGATCACAGATCTGGGTCAGTGCCGAAATCGGCGGCACCGTCAGCGTCATCGACAGTCTCAAACGCGAGGTGGTGAAGAAGATCCAGTTCGCGATTGCGGGACTGCGGCCCGAAACCATCCAGCCGGTCGGCATCGCAATCAGCGCGGACGGCAAGAAAGCCTATGTCGCGCTCGGCCCAGCGAACCACGTCGCCGTCATCAACACCGAAACCTACGAGGTGGAAAAATACATCCTGGTCGGCCAGCGCGTCTGGCATCTCGACTTCACCCCCGATCAGAAGACGCTGATCACCACCAACGGCAATTCCAACGACATCACCTTCATCGACACGGCGACGGACGAGCCGGTTCAATCGGTTACGGTGGGCCAGCAGCCTTGGGGCGTGGCCATATCGCCCCACTAGACCGCAGCAATGATCAGGGAGGCCGACGTGATGAATATTTGCCGCGGGGATGTTGCAAGTGCACTAGATGACCAGCGCGCCCCGAAGGAGCCAGCGGCATGCAGCATGTGAGGACAAGCGGAGCTGGAGAGGAGGTGGCAGCGCTCGATGTTGCCGGCGTCAGCCATTCCTATGGTCCGAAGCGAGCGCTCCAGGACGTCTCATTCTCGATCGCGCCGGGAACTTTCACCGTTCTGCTCGGCCTCAATGGGGCCGGCAAGACAACTTTGTTCTCACTGATCAGCCATCTTTACGGCACCCGCCGCGGATCGATCCGCATCTTCGGCCATGATGTCAGCCGCGCTTCGGGCGAAGCGCTCAGGCGTGTGGGCATCGTATTCCAGGCACGCACGCTCGACCTCGACCTCAGCGTCCACCAGAACCTCTCCTACCACGCCTCGCTGCATGGCATTGGCGGACACCAAGCCCGGCAGCGCATTGCCGCGCTGCTCGATACAGTCAACATGCAGGGCCGTCAGCATGACAAGGCACGCAGTCTTTCCGGCGGCCAAATGCGGCGCATCGAGATCGCGCGGGCGCTGCTCCACCGCCCTTCCCTGCTGCTGCTCGACGAGGCGACGGTCGGTCTCGACATCCAGTCGCGTGCGGGCATTCTGGCCACCATCCGCAAACTCGTCGAAACCGAGGGCATCGGTGTGCTGTGGGCGACGCATCTGATCGATGAGGTCGAAGACGGCGACCATGTCGTCGTGCTGCGGCAGGGCGACCTGGTTGCCAAAGGTAAGGTGGCCGATGTCGTTGCGACGAGCGGTGCCAGTTCGATCCGCGACGCCTTTTCCAGGCTCAACCGCATCGAGACAAGCGGCATCGCGGAGATGTCGCCATGAGCGCTCCCGCAATGCCCGCAAAAGTCGCCGCCCTCACGCCGGTGAAGTTCGAACAGTTTGGGCTCCGCCACTACCTCGTTTGCCTCAAAGGGATCGTCGTGCGGGAGTGCCTGCGCTTCCTGCATCAGCGCGAGCGCTTTATATCCTCGCTGGTTCGGCCGCTCGTCTGGCTGTTCATTTTTGCCGCCGGATTCCGGCAGGTGCTCGGCGTATCGATCATCCCGCCCTACAAGACCTACGTGCTCTACGAGGTCTACATCACGCCGGGCCTGTGCGGCATGATTCTGCTGTTTTCGGGCATGCAGTCTTCGCTGTCGATGGTCTATGATCGCGAAATGGGCAACATGCGCACCCTGCTGGTCAGCCCCTTCCCGCGTTGGTTTTTACTGATCTCGAAGATGCTCGCCGGTGTCGCCGTGTCGATCGCGCAGGTTTACGCGTTCCTGATCGTTGCCTGGTTCTGGGGCGTGAAGGCGCCGCCTCTTGACTATCTCACCGTGCTGCCGGCGCTGTTCCTGTCAGGCATGATGCTGTGCGCGCTCGGCATGCTTCTGTCTTCGATGATCAAGCAGCTCGAAAACTTCGCTGGCATCATGAACTTCGTCATCTTTCCCGGCTATTTCGCTTCTCCGGCACTCTATCCCTTGTGGCGTATCCAGGAGGCTAGCCCCCTACTCTACAAAATCTGCCTCGCCAATCCATTTACTTACGCCGTCGAACTGATCCGCTTCGCCTTCTACGGCCAGGTTGACTGGCTGTCGCTGGGCGTCGTTGCCGGCTGCACGCTGCTGTTCCTTGCCGCCGCCATCATCGCCTACGACCCTTCGCGCGGCCTGATGACCCGCAAACAGGACACGGGAGGAAATGCCTGATGGCGCGAATGATCCATGTTCGGAGCCTGGCTGTGATTGCCATGCTCGCGCCGGGCGTCAACGCCATGGCGGCAAACACTGAACCGGACTGGCCCTGCATGCAGCGCAAGGTGCCGCAGCTCTCGCTCGGCCAGATCTGGAGCGGACCGGATCTTCCTTCAGCCGCGAAGGACTGGTCGAAGGACCCCACCATCTCCGCCCTGATCGAGGAAGTGGCAGCTCGCCGGATGCCGATTGCGGAAGCTCAAAAGAAGATCAGGGATTTCGCGGCCTCCTTGCCGGCCGAGCAACTTGCACCCAAAATGGCGATGATGGTGCAAGGCATGTTCGACCACCTGGACGCCGAGCGCTCGCAGGTGATCTCCGGCATTTCCCGCTACGCCCACAAGCAGCTCGAAATAGCCGCCGCGTTGCGCAAGGAAGCGTCCGAGGTCGATGCATTGCGGACAAAGCCCGATGCGGATCCCGAAGAGATCGATCGGCGAACCGAACAGCTGAAATTCGCAACGCGAATTTTCAATGAACGCGTCCAATCACTGACCTACGTCTGTGAAGTGCCGACGATAATCGAGCAGCGGCTTTATCAATTGTCCAAGGCCGTCTCGGAAACGCTCGCCGCGAAGAAATAGAACCTCATTCGATCCTCGCGGCGGATATCACGATCCACGGCCGGGCAGCACGCGCCAGCGCTGAACGAAATAACCGGGATGCGTCTCGATCCACTGGGCGACCAGCGATTGCGCCTGCATGAAGGCGGTCCCGGGATTCATCGCCAGGCCGTCCACCATCTGTTCGCGTTGTTCACAGGTCTGCGGCACAGCCGTCAGACAGACCATCATAACGAGCGTGTAAAGCATTACCCCTTGTCCCCATCGATCCCGAACCCCATGCCCGGGAGGTTTCCGTGATTCCGACCAGTCTGCAGGGGTCGCACATACAGATCGCTTACGGGTGTGAAAGGACGTCCCCCCGCTCTTTCGCGCCGCAACATAACATGGCGCTAATCTAACGCCAACGACCGCAGGGCGTTCTCCAGAGCAATCGCGTCAGGTTGCGCCGCGCCAATGTGGTGCCGACGTTTCCAGCGTCGATGATTCCGATCTTCACGGGTGTTCGTCGATGTCATCAAACCGGGAGCCCGAGTTGCTTTCGCAGGCTCTTGTCAAATGCGGATGCGGGGACGAAACGGCGCAGGAAACTGACCTGGCGCGCCATTTTTCCAGCCGCATAGCGCCCCTTCGGAGCGGGATCGGTCGCAGCCACCAAAACGGTCCTGGCCACCACTTCCGGCGCATCGCCTTTTTCCATCGCTTTCCGCACAGCTGCATTCATGCCGGCGCGCGCAGAGTCATAGATATCGAGCAACTGATCCGGCCTGGCGAGATTTTCTTCAAATGAGGTGCGGGTATAGGCGGGCTCCACCAGCACGACGCGAATTCCGAAAGGACGCAGTTCGTGGTCGAGCGATTCGGAGTAGCCCTCAACGGCATGCTTGGTCGACGAATAAAGCGCAAAATAGGGAGCTGGAATGAACCCCTGCACCGAGCTCAAATTGACGATTCTGCCCTTGCCTTGGCGGCGCATTGTCGGCAACACCGCTTTGGTTACCCGCATAACGCCAAAGACGTTCACGTCAAACAACGACTTGGCCTGGGCCATCGAGGACTCCTCCGCGCCACCAAGCAGGCCAATGCCGGCATTATTGACAAGCAGGTCGATGCGCCCGGTCTCGGCCAGCACGTCCTGGACAAGTTTCGCCACGGACGTGTCATCGGTCACGTCACAGGCCAGCATGGTAATGCCATCGGATCGGTCGACGACCGCGCGACGGCTGGTTCCGAACACGCGAAAGCCCGCGTTCTGCAGGGCTTTGGCCGTTGTGTGCCCGATACCGCTGGATGCCCCCGTCACCAGGGCGACGCCTAGATTGGTCTTGTTCATGGAGGTCACTTCTTTCTTCGTTTTGGATTGGCGTGGGAGAAGCACGACAGGTCGGAGCGAAAGGCGTCAATCATGAGCGCCTCCGGCACTCGCGCCGGCCAGATCATCCGTCCAGCGCCGGAACAGCGCGCTGGCATTAACGCCTCCGAAGCCGAAGCCATTGGAGATTGCATAGCCCATCGCCATCGGCCGGGCCCGGTTTGCGACGAAGTCGATCCCGTCGCCGGCCGGATCGGGAGCGCTCAGATTGAGGGTCGGCGGTGCCATCTGATCCCTGAGCGCCAGGATTGCGAAGATTGCTCCGAGCCCGCCGGCGGCTCCGAGCAGGTGTCCGGTCGCCGATTTCGTTGCACTGACAGCTATCGCGAAATCGCGCCCGAACACGCTCTTGATCGCTTCGATCTCACCCAGGTCGCCCACCGGCGTGGAGGTCGCATGGGCATTGAGATGACGAACCTCGCGTGGCGAAATCCCTGCTTGGGCGATTGCGATCTCCATGGCCCGGCGCGCACCGTCGCCGTCCTCTGGACCGGAGGTGACGTGATGAGCATCCGCCGTCGTGCCGTAGCCGACAAGCTCGGCCAGCGGTCTTGCGCCGCGCGCCAGCGCGTGGCTCAATTCCTCGATGACCAGCATGCCGGCTCCTTCGCCCATGACGAAGCCGTCCCGCGACTTGTCGAACGGTCGGGAGGCCTCATCAGGACGATGATTAAAGGACGTCGAAAGAGAGCGTGCCGCGGCAAACCCACCGAGGCTGACAAGATTCATGCATGCTTCCGTCCCGCCGCACACGGCAATATCGGCCTCGTCGGCGCGGATTAGGCGAGCCGCATCGCCGATCGCCTGAATGCCGGCCGCGCACGCCGTCACGGGTGCACCGAGCGGACCTTTGAAGCCATAGCGGATCGAGACGTGGCCTGCCGCGAGGTTCACCAGGAAGGACGGCACCGTAAAAGGTGATAGACGGCGGACGCCGCGGCGGTCGACCGTGCGCACCGCCTCGGTTATGGCCGGGAACCCGCCGACGCCCGAGGCGATGATCGTGGCCGTGCGCAAGCGATCCGCTTCCGAGACGGGGACCCATCTTGCTTGGGCGAGCGCCTCTTGTGCCGCGGCCAGCGCAAAGAGAATGAACCGGTCTACCTTGCGCTGGTCCTTCGGCGGAAGGATGGCTTCCGGATCGAAACCAGCGTCCGGATCTTCTTCTGTGGAGGGCACCACCCCGCCGACCTTCGCCGGCAGGTCGCACACCACATCATCCGCAAGCCTGCGGATGCCCGAGCGGCCGGCCAGGAGACGCGACCAGGACGCTTCGACATCGGCAGCAAGGGGCGTGACCGCTCCCATGCCTGTGACAACAATCCGTCGCATCTATTTTCCTATCAATTTGGGTGCGCCGCCAGCGCTGCGCACGCCGTTCAAGCGCTGGCTGCTTCGCGAACCTGTTCTGTCGCCGCATCCAGAAATGCCTGCGCGAGGTCGGGGTCGTTGACGACGCGCGAAAGGAGCACCGCACCGACCATTGTCGAGAGAATGGCCATGGCCTTGTCGCCGGGCCGCTCGCCGTCGGCCTCGCCAACCCAACTACCAAACATCTCAAGATATTCCCTGATCCCGGCTTCGAACGAAGCTCTCACGTCCACGCCCTGTCTGGCGGCATCCGAACCGAGCGCCACGATCGGGCAGCCGTCCATCCTTTCTTCGCGATGGTCCATGCTGAGGTAGAACGCGATCACCGCGCCAAGCGGATCGTCGGGTTTTGCCGTAGTCGCGGCCGACCATCGGTGGGTGGCGCTCTCCATCGCCCGTTTGGACGCCTGCGCCGCCAGGTCCTCCTTTGACGCGAACTGCTTGTAAAAAGCGCCTTGGGTCAGCCCGGCACCCTTCATCAGATCCTTAAGGCCGATGCCGTCAAAACCGCGCTCCCGAAAAAGGCGGCTTGCCACATTGATAACGGTTTCACGGTTTTCCGCAGCCTGAATGCGACTTACGCGCATCGGTAATCTCCCTTTTAGCGTGTGTTCGTAATCTATACCTTATATAGAGGGCGAACGCAATCTATCAAGAGAAGATGAGAGATGATCCGCAGAACCCCGACCGCTCCGCTCTTGGCCGCACTGAGATGGGCATGAAAACGAGACCCGCGTTGTGCTGGCGGGCGTCCTGCTCAGTGGTCTTCCCGACAGCGCCACGGATCCGACCAGCGGACAGAAAACCACTAAGGTTTCACCGGATCAAGATGTCAGAATCTACCCGGTAGAACGCGATCACCGCGCCAAGCCGATCCTCGGATTTTGCCGCGGTCGCGGCCGACCATCGGTGGTTGGCACTCTCCATCGCCCGCTTGGACGCCTGTGCCACCAAGTCCTCCTTTGATGCGATGCTTGTAAAAGGCGCCTTGGGTCAGCCCGGCATCCTTCATCAGATCCTTGAGGCCGATGCCGTCAAAGCCACGCTCCCGCAAAAGGCGGCTTGCCACGTTGATTGCGGCTTCGCGGTTTTCCGCGGCCTGTATGCGACTCACACGCATCGTCGATCTCTTTTTTTAGATTGCATTCGTAATCTATCTGCTATATAGATGGCGAATGCAATCTAAAAAAGGAGACACGAAATGATCCGCAAGATCCTGAGCGCTTCGCTCCTGACCGCGCTGTTTCTGGCGACCCCAGCGTTTGCCGAGGAAGCTACCGTCGGACGCCCAATCGAAGCCGGCAGCCTGCACAACGGACGCCTCGACATGGTGGTCTATTACGTCCCAATCGACGGCGACCTCCTGGAGGTCACCGCCACCTTCGCGCCCAAGGGCGGAGGCGATCCGCTGCGCGTCGTCATGGGCCTCGCCGACCGCGACTCCGTTGCCTTCTCCATGCCGGGCTACCGGGGCTCTCTCTACGCGTTCTCGAGGTCCGGCGAGGAGGTGACAGTCGCGACTGGGACCGACAAGCATCCGCGCGCCGACGCGCTACCGGACTGACTCGCCGCGCAGGTCGCAGCCGGCCGCTGCCGGTCGACGCAGGACACAGCATAGAGAATGAACGCAATCTATTTCGGCATGAGGCGATGGGCATGAAAAAGCGACTTGTCATTGGGCTGGGCAGCGTCCTGGCCGCGGGGTTAGGGGTGGCCGCATTCGTTACGCTGCCCATTCGCACGCAGGCAACCGCAGTGGCGGATCCGAGGCAGGAAGCGCCGATCGTCAGATTGGTGACGGCGGCGCCAGTGGCTGGATCCGAACGCGGTTTCACGGGCACGATTGCCGCGCGGGTGCAGAGCAATCTTGGTTTTCGCGTACCCGGCAAGATCATCGAGCGCCTGGTGAACGTCGGTGAACGGGTCAAGGCGGGCCAACCGCTTCTGCGGATCGACGACACCGATCTGGCTCTCGCGCTCACCGCCAAGCGCAATGCGGTCGCCGCGGCACGCGCTGTGCTGGTTCAGGCGAGCGCGGACGAAAAGCGCTATGCCGTTCTGGTCAAGAAGGAATTGGCAGCAACTCCGCAGCGCTACGAGCAGGCGAAGGCCGCGTTGGACACCGCGACCGCACAACTCGCCGCCGCCGAAGCGGAAGCGAAAGTCGCGGAAAACGAAGCGGCCTATTCCGTCCTGCTGGCGGACGCGGATGGAACTGTGGTCGAAACCATCGGCGAGCCGGGACAGGTCGTCTCCGCCGGTCAGACAGTGGTTCGGATCGCCCAGGCCGGCCCTCGTGAAGCGGTGGTCGCGCTTCCCGAAACGATCCGGCCGGCGATCGGCTCTGTGGCCGAGGCCGCCGTTTATGCAGCCGATGGGCGCCATACGGCGCATCTGCGGCAGTTGTCGGATGCCGCCGATCCCCAGACCCGTACCTATGAGGCCCGCTATGTGCTCGACGGGGAGGCCGCGGCAGCACCGCTTGGCGCGACCGTGACTATCCGGATCACAAGCCAGGCGAGCCAGCCGGAAGTCCAGGTGCCGCTCGGAGCCGTGCTCGATGATGGCGGCAAGACAGGCGTTTGGGCCCTGGATCGCGCCACCTCGACCGTACACTTCCGACCTGTCGGCCTTGTTCGTGTGACAAGCGAAAGCGCCGTGGTCTCCGGGCTGAACATGGGAGATCCGGTCGTTTCGCTCGGCGCTCATCTTCTGCAGGAGGGCGCTCGCGTCAGGTCTGCTTCCGAAAGCGGGAGCAACTGACGATGAACCTCAATTTTTCAGCGATCGCCGTTCGCGAACGGGCCGTCACCCTGTTCTTCATCCTCCTGCTCGTGGCGGCTGGCGCCTACGCGTTCCTTATGCTCGGGCGGGCGGAGGATCCCAACTTCACCATTAAGACCCTGACGGTCACGACGGCATGGCCGGGCGCGACGGCCCGCGAGATGCAGGACCTTGTCGCCGAGCCGTTGGAGAAGCGGCTTCAGGAGCTCACCTGGTACGATCGGGTCGAGACCACCACGCGGCCGGGCTACGCCTATATGACGGTCACGCTGAAGGACAGCACGCCGCCATCCGTCGTGCAGGAAGAGTTTTACCAGGCCCGCAAGAAGCTGGGGGATGAAGCCCGCAACCTGCCGCCCGGCGTCTACGGCCCCTTCGTCAACGACGAATATTCGGATGTGAGCTTCGCCCTTTATGCGCTGAAGGCCAGAGGCATGCCGATGCGTGAGCTGGCCAGGCAGGCCGAGGCAATTCGACAGGACCTCCTGCACGTGCCCGGCGTCAAGAAGATCAACATCCTCGGTGAGCGCCCCGAAAAGATATTCGTCGAGTTCTCCTATGCCAAGCTGGCAACGCTGGGCGTGTCGGCACAGGATATCATCGTCGCATTGCAGCGGCAGAACACCGTCACACCGGCGGGCTCGATCGATACTCAGGGGCCGCAGGTCTTCATCAGGCTCAACGGCGCTTATGACAGTGTCCAGGCTATCGCCGACACGCCGATCGTTGCCGGGGGGCGGACGCTGAAGCTTTCCGACGTTGCCGAGGTCCGCCGCGGCTACGAGGACCCTCCCACCTATCTCATCCGACGCCAGGGCGAGCCCACCATCATGCTCGCGGCCGTTATGCAGGAGGGTTGGGACGGTCGCGCGCTCGGCAAGGCGCTGGAGGATCGGACGGCGGCCATCGCACGAACATTGCCGCTTGGGATAACGCTCGACAAGGTGTCCGACCAGGCCGTCAACATCACCTCGGCGGTCGACGAGTTCATGTTAAAGTTCGCGATGGCGCTCGGTGTCGTGCTGCTGATCAGCCTGCTCAGCATGGGCTGGCGCGTCGGCATCGTCGTGGCGGCCGCCGTCCCGCTGACGCTTGCCGCCGTGTTCCTCATCATGCTGGAGACCGGCCGGTTCTTCGATCGCATCACGCTCGGCGCCCTCATCCTGGCGCTCGGTCTTCTCGTGGACGACGCCATCATCGCCATCGAGGTGATGGTGGTGAAGATGGAAGAGGGCATGGATCGCATCAAGGCGGCGGCCTATGCCTGGAGCCATACCGCGGCGCCGATGCTGTCGGGAACGCTCGTGACGATAGCTGGGTTCCTGCCCGTGGGCTTCGCACGCTCGACGGCCGGCGAGTACGCCGGCAATATCTTCTGGGTCGTAGGGTTCGCTCTCGTCGTCTCCTGGATCGTCGCCGTGGTTTTCACGCCCTACCTTGGCGTCAAGATGCTGCCCGCGATCAAACCGGTCGAAGGCGGCGTTCACGCCATATACGACACACCGAACTATCGGCGCCTTCGCCGGCTCATCATCTTTGCCGTGCGCCACAAGTTCGTAACCTGCGGTGTCGTCGGCATCGTCTTCGCACTTTCGGTTGTCGGCATGGGCAGCCTGAAACAGCAGTTCTTCCCGACATCCGATCGCCCCGAAGTGCTGGTCGAGGTTCGTCTGCCGGAAGGCACCAGCATCGAGACGACGACCGCCACAGTGGAGAAGCTGGAGCACTGGCTGGACGGCCAGCCCGAAGCCAAGATCGTGACGAGCTACGTCGGTCAGGGCGCTCCGCGCTTCTTCTTCGCGATGGCACCGGAACTGCCTGATCCTGCCTTTGCCAAGATCGTCGTGCTGACACCGGACGCGGAGGCGCGCGAGGCGCTGAAGCACCGGCTCCGGGAGGCGGTATCGCAGGGGCTCGCGCCGGAAGCCGATGTCCGCGTCACCCAGCTTGTGTTCGGACCCTACACCCCGTTCCCTGTCGAGTTCCGGGTCACGGGGCCTGATCCCGCGCAACTCTATAGCATTTCCGAGAAGGCCCTCGATATCATGCGGGGCGTCCCGGACGTGCGGCAGGCCAACCGCGACTGGGGCAACCGCACGCCCGTACTGCGCTTCATCCCTGACCAGGATCGACTGAACCTCATCGGCCTCTCGCCGGCGGAAGTAGGCCAGCAGCTCCAGTTCCTCCTCACCGGCATCCCTGTCACGCAGGTCCGCGAGGACATTCGCAATGTCCCCATCGTGGCGCGCAGCGCTGGGGCTGAGCGGCTGGATCCGGCGCGTCTGGCGGATTTCTCGCTGATGAGCCGGGACGGCCGCCAGATTCCGCTCGACCAGATCGGTCATTCGGAGATCCGTCTTGAAGAGCCGATCCTGAAGCGCCGCGACCGGACGCCCGTCGTCACGATCCGGTCGGATATCAACGAAGCGACTCAGCCTCCGGAGGTCTCAAAGCAGATCATGAAAGCCCTTCAGCCGCTGATCGCGTCCCTTCCGGCCGGCTATAACATTGAAATGGGGGGATCGATCGAGGAGGCTGAGAAGGCCAACACTGCTTTGGGCAAGATCTTCCCGGCCATGATCGCCGCCATGCTGATCGTCATCATGCTGCAGGTACGATCCTTCTCGACGATGGCCATGGTCGTGCTGACCGCACCGCTTGGGCTCGTCGGCGTCGTGCCGATGTTGCTCACCTTCAACCAGCCCTTCGGGTTCAACGCCATTCTGGGCCTGATAGGGCTGGCCGGCATCCTGATGCGCAACACCCTGATCCTGACCGAACAAATCAAGGAGAACCGTGCTGCCGGCCTTGACGACTATCACGCCGTCATTGAGGCCACCGTGCAACGCACGAGGCCGGTGATCCTGACAGCGCTTGCCGCCGTGCTGGCCTTCATCCCCCTTACGCACTCCGTGTTCTGGGGATCGATGGCCTATACGCTGATCGGCGGCACGGCGGCCGGCACGGTGCTGATCCTGCTCTTCCTTCCCGCTCTCTATGCCGCGTGGTTCCGGATCAAGCCGACCGCAGATGTGGCCCATGAGGCTTCGACCGAGGAACCGGAATTGCAAACAGCGATGGCTGCCGAATAGGGCACTGTTGTCGGAAAAGACGGTTCAAGTTTTCGCCCGCCGGTTTTGCCTGAACATATGCAGGGCCAGCCGGACGATCTTGCCGCTTACGAATGATCGCCCAGGGCGAGCCCGGCAGATCCGTTTCATCAGTCCTGGAGACATCCATGAATCGTCCGCTCCGAATGCGAACTGATCCCGACGAGGTGCGCGCGCGCATCCTGGAGGTGGCGGAGGGGCACTTTCGCCGCATCGGCTACAACAAAACGTCGGTGGCCGACATCGCCTCCGAACTCAGCATGAGCACGGCAAACATCTACCGCTTCTTCCCCTCAAGGGACGCAATCAAAGAATCCATCTGCGGGAAAGCTTTGAACGAGGTAGCTGACATCGCCCTGGCAATCGCGCGCACGAACGCGTCGGCCGGGGAGAAATTGGGTCAGCTACTGACCGCCGTTCACCATCACAAGAAGATGACGCTGGTCAAGGAAAGGCGCATGCACGACCTGATTGTCGCCGCCATGCAGGAGAACTGGGCGACCATCAAGGCGCATATCGAGCACGTGGTAACTACCTTAGGGGTCATTATCCGCGAGGGCATCGAATCGGGCGAATTCAATGTCGACGATTCCGCTACGGCGGCGCGTGCCGTCCACACCGCGTTCACGCCGTTCCTCCATCCGATCCTGATCGAGCACTGCGTCCAATACGGCGAAGACACCGAAGCGGGCCTGCGCGAGCAGATCCGATTCATCCTGAAAGCTCTCGGCAAGTCGGATTGACCAGCCTGCCGTATGCAGGATCAAGCCGCCGCTGATGACATCCACGAGGACTCGACCGAGGAACTTGACACACGAACAGCAACGGTTGCCGAACCATGTGCCGGAAGAGGTGCAAAGCCGTCCCTCGTCCGAGACAGCTCTCCAAAGGCAGCCATTTCGGGCGATGCCCGCTGACCAGCCGGATGCGGACCTTGCAGCCCGCCTTCCGACGGTCGGCTTAGGGGTCGACTCCGGCCGCTCGGCCTTGATCGCTTTAGCGACCGCTCATGGCGCAGCTAAGCCATACGGACAAGCGGTTGCGTCGCTCCATTCGGACTTCCATCCTAAATGATTCGAGCCTTAGGGGTTAGTCGAGTCGAAGCTGCCGCTCAGCGCCACCGCCGTTCTCCTGTATTTGCAAGCCACGTCCCTACTACGACCGAAACTTGTTGAACTAGGCTAACTCGCGCGACCTCTACTGTTCAGTTCCTCGTGCGGATAAAGCTTGCCGAACAGTGGCAGGTACATCGCGCCCTTGCGCATCAGAAAATCGTGGAAGGTCGCCATCGCCGGCGAGATCGCGTGATCGCTGCGCATCACCGAAAACCATTGCCGGCGGATCGGCATGCCGACAACGTCGAGGATAACCAGCCGGCCGGCTTCGGTTTCGGCAGCGATGGTGTGGGCAGAGATGAAGGCGATGCCGAGCCCGGCCATCACCGCCTGCTTGATGGTCTCGTTCGAGTCCATCTCGACGCCGAGATCGTCGATGCGGCCGGGCACGTCGCTCAGGAATATTTCCAGTGAGATGCGCGTGCCGGAGCCGGGCTCGCGAATGAGGAAATGCTCCTCGGCGATCCGCTCCTTGGAAATGTCGCGTGCCGACGCCAGCGGGTGATCGGGCGATGCGATGATGACCAGCGGGTGATCGCCGAAGACCGAGGCACGCACCGGGACTTCCTTGGCCGGGCGTCCCATCAGCGCGATATCGATATCGTGGTTCTTCAGATTGTCGATCGTCTCGGCGCGGTTGCCGATGGCAAGGCGCATGTCGATATCGGGATGTTCCTTCATGAAGGCGGCCATCAGCCGCGGCGCGAAATATTTGGCCGTGGAAACGACGCCGAGCCGCAAGCTGCCGGCGCGCACGCCCTTGATTGCATCCATCTTGTCTTCGAGCAGACGAAGCCGCTCCTCGATGGCCTGTGCCGTCTCGACGAAGGCCAGACCTGCGGCAGTGGGACGCATGCCGTCCGACGTCCGGTCGAACAAGGCCAGTTGGAACTCCTCCTCCACCTGCCGCAACTGGATCGTCACCGCTGGAGGAGACAGCCCTAACACCTTGGCCGCGCGGACGATTTTTCCGTGGCTGATGATTGCCTGAACGGTCTTGAACTGCTTGAGCGTGAGGTTTCTCATACGGCATACTAAAATTTTTTTACTGCCTGAGTAAAGTTATTGAATTTTACTTATCCAGCGTCGTTTGTTCTCCTTTCCCAATCCGGCCGACCCGAGGAGAGGCGGCTGGATCGGGAGGTTACGATGCCAGCGGCAACACTCGACGCTTTTCTGAACTCCTATCTTGGCGAGCCGGACGAACTGCGCTCCGCCGTCGTAGCGACCATCCGTCAGCTGACGCAGGCGGCCACCACAATCCGCAACACCATCAATCAAGGGGTGCTCGGCACCGCCTTTGCGGGAACCCGCGGCGCCAATGCTGACGGCGACATCCAGAAGGATCTCGATGTCTTCGCCGATGATATCTTCCTCGACGCCATGCGCCACGCTCCGGTCGCGCTCTACGCTTCCGAGGAACTGGAGCAGCCGGTGCTGCTCGACAGGCAAGCGCCTCTTGCCATCGCCATCGACCCGCTCGATGGTTCTTCCAACATCGACACCAACGTGTCGATCGGAACGGTCTTCTCGCTTCTCCCTGCAACTGGCGCGCCGGATGGGAATCCGGCCGCCTCGTTTTTGCAGGCAGGGGTGAACCAGCTGGGCGCCGGTTTCTTCATCTACGGGCCGCAGCTGGCGCTGGTTCTGTCGCTCGGCAGCGGTACCCATGTCTTCGTTCTCTCGACCAGGCTCGGCACCTTCGTCCAGGCCTACGAGAGCCGGATCATCCCGCAGCGAACCCAGGAGTTCGCCATCAACGCCGCCAACTACCGGCATTGGGACGAGGCGGTGCGGCTCTACATCGACGACTGCCTTGAAGGCACCGAAGGCCCACGTGAGAAGGACTTCAACATGCGCTGGATCGCCTCTCTGGTTGCTGACTGCTACCGCATATTGATGCGCGGCGGCGTATTCCTGTATCCAGGCGACAAGCGCAAGGGCTACAGGCAGGGGCGACTTCGCCTCGTCTATGAGGCAAACCCGATCGCCTATCTCGTCGAACAGGCGGGCGGTGCCGCCACCGACACGATCACCCGCATCCTCGAAATCGAACCCGAGAGCCTGCACCAGCGCGTGCCCATGGTTTTCGGATCGGCGCGGGAAGTCGCGCGCATCACCCGCTACCACACCGAGCCGAGCGCCATCGGCGAGCGCGCGCCGCTGTTCAGCCGCCGCGGCCTTTTCAGGGCCTGAAGACCATGTCGGCAAAGCACCCCATCATTACCATCACCGGGTCGTCGGGCGCAGGCACCACCTCTGTCAAGCGCATCTTCGAACTGATCTTCCGGCGCGAGAACATCGGGGCCGCCTTCATCGAAGGCGATGCTTTCCATCGCTACGACCGCGCCACGATGAAGGCGAAGGTGGCCGAGGAGGAAAAGGCGGGCAATCCGAACTTCACCCACTTCCATGCCGAGGCCAATGAACTGGCAATCCTCGAAGAGGTATTCGAGGAATATGGCCGACGGGGAACCGGAAAGACCCGCACCTACATCCATGATGAGGATGAGGAGAAGCAGTACGGCACGCCGCCGGGACATTTCACCGAATGGCGCGAATTTCCGCCGAGCGACCTGCTCTTCTATGAGGGCCTGCATGGCTGCGTCGTCACCGACAAGATCAACCTGGCCAGGCACGCGGATCTCAAGATCGGCGTGGTGCCGGTCATAAATCTCGAATGGATCCAGAAGATCCATCGCGACCGCGCAACGCGCGGCTATTCCACCGAGGCGGTGATGGACGTGATCCTGCGCCGTATGCCGGACTATGTCCGCTACATCGTCCCGCAGTTTTCGCAGACCGCCATCAACTTCCAGCGCGTGCCGATCGTCGACACGTCCAATCCATTCATCGCGCGCTGGATTCCGACGCCCGACGAATCGATGCTGGTTATCCGCTTCGCCAATCCCCGCGGCATCGATTTCCCCTACCTGCTTTCGATGATCCACGACTCGTTCATGTCGCGGCCGAATTCCATAGTGGTGCCCGGCAACAAGCTCGACCTTGCCATGCAGCTGATCCTGACGCCGCTCATCCTGCAATTGATCGAACGCAAGAACCGTGTGTCGTGAGGAGGACGCCATGAACAGCCAGGCAGCAGCACTGAAGCCCGTCGCCGCCGTCTCGGAGCGCGACATGGCCAACGCCATTCGCGCACTGGCGATGGACAGCGTCCAAAAGGCCAATTCCGGTCATCCGGGTATGCCGATGGGCATGGCCGATGTCGCGACGGTGCTGTTCAGCCGCTTCATCAATATCGATCCGTCGGCGCCCAACTGGCCCGATCGTGACCGCTTCGTGCTGTCGGCCGGGCACGGCTCGATGCTGCAGTATGCGCTGCATTATCTGCTAGGCTTTGAAGACATGCCTATCGAAGAATTGCAGCGGTTTCGCCAGCTGGGCAGCCGCACCGCCGGACATCCGGAATATGGCCATGCGCTTGGCATCGAGACGACGACCGGCCCGCTTGGACAAGGCATTTCGACCGCTGTCGGCATGGCGCTGGCGGAGCGCATGCTGGCGGCCCGCCACGGCGCCGATCTCGTCGACCATTTCACCTACGCAATCGCCGGCGACGGCTGCCTGCAGGAAGGCATCAGCCACGAGGCGATCGATCTTGCCGGTCACCTGAAGCTCTCCCGGCTGATCGTCTTTTGGGACGACAATGCGATCTCGATCGACGGGCCCACTTCCCTGTCGACATCGATGGACCAGCCGGCGCGGTTCAAAGCCGCTGGATGGCATGTCCAGTCGGTGGACGGCCACGACACCGAAACCGTTGCGGCGGCAATCGAAGCGGCGCAGCAATCGGACCAGCCGTCTCTGATCGCCTGCCGCACGGTGATCGGCAAGGGCGCGCCAAATCTGGGTGGTTCGGAAAAGACGCATGGCGCGCCGCTGGGCGATGCGGAGATCGCCGCGACGCGCGAAAATATCGGCTGGGCCTTCGCGCCGTTCGAGGTGCCGGACGATATCCTTTTCGCCTGGCGCGCGATTGCCGGCCGCGGTCAAGCGGCACGCCGCGCCTGGGAGAATCGGCTTGCCGCCTCACCACGGCGGCAGGCCTTCGAGAGCGCGGTCGCCGGCGCCCTGCCCGACGCGGTCTTCGAAGCACTCGACGCTTTCCGCAAGGAGCATGTCGGGAAGGCGACCAAGGTTGCAACGCGAAAAGCCTCGGAAATGGCACTCGCTGCGATCAATGGCGCAACCGAACTGACCGTCGGCGGCTCCGCCGATCTGACGCATTCGAACCTGACGATCACCAAGGGTATGAACCGCATCGCGCCGGGCGACTACGCAGGCCGCTACATCCACTATGGAATCCGCGAGCACGGCATGGCCGCAGCCATGAACGGCATCGCACTGCATGGCGGCTTCGTGCCTTATGGCGGCACGTTCCTGTGCTTCGCCGACTACGCGCGCGGCGCGATGCGGCTCTCGGCGCTCATGGGCCAGCGTGTCATCTATGTGATGACGCATGATTCCATCGGTCTCGGCGAGGACGGCCCGACCCACCAGCCGGTCGAGCACCTGGCGATGCTGCGGGCGACGCCAAACCTCAACGTCTTCCGCCCGGCCGACATCATCGAAACGGCGGAGTGCTGGGAACTGGCGCTGAGAAGCGAGAAGCGGCCGAGCGTGCTGGTGCTCTCGCGCCAGAACCTGCCGATGCTGCGCCAAGCACCTAGCGACGAGCCACACAGCGACGAGAACCGGTCGAGCCGGGGCGCCTACATCCTGCGCGAGCCAGTCGGGCAGCGCGCGGTGACGCTGATCGCCACCGGCTCGGAGGTCGAGATCGCGGTTGCCGCCGCCGAACGGCTGGAGACCGGGCACGGCGTCGCCGCCGCGGTTGTCTCGATGCCGTGCTGGGAGCTTTTCGAGGAGCAGGACGCCGGCACCCGCAAGGCAGTCCTCGGCTCGGCGCCCCGCATTGGCATCGAAGCCGCAGCACGGCTCGGCTGGGACCGCTGGATCGGCGACACCGGCACTTTCGTCGGCATGGCCGGTTTCGGCGCCAGCGCCCCTGCCCCGGACCTCTACCGGCATTTCGACATCACGCCCGAAGCCGTCGCGGCAGCGGCGCTGAAGCTCATCATCTAGGAGAAACCGACAATGGCCCGCATCACCCTTCGCCAGCTTCTCGACCATGCCGCCGAGCACGGCTACGGGGTGCCGGCTTTCAACATCAACAACATGGAACAGGGCCTCGCCATCATGGAGGCCGCCAGGGCCTGCGATGCCCCGGTTATCATCCAGGCCTCACGCGGCGCCCGTTCCTATGCCAATGACATCATGCTGGCCAAAATGATGGAGGCGTTGACCGAAATCCATCCGGCCATTCCGCTCTGCATCCATCAGGATCACGGCAACAACGAAGCCACCTGCCTGTCGGCGATCCGCCACGGCTTCACCTCGGTGATGATGGACGGATCGCTGATGGCGGATGCCAAGACACCGGCGAGCTTCGATTACAACGTCGCCATCACCGAACGTGTCGCACGCATGGCGCATTGGGTCGGCGCTTCGGTCGAAGGCGAGCTCGGCGTGCTCGGCTCACTGGAGACCGGCCAGGGCGAGGCCGAGGACGGGCACGGCGCCGAAGGTGCGCTTTCCCATGACCAGCTTTTGACCGATCCCGATCAGGCGGTCGACTTCGTGACCGCCACCCGGGTCGACGCGCTGGCGATCGCCTGCGGTACCTCGCACGGCGCCTATAAATTCAGCCGCAAGCCTGACGGCGGCATCCTGGCCATGCAGGTGATCGAGGCGATTCACGAAAAGCTGCCCAACACGCATCTGGTCATGCACGGGTCTTCCTCCGTGCCGCAGGAACTGCAGGACATCATCAACAACTATGGCGGCGAGATGCCGCAGACCTTTGGCGTCCCGGTCGAGGAAATCGAGCGCGGCATCCGCTACGGCGTGCGCAAGGTCAACATCGACACCGATTGCCGAATGGCCATGGCCGGGCAGTTCCGCCGCGTTGCGACGGAGGACCCGCGCGAATTCGATCCGCGTAAATTCCTGAAACCCGCCATGGACGCCCTGCGCGACCTTTGCCGCGATCGCTTCGAACGCTTTGGCACCGCAGGCCACGCGTCGAAGATCAGGGTGATCGCCATGGATGAGATGGCGAAACGTTACGCCGCAGGAAAGCTCGACCCCCAAATCGCAACCGCGAAAGCCGCCTGAGCGGCAAACAGGAGACCTGCCATGAACAAGATCGACATGCCCTCAGCAGGCACGCTCAAGGAAGGCAAGGAACGCTACAGGTCGGGCGTCATCCCCTACAAGAAGATGGGCTACTGGGAGCCGGACTACCGGCCCAAGGAGACCGACCTGATCGCCATGTTTCGGATCACGCCGCAGCCCGGCGTCGACCACGAGGAGGCGGCCGCCGCCATCGCCGGTGAATCCTCTACTGCGACATGGACCGTGGTGTGGACCGACAGGCTGACCGCCTGCGAGCTCTACCGCGCCAAGGCATTCAAATCCGAGCCGGTGCCGAACACAGGTCCAGGCACCAGGATCGAGCAACAGTACTTCGCCTATATCGCCTACGACCTCGACCTGTTCGAGCCCGGCTCCATCGCCAACCTGACTGCGTCGATCATCGGCAACGTGTTCGGCTTCAAGGCCGTCAAGGCCCTGCGGCTCGAGGACATGCGCATCCCGGTGGCTTACCTCAAGACCTTCCAGGGCCCGGCGACCGGCATCGTGGTGGAACGCGAGCGGCTCGACAAGTTCGGCCGGCCGCTGCTCGGCGCGACGACGAAGCCCAAGCTTGGCCTGTCCGGCCGCAACTACGGCCGCGTGGTCTACGAGGCGCTGAAAGGTGGCCTCGACTTCGTCAAGGATGACGAGAACATCAACTCACAGCCCTTCATGCATTGGCGCGACCGCTTTCTCTACTGCATGGAGGCTGTGAACAAGGCGTCGGCCGCCACCGGCGAAGTCAAGGGCCATTATCTCAACGTCACCGCCGGCACGATGGAGGACATGTACGAGCGCGCCGAATTTGCAAAACAGCTTGGCTCCTGCATCGTCATGATCGACCTCGTCATTGGCTACACGGCGATCCAGTCGATGGCCAAGTGGGCACGCCGCAACGACATGATCCTGCACCTCCACCGGGCCGGCAACTCGACCTATTCGCGCCAGAAGAACCACGGCATGAATTTTCGCGTCATCTGCAAATGGATGCGGATGGCCGGCGTCGATCACATCCATGCCGGCACGGTGGTCGGCAAGCTGGAAGGCGACCCGCTTATGATCAAGGGGTTTTATGACACGCTGCGCGAGGAGCGCACGCCGCAGAACCTCGAAACCGGGCTGTTCTTCGATCAGGACTGGGCCTCGCTCAACAAGGTGATGCCCGTCGCCTCCGGCGGCATCCATGCCGGCCAGATGCACCAGTTGATCCATTATCTCGGCGAGGACGTCATCCTGCAGTTCGGCGGCGGCACGATCGGCCATCCGGACGGCATCCAGGCCGGCGCGACGGCCAATCGCGTCGCGTTGGAGGCGATGATCCTCGCCCGCAACGAGGGCCGCGACTATCTGCGCGAAGGAACCAAAATCCTCGAACAGGCGGCCAGATGGTGCACGCCGCTCAAGGCGGCCCTGGAGACGTGGAAGGACGTCACCTTCAACTACGAATCGACCGACACGGCCGACTTCGTGCCAACCGCAACGCCGAGCTTCTAGACGAAAGGAACCGTCGCCATGATGACCAATCCCGGAAACAAGGTCACGCAGGGACAGTTTTCGTTCCTGCCCGAGCTAACCGATGAGCAGATTTCGGCGCAGATCAAATACGCACTGAAAAACCACTGGGCGGTCAGCGTCGAGTACACGGACGATCCACATCCGCGAAACACCTATTGGGAAATGTACGGCAACCCGATGTTCGACCTGAGGGACCCGGCGGGCATCCTGCTTGAAGTCGACAATTGCCGGAAAGCTATGCCCAACATGTATGTCCGGGTCACCGCCTTCGATTCGACCAAGGGCTGGGAAGCACCGCGCATGTCATTCATCGTCAACCGGCCACCCAATGAACCCGGGTTCCGGCTGCTGCGCCAAGAGCGTGACGGCCGCAGTCAGGGCTATTCGATCGTGCCTTATGCGACCGACAGGCCCGAAGGCGAACGGAGCTAGGCGAACCATGCTGGACGCGATAGCTAAGAGCGCTGCCGCGCAGGGCGAATCGGTTGATCTACAGGCCGAGTTCGAGGCCTCCAACATCGACGAGGTGATGGACAAGCTCGACCGCGAACTCGTCGGCCTGAAGCCCATCAAGACCCGCATCCGCGAGATCGCGGCGCTGCTCCTAGTCGACCGGCTTCGCCGCAAGTTCGGGCTGATCTCTGGCGCGCCGACGCTGCACATGAACTTTACGGGAAATCCCGGTACCGGAAAGACCACCGTGGCGCTCAGAATGGCCGAAATCCTGCATCGTCTCGGCTATGTCCGCGAAGGCCACATGGTCGCGGTGACGCGCGACGATCTCGTCGGCCAGTATGTGGGCCACACCGCGCCCAAAACCCGCGAAGTGATCAAGCGCGCCATGGGCGGGGTGCTTTTCATCGACGAGGCCTACTATCTCTACAAGCCCGAGAACGAACGCGACTACGGCCAGGAATCGATCGAAATCCTGCTGCAATGCATGGAAAACAACCGTGACGATCTGGTTGTGATTCTTGCCGGCTACAAGGACAAGATGGACTGCTTCTTCGACAGCAATCCCGGCATGCGCTCGCGCATCGCCCATCACCTCGATTTTCCGGACTACGGCGTCAGCGAACTCAAATCAATCGCCGAGATCATGCTGGCGGAACAGAATTACCGCCTCAGCGAAGCGGCGGCCAAGGCGCTCGAAGAGTATCTCCCGATCCGCATGCGGCTGCCGCATTTCTCCAACGCCCGCTCCGTTCGCAATAGCCTCGACCGGGCGCGGCTTCGCCAGGCCGGCCGGCTTTTCGCATCGCGCGACCGGGCGTTGACGAAAATCGATCTTATCACCATCGAGGAATCCGATATTCGCGGCAGCCGCGTGTTCGCGGAAGGTAAGCTCGAAGGCGAACCGGAGACGAAGGCGCGCTGACAAGATGACGGCGGTTGGTGTGCAGCGACCGGAAACGGACGACAGAATGGGAGCCGACGACCATGGATAGCAAGACAATCATCGCGCCCTCGGTGCTTTCCGCGGACTTCTCGCGGCTCGGCGACGAGGTCGAAGCGGTCGTCCGGGCGGGTGCCGACTGGATCCATCTCGACGTGATGGATGGCCATTTCGTGCCCAACATCACCTTCGGTCCGCCGGTGGTCAAGGCGATCCGTAATCGAACGGACAAGGTCTTCGACTGCCACCTGATGATCGCGCCGGCCGACGCCTATCTCGGCGCCTTCGCCGATGCCGGCTGCGACATCATTACGGTGCATGCCGAGGCCGGACCGCATCTCGACCGTTCGCTGCAGGCAATCAGAAATCTCGGCAAGAAGGCCGGCGTGTCGCTGAACCCGTCAACGCCGGAAAGCGTCATCGAATATGTACTTGACCGGCTCGATCTGGTGCTTCTGATGACGGTCAATCCGGGCTTCGGCGGCCAGGCCTTCATTGCGGCGGTCGTCGACAAGGTCAGGCGGGTCAAGGCGCTGGTCGGCCATCGTCCGATCGACATAGAGATCGACGGCGGCGTCACGCCCGAAACCGCTCCGCTGGTCACCGCGGCCGGCGCCAATGTGCTGGTCGCCGGCTCGGCCATCTTTAAGGGCGGCACCGAGGCGGCCTATCGCGCCAATATCGGCGCCATCAGGCAGGCGGCCGACGGGGCGATCCGGAAAGCGGCGTAAACCGTTTCATCGGAGGGCAAACATTTCATCGGAGGAAAACTTGGCGGCAATCCCACCTGTCTGCGATTTCGGCTGGCGAGCCATCGACGCCGTTTTGCCAGGCGTCGACGGCACGTCGCATTCGATCTTAAGCCACGCCGGCCCGAACGGGCTGGTGGTGGCCTTCATCTGCAACCACTGCCCCTATGTGAAGGCGGTGATTTCACGCATGGTGCGCGACGCCAATGACCTCAAGGCCGAAGGCATCGGCTTTGTCGCGATCAACTCCAACGACAGCGACGCCTATCCAGATGATTCCTTCGACAACATGAAGCTCTTTGCCAGGACGAACGGCACTTTCCCCTATCTCCACGACGAGCACCAGACGGTGGCGCGTGCCTACGGAGCCGTTTGCACCCCGGATTTCTTCGGGCTCAACAGCGAGTTGACGCTGCAATACCGCGGCCGGCTGGACGCGTCGCGACGCGACGCCGAATCGCCCAGGCTGAGGCGCGACCTGTTCGAGGCGATGAAGCAGGTTGCCCGAACCGGCGACGGACCGCTTGACCAGATCGCTTCGATCGGCTGTTCGATCAAGTGGAAGGATGCTGCATGAACGTCGGCGCAGGCAGGCCGTTTCGCTCGCCCAAGGCGATCCTGTTCGACCTCGACGGCACACTGGTCGATTCGGCACCTGATATAGCGGCCGCCGTCAACGAATTGCTGGCCGGCCACGATCTGCCGCCGCTGCGGCTGGATCAGGTCAAGGCCATGATCGGCGGCGGCATCAGGAAACTGGTCGAACGCGCCTTCGCGGCTTCCGGCACGCCGCTCCTCGGCAGCGCGCTCGATGAGGCCAACCGCGTCATGGCGCCGATCTATCGCAGGCATCTGACCGGCCGCACGAGGCTGATGCCTGGCGTCAGGGAGGTTCTCACGCACTTGCATTTGAGCGGAATAGCCATGGCCGTGGTGACCAACAAGCCGCAGCTGGCGGCGCGCGAAATCCTGCTGCATTTTCGGCTGACGGAATATCTCGGCGCGATCGTCGGCGGAGACGCGGTGACATACTTGAAACCGGCGCCAGACGCGCTGTTGCTGGCGCTCGACCTGCTTCAGGTCGAACCTCGTGACACGCTGATGGTCGGAGACAGCAGCGCCGACGTGGCCGCCGCCCGCGCCGCCGGCATGGCCGTCATTCTGCTGCGTGGCGGATACAGCCAAATTCCCGTTGAAGAGCTTGGCGCCGACCTCGTTTGCGACAGCCTGTTCGATCTGCCGTCCGCGATGCAGAGGCTGCAAGACGCTGCATGACCCCAAGCGCAGCCCAGCCAACGCCGGCCGAGCGCAGTCCGACGGCCGGCGGTACCGTGTTATTTTGAGAATTGTTTCAGATAAGCAATGACGTTGGCGATGTCCTCGTCTTTCTTGAGACCGACAAACGCCATCTTGGTTCCTTTGACCATCGCCCTGGGATCGCGAAGGTAGGTCGTCAGCGTGGCTTCGTCCCATTTGACGCCGGACTTGCCGGCCTCGGTCATGGCCTTGGAATAGCTGAACCCCGGATGCGTCCCGGCCGTTCGGCCGATGACGCCGTTCAAGGACGGGCCGACCTTGTTCTGGTCCTTGTCTGCGACGTGGCAGACCTTGCATTTGGCGAAGACCTTCTCACCCGCCGCGGCATCCTGTGCCTGAGACTGGGTAGTGACAAAGGTGGCGACGGACACGGCGGCGAAAAAAGCGACTGCGCGCATGGCATTTCCTCATTGATGGTGTGAGTGCCCGGGACACTTTACGCGTGTCGATGCCTTGATCGCCGGCATTCGTTTTAAAGCGGGAGAGCGAACCATTCGTCCTTCCTCCCCGGACTGGCAGGACCTGCACACCTCGAAAAGCTAGACTGCCGATGAGGGAAGTCAATCGTACAAAGGTCCTGTTTCGTTTCCCGACTGCGCGACGGGAAGTGTGTGGCGACACGCGGTCCACATCATTGACGCCTATTGGCCGAACGCGTAGCCTCACTCCAACCGGTTTGCTGTTTGGGCACCTTCAGGAATCCGCGCAACTCCAAAGCACGAACTCTGGAGAGTTCGCCGCGCAGGCGACGATAAGTGCCAAATGGACATGGTCGATCTCATATTAACGGTGTGCCTTAGCGCCAATCCGGGCAATTGCCGAGATGAACATCTCTATTTCGAGAGCCGCGGCTCTCTGTTCCAATGCATGTTCCTGGCGCCCGCCGAGATCGCAAAATGGTCTCAGGAACATCCGAGTCTCAAGGTCGTGCGCTGGAAATGTGCCGTTCCGAGCAAGGAACGAGCGATTTGATCGACATTCCTGGTTCGTCGACGGCCCTGAAAGAGGAGACGCCATGATGATTTCGCGGCGTACGACGCTGCGCTTGGCGGCTCTGGCGGCCATCCTCGCCTCAAGGCCGGTTGCCGTCTTTGCGGCCGCTAAGGTCCGAATTGGTGTCCTGAAGTTCGGCACCGTGAGCTGGGAACTCGATACGCTGAAACGCCACAAGCTCGACGAGGCCAACAGGATCGATCTGGAGATTGTCTACTTCGCCGGGGAGGATGCGACCAACGTCGCGCTGCTGGCCGGCGCGATCGACATGATCGTGACCGACTGGCTGTGGGTCTCGCGCCAGCGCTCCGAGGGCGGCGATCTTACATTGGCCCCTTATTCGACCGCCGTGGGGGCAATCATGGTGAAGCAGGAATCGCCGATCCGGACGCTCGCCGACCTCAAGCGAAAGAAAATCGGTGTCGCCGGCGGCCCGCTCGACAAGAGCTGGCTACTGGTCCAGGCGCTGGCCAGACGCGAGCACGGCCTCGACCTGCCGACAGCCTGTGACGTCGTCTTTGGCGCGCCGCCGCTGATTTCTGAAAAGGCGATGCAAGGCGAACTCGATGCCGTGCTCAATTTCTGGCATTTCTGCGCCCGGCTCGAGGCCAATGGCTTTCGCCGGTTGATCGGTGCGGATGACGCGACGAAAGCGCTTGGTGCCTCGGGCCCCGTGTCGGCGCTCGGCTACGTCTTCCACGACCAATGGGCGAGCGACAATCCGGATGCCGCCCGGGGCTTCGTCAAGGCATCCAAGCAGGCCAAGGACTTGCTGGCCAAATCCGATGATGAATGGCTGCGCCTGGCGCCGCTCATTCGCGCAGAAGGCAAGGAGCTGGAAAAACTGCGCGACCGCTATCGCCAGGGCATCCCCAGACGGCCGGTCGCCGAAGAAGCGGTCGATGCGGGCAAACTCTATCACGTGCTGGCCGCGATAGGCGGCGAGAAGCTGGTTGGCAGGGCGCCCGAGATGGCGCCCGGCACGTTCTGGCCGGAACTCGCGAAATGACCGCAACGGAAGACAAGTCGCGTCGATCCGGCTTTCCGACGGCGCTGACGCCAGCGCTGACGGTAACGGTTTCCCTGCTGGGACTTTGCCTGCTGTGGAGCCTCGCGGCCAATCTGTGGCAAAGCCGCGCTTTGCCCTCACCAGGGCAGGTCTGGCAGGTGCTGCTCAGGGAAGCGGCGAGCGGCGACCTTTTTTATCACCTTGGCGCGACACTCGGACGGGTTGCTGCGGCGTACGTCGTCGCAATGATTATCGGCTCGGTCATCGGCGTCATCCTCGGGAGCCACCGCGGTGTGGACCGGTTCTTCAGTCCATGGGTGGTCCTGTTTCTCAACATTCCCGCGCTGGTGGTCATCGTGCTCGCCTATATCTGGTTCGGCCTCAACGAGGCGGCGGCGATTGGCGCAGTTGCCGTGAACAAGATCCCGAATGTCGTGGTGACGATGCGCGAAGGCGCCAGGGCGTTTGATCCGCGTTATGCCGAAATGGCCGCCGTCTACCGCTTCGCCCCACTCGAGCGCATCCGCCATGTCCTGCTGCCGCAACTGCAGCCCTATTTTGCCGCGGCCTCGCGGTCCGGCATCGCCCTCATCTGGAAGATCGTCCTGGTGGTCGAACTGCTCGGCCGCTCCAATGGCGTCGGTTTCCAGATCTATCTCTATTTCCAGCTCTTCGACGTCGCCGCCATTCTCGCCTACACGCTGGCTTTCGTGGCGGTGATGCTTGTCATCGAACTTCTCCTGGTGCAGCCCATTGAACGACATGCAACCCGTTGGCGCCGCCGTCCCGCTTAGGGTCGATATCGGCCAAAAGACCTTCAGGTCCGCGCAAGGCGTCTCGATCACGGCGCTCCAGGGTCTGTCCTTCGAGGTCCGGCAGGGCGAATTCGCTTGCCTGCTTGGGCCGTCGGGCTGCGGCAAGACCACGACGTTGCGCATCCTGCTTGGACTGGACAAAGACTTTTCCGGCTCTTTCCAACTGCCGCAAGGCGGCTCGAACCGCATCGCCGCCGTGTTCCAGGAGCCTACTTTGCTGCCATGGCGGACGGTGGAGCAGAATGTCAGGCTGGCGCTGCCGAAAAGCCTAAGAGCGAAGAGTCTCGACGAGCTGTTTGACACTCTCGGTCTCGCCGGCATGCGCTCGCTCTATCCGGCGGAGCTTTCGCTCGGCCTTGCGCGCAGGGCAGCCCTGGCCAGGGCTTTCGCCACCGAACCGGCGGTGCTTTTCCTGGACGAACCCTTTGCCTCCCTCGACGAACAGACCGCCGAGCGGCTTCGGCAATTGCTTTTGACCGTCTGGTCAGCGCGACCTACGACCGCCTTGATGGTCACGCACAATCTGCGCGAGGCACTGATGCTGTCGGACCGCATCATCGTGCTTGCGCAGCGCCCAGCCCACGTGCTCGGCATGTTCGACGTAAGAGTGCCGCGACAACATCGCAATCCACAGGTGATGAGCGACCTTTTGCGGTCATTCCAGCAAAAATTTCCGGGTGTGGCCTGATCGCCTTACGGCTCGAACGCGGATTGCAAGGTATTTCGCAGCCAATGGCCATAGAAACGGCGGGACTGTGAGGCGCACGGCCACGCGTGCCTGTTCCGCCTGACTAAAAGCAACGTACGTCGGCTTCGGCCTGCGCGCGTTTCAGTTCCGTGCGCGCCGCCTTCGCTGGCGCGCTTTCGCGAAACAACCCTGCCGCCTCCCCTGTCGTCAGCGACATGCTTTTGAAGGTCTCCGCCCTCTCATAGTGATCGTAAGGAAGGATCGAGGCGATAACATCGATCGAGCAGGAACAGCTTTCAAGCGCCTGACGTGTCTGGCCATTTGTTTGCATGCAGCCGAGCACGTAGTCGGCAATCGTTGCCGTCGGGTAGTCTCCCGCGGCGTTGGCCAAGTTGGCAAAAGCCAGCGTCGCCGCAAAGGCCACCGGCAAGGTGAGAGATCCAACAGACCTTATCATGAGGAACCTCCAGTTGGCCTGGACACCATGCATCCAGACGGGGTCATCGCTCCAATTGGCGACGTGCCGCAAAGCCAGTCAAGCTCCCATGGCCTGCGTATAGGACCAAAGGAGGAATGCCCTATCGACCGACAAGAGCCCGCTTCATGACCCGCTGCGCACCCTCCTTCATACGTTCATTTCATGCTTCGCTCACTATCGGCAACGAGCGAGACGCCCGCATACTTACTCGTAAGTGCCCCGCAGAATATATCGAAATAAAGTCAAATGTGTATCACCTCGAGAATACGCGAACAATATGTTTGCTATATATATCGCGGCTGGCGGTCATCCTCTTATTAGTTCTTCACGCGGCGCTTATTTTAATTGTTTCTAAATATTGCATCGCACCATATCGATATTGCAGCGCAGCGACCCATTGTAGGTTTTTGCTTGCCTGGCCTTTTACGATGACATAGCTTTTTCCTGTTTCCGGCTTCAAGAGCGCCACCGTCATCAGGGAGCGGCGGCAGTCTTTCGAAGACCAAGGGGGGCGGGCGGTAACGGTGCCCTCTGCTTCGGGGTAGGTCGTGACAGCTGCCGGAAAATAACTTCCCAACATGAATTGCTTGGGCAAGCCCTTGTGGGGCTTGACGGTCGATTCTTCACTGCGAACCCGGGAGGATTTTGGATGCGTGTACTTGCGAAAACTACTTACATTCTGACGACCGCGGCGTTTTTATCGCTCGGCGCTGCCTATACGGCTTCGGCCAATGAAGACCTTGCAAAGCTCGCATCGGATGCGAAGAACTGGGCGATGCAGACGGGTGACTACGCCAACACCCGCTATTCCAAACTCAACCAGATCACTGCCGACAATGTGAAGAACCTGCAGGTCAAATGGAGCTTTTCCACCGGCGTGCTGCGCGGTCACGAAGGCGGGCCGCTGGTCATCGGCGACGTGATGTATGTCCACACGCCTTTCCCAAACAACGTCTATGCTCTGGACCTCAAGAATGACGGCAAGATCCTGTGGAAATACGAGCCCAAGCAGGACACGAACGTCATTCCGATCATGTGCTGCGACACGGTCAATCGCGGTGTTGCCTATGGCGACGGCAAGATCATTCTCAACCAGGCCGACACCACCGTCGTCGCGCTCGATGCCAAGACTGGCAAGGTCGTCTGGTCTGTCAAGAACGGAGACCAGACCGACGGCGGAAAGGGCGAATCCGGCACGTCGGCACCCGTAGTCATCAAGGACAAGGTGCTCGTGGGCGTCTCCGGTGCTGAATTCGGTGTTCGCGGCTGGCTGGCCGCCTACAATCTGAAAGACGGCAAGCTCGCCTGGAAAGCCTATTCGGAAGGTCCTGACGCAGACACCCTTCTCGATCCCGAGAAGACCACCCATCTCGGCAAGCCTGTCGGAAAGGATTCCGGCACGAACACCTGGGAAGGCGAACAGTGGAAGACGGGCGGCGGCACGACATGGGGATGGTATTCCTATGATCCCAAGCTGAACCTGGTCTATTACGGCACCGGCAATCCCTCGACGTGGAACCCGGTCCAGCGCCCAGGCGACAATCGCTGGTCCATGACAATCATGGCTCGCGATGCGGATACCGGTGTTGCCAAATGGCTCTACCAAATGACCCCGCATGATGAGTGGGACTATGACGGCATCAACGAGATGATTCTCGTCGATGGCATGGAGGTCAACGGCGCCAAGCACGACGTGCTGGTGCATTTCGACCGCAACGGCTTTGCCTACACAATGGATCGCGCCACCGGCGAACTTCTCGTCGCCAAAAAATACGATCCGGCAGTGAACTGGGCGACGGAAGTCAACATGGATCCCAAGAGCGACCAGTATGGCCGCCCGCAGGTCGTGGCCAAGTATTCGACCCAGCAGAACGGCGAAGACAACAACTCGACCGGTATCTGCCCGGCCGCGCTTGGAACCAAGGACCAGCAGCCGGCCGCCTACTCGCCGAAGACCGGGTTGTTCTACGTGCCGACCAACCATGTCTGCATGGACTATGAGCCTTACAAAGTGAGCTACACCGCCGGTCAGCCCTATGTGGGCGCCACCGTGTCGATGTATGCGGCGCCCGGCGGTGACGGTAACATGGGCAACTTCATTGCCTGGGACGCAGCCAAGGGTGAGATCGTCTGGTCGAAGCCCGAGCAGTTCTCGGTGTGGTCGGGCGCATTGGCGACAGATGGCGACGTCGTCTTCTACGGTACCCTCGAAGGCTACATCAAGGCGGTCGATAAGGACGGCAAGGAACTCTACAAGTTCAAGACCCCGTCCGGCATCATCGGCAACATCACGACCTACGAGCATGACGGCAAGCAGTACGTCGCCGTTCTGTCCGGCGTCGGTGGATGGGCCGGTATCGGTCTGGCAGGTGGGCTGCTTTCGCCCGACAACGCCGCCGCCTGGCATGGCGCCGTTGATCAAGGCCGTGCGCAGGGCGATCAGGCCGCGGTCGTTGGAACCGCCGGTCTGGGTGCCGTCGGCGGTTATGCGGCACTTGCCGACTATACGACGCTGGGCGGCCAGCTCACCGTCTTCGGCCTCCCGGACTGATAACCGGGAAGAGCCTTACGGCTAGGTTCGAAAACGAGAGCCCGGGTCATCCCGAAGCCGGGAACCGGGCTCTCGATTGCGCCGCGCACCCAACTCCGATCAATGCCGCTGCACGACGGCAGCCAGGATTTCTGGCAAACGAAGGAAGAGCCTGAATGATCGTTCGCATTGCAGTTTCCGCTCTCGCCCTGGTCCTGCTGCCTCTGGCCAGCTCAAGTCTGGTACGGGCCGAAGACAGCATGGAGAAAGCCAAGGCGGTGAAGCAAGAAGGAGGCAAATATTTAGATGCGGACGGAAATCCGACCTACAAGATCGAAAACGGAACCGTCGATTGGTACACCTTCAGCGGGTACCGCCGGTATCATTCAGATTGCCATGTCTGTCACGGACAGGACGCCACAGGTTCGAGCTATGCGCCTGCCTTGGCTAATAGCCTGAAGAACATGGATTATGCCACGTTCCTGTCGATCGTCGCCGAGGGCCGCAAGAATGTCGGCGGCGGCAAGGAAAACGTCATGCCCGCCTTTGGCGACAACAAGAACGTCTATTGTTACCTGGACGATCTCTACGTCTATCTGCGCGCGCGCGCCGATGGCGCGGCACCCCGCGGCAGGCCGCCCAAGCACGAAAACAAGGCTCAGGCAGCCAAGGATGCCGAAGCATCCTGCATGGGTGGATGATATGACCGGCTGCACTGCATCGAAGCTGCGCGTCGTTCTGCCGATCCTCGGCGCGCTCGCCTTGCTGCCGCCGAATGTTCTGGCACAAAATGCCGGGCTTGGCGCTGCGGGCGAACTGGTCGATCCCGACATTCTGCGCGTCTGCGCAGATCCCTCGAACATGCCGTTTACCGACAAGAACGGCCAAGGCTTCGAAAACAAGCTGGCTGAACTGGTTGCCAAGAAGACGGGGCGAAAATCAGTCGCTTACACGTGGTTTCCCACTGTCACCGGATTTGTGCGCAATACGCTGGGGGCCAATCGATGCGACATCATCATGGGCTACGCCCAAGGCGATGAACTGGTGCAGAACACCAACGCCTACTACCGCTCCGCCTATGTGCTCGTATACCCCAAAGGCAACGGCATGGAAGGCATCGAGACGATCGAAGACCCGAAACTTTCCGGCAAGAGAATCGGCGTCGTCGAAAGCACGCCGCCAACCGCCAACATGGCCGCCAACAAGCTTCTGCGGACCGCCAAGATCTACCCGCTGGCGGTGGATACGCGCGTCACCCCTTCCATGGGGGAGGTCATGATCAAGGACATGCTCGCCGGCAAGATTGACGCGGCGGTCCTGTGGGGGCCGATGGCAGGTTACTATGCCAGGGAACTCGGAGCCGATGTCACCATTGTTCCGCTGTTGAAGGAAAAAACCGGCTCGCGCATGTCCTACCGCATTACCATGGGTGTACGTCCGTCCGACCAGGAATGGAAACGGACGCTAAACCGGGTGATCAGGGAAAACCAGGCGGAGATCACCAAGCTCCTGCTGGGTTACAATGTGCCGCTGATCGACGAGCACGACAATCCGATTACGCAATAGTTGGGATGGGTCAGGAGGAGGAAACACCTACGCGATGAACAATTGAAGAGAAGACTACAGCTACTTTCGATACTTTTTTGTTTTTCGGGCTTTCAAAACCTTGCGTTCATTTGTCCATTTTGAGAACGTGATGGACGAGCCATTGCTTCGGTGCCCTGCAATGGTTGGCTAACCACCAGATCGGCCCCTTCGGGCTGGTAGAAGAGGAGAAATGTTATGAAGAAGAGCTGGACAAAACCGACCATGTGCCAGGTTGCTGCGGGCTTTGAAATTTCGCGCTATCTGCCTGCTGAAATTACTCCCAAGAAGTAGGCCGCAGAGGTGCGTGTCCCTGGCAACAGGGGCACGCATCCCCTTGCCGTATGGGATTTTCGTGAAAGAGTTTGAGGCGCGCAAAGCGGGCGGGCCGTTTTTTGCGGCTGCAAATTGGCTGCTGGTCAGAGAAGCCGCGGGGCGGGCGTTTTCATGCGCTTGAGAATCATCGGATCGGCGGCCGGCGGCGGCTTTCCGCAATGGAACTGCAATTATCGTCTGAGCCGTGCGGCTCGCACCGGGGTAGCTGGTGTGCATTCACGAACCCAATCGAGTGTCGCCGCGTCGGCGGATGGCCTCGGGTGGGTTCTGTTCAACGCCTCGCCCGACATTCGCCAGCAGATCGCGGCAACGCCTGAATTGCAGCCCGCGCACGATGCGCCGCTGCGCTCGACGCCTATTCGCGCGGTGGTGCTGACCAATGCCGATGTCGATCATGTCGCCGGCCTGCTCAGCCTGCGTGAGCGGCAGCCTTTCGCTATCTATGCAACGACACAGGTTCTGGCGACGCTGAAGGCGAATTCGATTTTCAATGTCCTCGATCCGGCGCTCGTGCCGCGACGCATCTTGCCGCCGGCGCAAGAGCTGTCGATCTGCGACGCAGACGGCCACGACACCGGGGTGGCTGTCGAGAGTTTTCCCGTGCCCGGGAAGATAGCCCTCTATCTCGAAGAAAGAGGCCAGCCGGATGCCAATTTCAGCTCCGATGCCGGCGACACGATTGGCGTCCGTATCGCCGGTGCCGGCAGTCGCGGCTCCGGCTTCTACATCCCCGGCTGCGCCCGCATCGATGCGACCCTTCGCACGCGTCTAGCCGATGCCGCATGCCTTCTGTTCGACGGCACGGTCTTCACCGACGACGAGATGATTGCTGCCGGCGTCGGCCAAAAGACCGGTGCACGCATGGGGCATCTGGCAATGTCGGGAGACGCCGGGTCGATCGCCGGCTTGGCCGATGTAAGGATCGGCCGCCGTGTCTTCGTCCACATCAACAACACCAATCCTGTTCTGGACGAGAATTCTGCCGAGCATGCAGCCGTCGAAGCGGCTGGCTGGGAAGTGGCCTGCGACGGGATGGAGATAGAACTTTGAGTGATTTCCACGACGCGGCCAGCAACGGCCTGTCCTCAAGTGAGCTCGAAGCAGTGCTGCGGCAGGTCGGTGCCGAGCGCTATCACAACCGCCATCCTTTCCATCACAGGATGACCAGCGGTGCGCTGTCGAGGACCGAGATGCAGGCCTGGGCGCTGAACCGCTATTGCTATCAGGCGGTCATTCCGCGCAAGGACGCCATGATCCTCGCGCATGCCGAGGATCCGGCGTTTCGCGCCGCCTGGCGCAAACGCATCGAGGATCATGACGGCGAAGACGGCTGGAGCGGCGGTATTGCGCGCTGGTTGCACCTGGCGACCTCGCTCGGTCTCGATGCCCACGCGGTGAAGAGCGAGAGGCTGGCCCTGCCGGCGACACGTTTTGCGGTTGGCGCTTACCTCTCCTTTTGCACGAACCGGACCCTGCTGGAGGCGGTCGCGTCGTCGCTGACCGAGATGTTCTCGCCGGTCATCATCGGCGAGCGGGTACCCGCGATGCTGGCCAAATACGATTATATCACCGAGGACACGCTGGCCTATTTCACCCGACGGCCCGAACAGGCCTCGCGCGACGCCGACTTCGCCCTCGCCTATGTGCTCGAACATGCCGACGCGGCGGAACGCCAGCAGCAGGCGATCGATGCACTGGTGTTCAAATGCGATATACTCTGGGCCATGCTCGACGCGCTTCAACACGCCTATGGCGAGCCGGGCAATATCCCGCCCGGCGCCTTCCGTCCGGAGGCAGCCCAATGATGGCACTGCGCGAAAGAGCCATGGTGTCGCTGCAGTCGGTTCCATCGCTGCCGAAGCACGTGCGCATACAGCATGACCCCGTGCGCCAGGCGTTCGCCGTGCTGTCGCCCGAAAAGGTGTTCTGGCCAAACGACATCAGCCTCGACATATTGCGCCGCTGCGATGGGCGGTCCACGGTCGGCGACATCATTGCCGGCCTTGCCGCAGATTATGATGCCGAACAGGAGGCTGTGGCGGCCGATGTCGTCGCCTTCCTGCAGGAATGGTCGGACAAGCTGCTGGTGAAGCTATGAGCGAGCCCCCTCTCCCCCCGATCGGCATGCTGGCGGAACTGACGCATCGCTGCCCGCTGCAATGCCCCTATTGTTCCAATCCGCTCGAATTGCTGAAGGCCAATCGCGAACTCGACACGCAGAGCTGGCTCGACCTGTTCTCGCAGGCAGCCGACCTTGGCGTTCTCCAGGTGCATCTGTCCGGCGGTGAACCGACGCTGCGTCGCGATCTCGAGCAATTGATCGCCGGGCTTTCGGCGCGGGGCGTCTACACCAACCTGATCACCGCCGGCGTCGGCATTGCGGATGGCCGCATCGAGGCATTTGCCGAAGCCGGGCTCGACCATCTGCAACTGAGCTTTCAAGGCGCACGGCCGGCGACCACCGAGCGCATCGGCAATCACAGGGGCAGCCACGAAAAGAAGCTGGAAACGGCACGCCGCGCTCGCGCGGCCGGCTTGCCGCTTACCATCAACGCGCCGATCCATCGCCACAATATCGAGGAGGTACCGGAATTCATCGATCTGGCCCTTTCGCTGGGTGCGGAGCGTCTCGAGATCGCCAACGTGCAGTACGCCGGCTGGGCGCTGACCAATCGCGATCAACTGATGCCCGAGCGTGCGGCCGTCGACCGCCAGGCGGAGATCGTCGCGGCGGCGCGCGAACGGCTCACCGGCATCATGAACATAGATTTCGTCACGCCGGATTATTTCGCCATCTATCCCAAGCCGTGCATGGGCGGCTGGGCGCGCGACGCCTTCATGGTGACGCCAGACGGCACCGTACTGCCATGCCATGCCGCCCAGACCATCCCGTCGCTCAGTTTCGAGCGTTTTGGAACACGCAGCCTGGCCGCGATCTGGACCGATTCCCCGGCATTTAATGCCTTTCGAGGCACGGACTGGATGCAGGAGCCCTGCCGCAACTGTGAGCGGCGCGAGATCGACTGGGGCGGGTGTCGCTGCCAGGCGATGGCGATCGCCGGCGATGCCGCCGCGACGGACCCGGCTTGCGCGAAATCGCCGATCCATGCGCGCATGGCAATGCTGATCGACGAGGCCCAGCGCGCTGCGACGGTTCCTTCGAAGGACGAACCATTCGTCTACCGGCGCATCGGCGTCGTCACCGAGCCCGCCTGACTGCCGACCAATTCCTACGGCCTACCCTCGTGAAAGCCGTTCGGCATGCCACGTCATATGGTCATGCATGAATGTCGAAATGAAAAAATAGGAGTGATCGTATTCGTCCTGCATCCGCAATTTCAACGGAATGCCTGCCTTGGAGCAGGCTTCTTCGAGCAGCCAAGGCCTGAGGCCCTCCTGGAGGAAACCGTCTGACGTTCCCTGATCGACCAGGAATTCCGGGAAACGGTATCCATCCTCGATGAGCGAAGTGGCATCGTAGCGCCGCCACGAGGCCTCATCCAGGCCGAGATATTTTTCGAAAGCCGGCTTCGACCAACCGGCTGTGCTTGGCTGCACGATCGGCGCAAAGGCCGAGCAACTTCTGAAACGCCCGGGATTGTTCAGTGCGATCGTCAGCGCGCCATGCCCGCCCATCGAATGGCCGAAGATCGACTGGCGCGCCATATCGGCGGGAAATTCGCGCCCGATCACGGCTGGCAGCTCCTCGACGATATACGAATACATGCGATAGTTCTTGGCATACGGCTCTTGCGTCGCGTCGAGGTAGAAACCGGCGCCGCTGCCGAACTGCCAATTGTCCTTTTCATCCGGAATGTCGACACCGCGCGGGCTGGTGTCGGGGCAGACGACGATCAAGCCAAGTTCGGCGGCAATACGTCTGTATTCGCCTTTTTCCATCACATTCGCATGGGTGCAGGTGAGCCCGGAGAGGTACCAGACCACGGGGCAACGGCTTTCCCGTGCCTGCGGAGGCACGAAAATGGCAAACGTCATTTCGCACGAGCAGCTCGTCGAAAGATGAGAGTAAACATGCTGAGCGCCGCCATGCGACTTGGCAGTCGAGACGAGTTTCAGGTGCTCTGGCATATATTCTTCTCCACCAATTTTAACCGCCGACCGTAGGCTCTACGACATCAAGGGTGATCGCGGCAACCTTGGTGGGCCAGCTGGCGCGCGGGGCTCTTGATCGGAGCCGGGATGGCCTGCCTTCGCCGACCGTCTTGGCGCAGCAAGGCGCGAGAGGCCACTCGCTGGCGCAGCGTTGCCAGCAAGCCATATGGGCCAGGCTGGGCGATTGTTGGCGATGCCGGCTATAACAACGACGCAGTCACTGCGCAGGCATCGGCGATGCTTCCGGGAAGCCGAGCCCTGCGCAAATGCGGCTTCACGTCCAGTACTTGCCAAACCTGGTCAGCGGCGGTTTCGCAACCCACTGATCGACTTTTGCCCCTGTCACCCATCGCGCAGCAAAGATGATGGTGCGGCGATTTGTCTCCACGAATCGTCGACCTCGCATCGGCCATTGTGAAGCTCAGCGAGGTCGATCGTGACTCGTTGCACGGCGAGTTCGGGTCTCTTCGGCCTGGAGCCCGCCATTGAGACAATTCCCGCCCGCTCAAGGGCCGCCAAGGAGCGGGATACGTTCGGCTGCGGACGCGCCGCCAACCTGCACAGTTCCGTGATGCTTTGCGGTCGATACCGATGGATCAGCGCCACCAGCCGACAGTTCTCAGAGGTCAACGCCCGCAGAACCTCTTCAGGCGCGCACGACTGAGCCATTGGTTCAGGAACCACCAGATGCCCCGCCGCCTGAGCCGTCGCCGCCGCCATCACTGTCGTGCGTGCTTTCCTCAGTAAGGGTGCTTTCCAAGTAAACAATGGCTTCGACGAAAGACGGAAATGCCTCTTTTACCCTTTCGAGGCTTTCCTGCACCTTGTCTGTTTTCAGGTCAAAACCGTACCGATGCCTCACCAGGTCACGGAATCCCTTTAACTCACTCAAGGACCGATAAAGCTAGGGGTCGAGCACAGCCGGCCGTATGCCTGCAATTTCCGCCGACATCTGATCGAGCACGTCCTGGTGCATCGTAGGTCCTTGGGGAACGAGGCCGTCTATGTTATTGGAGAGGCTGAGCAGGATGTCCTCGATGCCGTTGTAGACACTGTGGACTTCCAGCGAAACTGCTGCGACGGCGCCCCATTCGCCGCGTGACAGCTCACTTCGATGAGCCGCCATATATTCCTCGATTTGCTGGAGTTCCTTCGCAGCGCGGTCGATTTTTGGCGACAGTTTCGCGAATGCCGGATGCTTAAACGCCGTCATTAAGCAATTCCTGCACTCGTTCGGACGAAACGTCTGAGGCAAAGATCAGGTCATAAGGAATGTTCGTTCCCCGAAGCTGGTCTGCCACCAAGCGCTCTACCATGGCCCGGCGCGCGGGATCAGTGCGTCCGTGCACCAGCAGATCTACGTCCGAATGGACGCGGAAACGGTTTTTCGCGAGGGCTTCGACAACAGAGATATCGACGCCGCGGGCTTTGGCGTTCCGGAGAATACGCGATACACAGGCTTGCGCGGTCTTCCGGCGATCGTCAGCTCTTCGGTGGATCAAATTGTTAATCTTGTTCATCTTTTCGCCTGTTGCCTTTGGTCCAACTGTGACCCGATGCGAGATTGTCGCAAGTCCGCAAGCTGTGTCTGCAGTCGAAGTCTTAGGCTAAGCGCCGTTAAGGCGAGTGCTAGAAAAGAAGCTGTACGGATTGTCCCCGCGCCGAGAGCAGTTTGACGGCCTTCCGGTCAAACGAGACGAATGTCTCGCCGCCAAGCCAGCCGCCGTCAAAAGCGATCACGCCGTCCGCGAAATCGCCGCCGGCATCGAGGACTGACAGCCCTGCCTCAACTGCTGGCCGGTTGACGACAACATTCGCGGTGTTCAGCAACGCCCGGATCGCCGCGGCAATATTTTCGGGCTCTGTCTGGTACTGCCGGGCCAGAACCCAGGCGAACTCGCACAAGGCCTGCAAGCTCACGGCCACGATGTCCGCTTTGGCCAGCAGGTCGACGGCAATGGCTGCCTGCCCCTCATCATCGGCGACGTAGGCGCGCAGCACCACATTCGTGTCGGCCGTAACCCTCATTCCTTGCCGGACCCGGCCGCAGCGCCCGCTTCCGCTATCGCCTCATTGATCTCCTCGATGCTGAGCACCCGGCCGTTCGTCTTGCCTCTGAGGAAGCCGTGGAGGTCCCGGAACGACCCCTTCGCCCGTGCAGCCCTCAATTCCGCCCGACCGTCGGGCAGCAGATCAAGCTCGATCTTCTCGCCCGGCTTGATGCCCAGATGTTGCAGCACGTCCTTCCGGAACGTCACCTGCCCCCTCGTCGTCACTGTCAACGTTGTCATGTTAAACATTTCCTGTTCATCGCGATAAGATAATGCAAATCTGCATTATTATCAATGCAGATGGTCGGGGCCAAGCTTGGTGTCCATGCGGCGACTGAATCGCGACCAGCGCTCTGCAAGCCAACACCACGGCCGCTATCCGCGTCGATCTTGCCGCAATATTTGTCTCGTTAGAACTGTCTCGTTCAATGGTTCGTCACTTCGCTTCGGCTCGTGTCGGGAATGGGGCGACCGCCGCCGGGAAGCGAGGGAAGGCAGCGTCAAGTTCGAGCCAGAGATTAGCCAGAGATTAACAAGAACGAAGCCATCGCCGCATAGGCGTCTGCCTGCGTGGGTATGGACGGATTCACTCATGCGCAATATGAATCATGAATGGAGATGAGGCCTGCCGTGACGCTCACATTTTTGCCGTGTCGCTAAGGCAGGTGACGCTCGTTCAATGACGCTGCGCAGGGCGGGTTGGCCTTCTGGTCTAACGCCGCCCGCAGAAGTGTCGATATCAGGGGATCTGGTCAATGACCGACAACAAGCCAGACGTTACCAAGGATTGGCAAGCGACGCAGGGCCAGAAGTCCTCCGCCACGCGTCTTCGCCTTTTCGCCGCACTCTCGTGGGTCGTCGCCATTGGCGGCGAGATCTACGGAATTATGCTGCTTCGCCAGAACAAGTTCGACCAGGGACACCTGCCGCTGGTCATCGGCCTTCTGGTCGGCATCGCGATTTTCGCAATCGCCGGCAACTTGCTATGGAAGGCGGCCAACAGGCACGATCCGGCTCGTGCATCCGACGCGGCCAGGTTCTTCTTCCAAAACCAGCTCGGCGCAATCATCACGCTGATTGCCTTCCTCCCGCTGGTTTTCCTGATCCTCACCGACAAAAACATGGATCCGCGGACCAAGAAGGTTGCCGGCGGCGTCGGCGCTGCGCTGGCCGTGCTCGCGACGGTCATGGGGATCAGTTTCAAACCCCCGTCGGTCGAACAGTACACCCAGGATATGAACGCATGCGCAGCCCAGATCAAGTCGGGGCAGCCCACCACCGCCTGTTCGCCCGATGTCGCCGCTCAGGCGCAGGCGATTGCAACGGACACCGCCGCCGTGGCGGCGGCGACGCGGGACGCGAGCCACCCCGCCGGTCAGGATGTCGTCTACTGGATCGCGCCCGAAAACGGAGCCGCGAAGTCCAGCGAGCCGCATGTTTTCCACCTCTGCGCAGGCGTGAGCCCGCTGAAGGACAAGACTGTGAATAGTGGCTCCGTGACGGAGGCCTACGCACAGAACGCCGTCCGCATCACGAAGCAGATCGATATGGAACAGAAGCAGTGCGGGTTCACCGCCACAACCAGCACCAACTGAACCCGTCTGCACTCGATCGGGTCCAGCCGTTGGTCTTGTCGAGCAGGATGGCGCGTAAGCGCAGGCTCAGTATTGACTCGCCGAGAAAGCGCCAAATGCCGGGATCGCCCGGCTGGCCAATATTGTCCGGCTGCAAACTTATCCGCGGCGGGCAATGACGTGGCCTCTTACGCACGGCAGCTTCCGGCCTGAGCGCTTCGAATGGAGATTGACGTTAATGAGCGCATTGCCGCCCGGCAGCATTATGGGCCGGAAGCGAACCGGAAACTTCTGGCGCCCAAAAAACGATAGCGGACATTTCACCTGGTGGGCCGCATCGACCAGAAGCGGATCGGGCAAGCGTTCCATGGCATGTAGCGTCGGGTGTCGCGCACCTGCTGAACCCCTGTTGATGACTGGCCGATGCCGGTCTTCTGGCTTGGAGGCTGGGGAGTGGGGAGTCTCGGGGCGAACGACTATTTCATTCCGCCGAGGGCATTCGGCAGCGGCATGGCCGGCCTTCAAAGTCCTTTGGCCGGGAAGTTGGTACGGATAGTCGGAATCAGGCAACACCCCTGTTTTCCGAGCTGGATTTTGAAGCTGTGAATGAGCGGCTATGATGAACGCGCCGAGTGCAAGTAAGGTCACGAAGGCCCCTACAATAAGCTTTAGAGGAGACTACGTCGATGACGAACGTGCGCGCCCTTGTCCTTGAACGCCAGCACGAACTCAAGCTGCGTGACATCGATCTGCCACAGACCGTCGGCCCGGGCGAAGTTCGCATCAAGGTCCATACGGTGGGCATCTGCGGCTCCGACGTGCACTACTATACGCATGGCCGCATCGGCCCGTTCGTGGTCGAAGCGCCGATGGTCTTGGGCCATGAAGCAGCCGGCACTGTTGTCGAAACGGGGGAAGGCGTCGAGCATCTGAAGGTCGGCGACCACGTCTGCATGGAGCCGGGTATCCCCGATCTCAATTCGCGGGCGAGCCGGCTCGGCCTCTACAACATCGATCCAGCGGTCAGGTTCTGGGCAACGCCGCCGATCCACGGCGTGCTGACGCCCTATGTCGTCCACCCCGCCAACTACACTTTCAAACTGCCCGACAATGTCAGCTTCGCCGAAGGCGCCATGGTGGAGCCCTTCGCTGTCGGCATGCAGGCGGCTGCCAAAGCAAAGATCGCGCCGGGCGACACGGCGGTCGTGATTGGCGCAGGGCCAATCGGCACGATGGTGGCGATCGCGGCGCTCGCCGGCGGCTGCGCCCGCGCCGTTGTTGCAGATCTCGCCCAACCCAAGCTCGACATCGCCGGCGGCTATCAAGGCGTGATCCCGATCAACGTCCGCGACAGGAACCTGGCGGCGGAGGTAAAGCGCCTGACCGATGGCTGGGGCGCCGACGTGGTGTTTGAATGCTCGGGCTCGTCCAAGGCATGGGAGACCCTGCTCGATCTGCCGCGGCCCGGTGGCGCGGTAGTGGTCGTCGGCCTGCCGGTGGCGCCGATCGCATTCGATGTCGCCACCGCCTCGACCAAGGAAGTTCGCATCGAAACGGTATTCCGATATGCCCACCAATATGAGCGGGCAATCGCGCTGATGGGGTCGGGCCGGGTCGACCTAAAGCCACTCATTTCGGCGACCTTCCCCTTCGAAGATTCCATCAACGCCTTCGACCGCGCAGTCGAAGCCCGGCCGGCGGACGTAAAGCTTCAGATCCTGTTGCCGGATTAAGGCGAGTTCCAAAGCCCCCGGGCTGTCCTCCCGATCTCCTCGATGCGTTGCGTAGGCTTCCGGGCTTGGAGCAAGGGCATTGGCAACCCAGTTTTTGTTGGCATCAACCGAGCCTATCGCCTGAGCGGTTTCTCCTGAAAGGTGGCTTTCAACAACGCGAGCTGGCGCGCAAGCAAGGAGGAACACATGAACTGGGATCAAATCAAGGGAAAATGGACGCAGTTCAAAGGCAAGGCGAAAGAGCAGTGGGGTGACCTCACCGACGATGATCTTGATCGGATCGAGGGCAACCGGGACCAGCTCTTGGGGCGTATCCAGGAGCGATATGGCATCGCCAAGGAAGAGGCAGAGCGCCAGGTTGATAACTGGTCCAGAAGCATCAGCTGAGCCTTGGGCGCAACGCCGTCTGCTGCGCCACCACCGGGGTAAAACTCTGCGTCGCCGTGCCGACTGGTGCGGTGGCTCTTTCGACAGCGAGGCCCGCGAGGAACCTTTAGCCGCATCTAATGTTCCACTTGCGTGGCGGGCTTCGCCCCGGCGTGCGCCCCGCCCGGAGGCGAAGGAGTGCAATGATGAACAACATTATCTGGCTGGTCGGCGCGATCGTGATCGTAATCGCCATTTTGAGCTTTTTGGGTCTGCGATAGCATCTGAACCCTCTCTTCGAGCCGGCGACCGTCCCCGCTCGGCATGGCCTCAGCACGCCCAAGCTGGTCAGACTTAGGTCCCAAGCGAGACGCTCTGGGATTTGGACCGAAGCCCCGGCTGAGGAACGTAGCCGGCTGGCTCACGTTGTGGTGAGCTTTTGGCGCGACGAAGATGCGTCCGGGCGGAAGAGTTCAAGCCAGGGAGGAGAGGCCCGACGCTCCGAACGGGCGTCGGGCCTGGGCGTAAATGCAAACAATCAGCAGACTGTTCAATTCCCATGCCCAGGCAGCACGTGCTGTGGCCAGGCTTCAGGCTGCCGGGATTCGTCGCCGGCAAATCAGCGTGGTCGGATCTTACAACGACAATGATGAACCGATCAGCGTTGCTGGATATTACGACGATGAGATGAGCGCTCTCTGGTGGGGTGCGATTGCTGGTGCCGCACTTGGCGCCACGGCTGGTCTGTTGGCCGGCTTCAGCGCTTTTGGAGCTCAAGACGTTGATCCCGCGGGGATGACCGGCATGGCCCTGGTCGGTGCGGCGTGGGGCGGCTTTGCCGGCGTGCTTCTCGGAAC
>NZ_JAMYOE010000020.1:0-108211 GCF_040319695.1 Mesorhizobium sp. M0898 | reverse complement strand
TGAGCCGCCTCTCAAAGCGAGAGGACTCGGATCCTATGAAGTTGGCAAACTGCGTCTACGCACACCTAGAGCTGACCGGATTTTTGGTAGTCATGAGACGATTTCTCCTCAACCGCGACCCAGATACACCATGACCGTGCAAGTGCCGTGCCAAAGGAAAATCACGCCAAAACAATTAAGTGGCGCTACTAAGATGACTAGTGTCCGACATTGTCGGACATTGGACGCAAGCATCTGAGGAAGGCTCGAGTTTGTCGCGCGCGTGCGGGTTGTCGGACAGGACGCTGCCAGGTTCAGGCCAGAAGCTCTAAAGGCGATACCGTGGCGATCCGGGCGGTGGAGGTACGCTGCGTCTTCGCGATTGCTCAACGCGCGCCACGGCGTAACAGAAACGGCCGAGGATAATCGCCGCTGGATGAAAGTTCAGTGGCATGTATGGACGTATATGGACCCCGCCCGATTGCAACAGGTCGGCTAGATCAAGATCGTCGGTCACAACTGCTGACGTATATCCGGCTTCCTGATGCGGCTGGACAACGTCGTCGCCGCGAGCCCCGATGGATTTTCGCGGGCTTCCACCTCATCGGCCCCTAGACATTGGCCGAAGCCAAGCCGGTCCACACACCAGGTTCGGGAAGCGACGGAATGACCGTTTCACCATCTCCTACCATTTTGCTGCAATTGCTGGGGTGAGACCTCCTTCTGTTATTCCTTCGTTTGCCGCTTCGCCTTAAGCTGCTTTCACCGATGGTGCGTGCTCGTAGACTGTGCCGCCCGAGAGCATGGCCCACACGATCCTCGCATTCTTGTTGGCGAGCGCGACAGCCGCGACATTGGGATGCCGCCTTTGCCGCAACTTACTAAGCCAAAGGCTTCGAGGATCCTGCTTGCCCGCTGCTTTGCCGAGCGCAGCGCGAGCGCCATGGATCATCAATGTGCGCAGATAGCGATCGCCGCGCTTGCTGATACCGAACAGGCGGGCTCGCCCTCCACTGGATCGTTGTTTCGGCACGAGACCGAGCCATGCCGCAAACTGGCGGCCGTTCTTGAAGCAAGTTCGATCACCTACGGCAGCGATCAAGGCTGTCGCGGTCACAGGGCCGATACCTTCGATCTTTCCAAGCCGCTGACATAGTTCGCTGTTGCGAAAGAGCTCCCGAACCCGCCGATCATAAGATGCAATGCGTTGGTCCAGTTCGGCCAACTCCGTTTGCACTTCTCGGATCAGCACCCGCACCAATTCATTGAGACCATCGTCGCTGCCCCCCGTAATTTCAGCAAGGGCCCGGCGCAGCCGTGGGATGTCGCGGGCAATGACCACTCCATGCTCGGCTAGAAGTCCACGAACCTGATTAACGAGCTTGACCCGATCTGCAACCAGACGGCTGCGAATGCGATGAACCGCTTGAATCGCCAATTGATCGGCTGATTTCGGCGGAACAAAACGCATCGTCGGGCGGCCTACGGCTTCGCAAATCGCTTCAGCGTCATTCCGATCGTTCTTGTTGGACTTGACGTATGGCGTCACGAACTGAGGGCTGATCAGCCGAACCTCATGGCCGAGATCGGAAAGCACCCTTGCCCAATAATGCGCTCCGTTCGAGGCTTCCATGCCGACCAGACATCGTGGCAGATTGGCGAAGAAGGGGGCTACCGCATCGCGGCGTAGCGTTTTGCGCACGACGACTTTCCCGTGGCAGTCGACACCGTGAACCTCGAAGACGTATTTCGCTAGATCCAGGCCTATTCGAACGATCTGCATGACATCCTCCTTCGTTGCAGTTGGCGTTCGAGATTTCACCTCGCCTGGAGGGCGGGGTCCATACCATTGGCCTCCGCAGGCAAGGGCTTTCTGACGTTGCTGCCAGATTGGTCGGGTGCAGGCATGTATTCGGCCTTTGAGTGCGGCCTATTGTTGCCGCTGGCCCTGATGAAGTCCGCTGATCGGATCCCAGAAAGGTCAACGCGCTTTTAAGCGGCACCCACTGAGCGGGTTTGTCCGATCCCGGCTCGACCGTCCGTCATCACACCATCAGCGCCTCACCAATCTCGGCAATCCTTCTCGACTGCTCAAACGGCGGCCGAAGCCTCAAAGCGTCGTCCGGACATCATTAGCGCCCAAACGACCCGCGCCATTTTGTTCGCCAGGGCGACGGCGACGACGTTGTATGGCTTCTTCATCAGAAGATCGGCCGCCCAGCGAGTTGATGGCGCTTTTCCTGTTCGGCTGAAGCGGCGTACGGCATGGGCACCGACCACGAGAAGGCGGCGGAGATAAGGATCGCCCTGCTTGCTAATCCTGCCGAGACGGTCCTTGCCGCCCGATGAGTTCTGCCGCGGCACCAGACCTATCCAGGCCGCCAGCTGCCGGCCGGATTTGAAGAGCGCTACGTCTGTCACGGTTGCGGCGATAGCGCTTGCAGTGATCGGGCCGATTCCCGGAACTGTCTCCATGCGTCGGCTCAGTTCATTCGAGCGATGCCAGGCATGAATCTGGCGATCCATCTCGCTGACCTTCTCGTGCACTTCCCGCAATTGCCCGATCAGCGGAAGAAGCGCCGACTGCGCAAGCGGCGAGATGAGATCGTGATCATCATCTTCAACCAACGCGATCAGCATTCCGACGCCAGCAACACCCTGGCGGGTCACGATGCCGAACTCCGCCAGGTGGCCGCGCAAGGCGTTCACCAGCATTGTCCGTTGCCGGATCAAGAGCTCGCGGACCCGATGCAGCATCAGTACGCTCTGTTGCTCCTCGCTCTTCACCGGAACGAAGCGCATCGTCGGCCGGGCCACCGCCTCGCAGATCGCCTCGGCATCCGTCGCATCATTCTTCTGCCGCTTCACTTTACATATGGCTTGACGTAGGATGCAGGCATCAGCCGAACGTCGTGACCCAGTGACATAAGAACCCGAGCCCAGTGGTGCCCCGTCGCGCAAGCCTCGATGCCGATTAGGCACGGCGGCAATGCTTTGAAGAACCCAGCGACATCATCGCGGCGAAGCTTGCGACGGACAACGACAGCATCAGCGCCATTGACCCCGTGGACCTGAAACACCTGCTTGGCGATACCAGACCAATTGTGGTAATCTTCTCCATGGACGGCTCTCCCTCATGTGACTTTCGACAGCCACACTTTGGCACCGTCCACCACATCAGGTCACCGTCCCTGGCGCAGATCAGGTGACGCTTTCCTTTTCGTCCAGTTCGTTCGCCTCGACCTGTTCGGCTTCTTTAAGCCCGAGGAGAAGCTGATCTTCAGTAAGTGTTTCGGCGCGTCGGCCCGCTGGCGCTGCAATCCTCTGATGATCTGGCGCAGATAGGCATTTTCCGCTTCGCGCGAAAGCACCATCGCTTTGAGCGCATTCAGGTCACTCGGGGCGCAGGTGCAGGCGGCACGGCCGGTCCAGTCCGCGAGTGTCAAACGGTCGAGAGCGATGTCTCGCCGCTTGCAGATTTTTGGCAGTCTGTAGAGAGTGAGGTGATCGGCGCATTTGGAGACGGCGACTAGGCTACGATCGCTTTTGTCGGAATGCCACCTTCGATCAGTCTTGCGGGACCCTGGTAGGCCGGCGGGCGCGCATGAAGTCGGATCACCAGCATCGCTATAGAAACCGAGGGGACCACACCTCTTCGATCAGTATTTTCCAGCCTGCTCAAGTTGCTCGAAAAGCTCTTGTACGTTGTTTTCAAGAAATGCTTCCTCTCCGTTCCGATGGATGAGTTCAAAGCTTATCCCCGTATTAGGGCATCGAGAAGAGAATGCTTGTGTTAGGCCAGGTCCCTCAATAATGGTCGTGTCGAACGACAATCCCCGCGCTCTAAGCGTATTGACCGCCGCCGACACATCGTCGACAGCTAATGCAACATGAGCTAGACCTACCCCGTAATTTTGGACAAGTTGAGACACCTGCGACTCTGGCTCTGTGCCTTGGCAAAGTACAAAGCACATGTCGTTCCGAACCATGTCCGCATACACCATCCCAGTCTTCTTACCCTTTATATGCAAACGCCGCCTAAGCTTAAAGCCAAGGACATCTTGAAACAGGTGGATAGCGTCATCTAGTTTATGAACCGCCAAAGCTATGTGATCAATGCTGTGTAATCGAGGGTCATGATGGCCATTTGCCTCGATAGATACTTTCAGAGAGCCATCAGACGGCGAACCCACGGGATAAGTCATTTTTTTTGAGTCCTTCTGTTTAGGTGACGCAGCCAATTTAATGATCAAGCCATAAGCTTGCTAACAGCCTGATTACACATGAGTAGCCTCGCGTACGGGAATGGTCCATTTTTGCGTGGTCGTGGGACAATTTCTGCTCAGTGTGAGCGCGTTTGTCGATGACTTGCATTTAACATGCCAACGGAAAAAACAGGCGCTGGCGTCTGGAGCGGTTTCGCCGCTGACAGGGGGCAGGTCAAGCCGGTCAGGTTCACGCGCTTTGAAGCGGTGGGATCCCGATCGTCTGGTCAGGATCATGCGCGCGGAGCGCAAGGCATGATCGCCTCAGGAGTTGTCGTTTACGTGTCGTGCCACCAGATCCGGAGAGCATGAGGAACTGTGGGGCGGTTGGTGGCGGAGGCTCTCTGAACGGGCCGGAACGGATGCGGTGCTTCTTGATCTTGTTGTATAAGGTTTTGCGGGTAATGCCGAGCGCGGCGGCAGCTTTGCCGCGGTGAAGCTTGTTCCGGCGCAACGCGTCGATGACCCATTCTCTCTCCGAAAGGGTCGTGGTCCCTTTGGTTGCCGGTTTGGCTCCAAGAACCGGAAGGACCCGTTCCGCCGTGATAATGTCTGCAGCCGCTCGAACAGCCGCCGCGAACCGAACCGAGACAGGGTTTTGGTGGTCAGCGAGCCGGACATGGCATCGTCATCGAGCAGTCTTTTGACCACCTCCCCCGCCCCCTTGGCGCGCAACTTTGGCATCACCGCAGCAAGCGGCTCGGCGCGCTGCGAAAGTTCTGCGGCCAGCCGCAAGGCATCATCCGCGCCCTGGGCCAGCGCCAGGCACGCCGCCCTTTCAAATTCTTTTTGCTCCCCCGGCCGAATCCGCTTGGCGCGACCGTCACCGGTTCGGAAGGCTAGAGCAAAAGCCTGGGCCATCAGCAGCGGCACCGGCCGCGGCCAGCGCAGCTTTTGCGCCAGAACCAGATCGGCGCACCACCACGCCAGCAATTCCGCTCCCGGCGACAGGGCAACAACACGGCTGGCGGCTGCCGCAGCTGTAAACGGCGCCGGCCGGCCGGCGCGCATCACATCGTCAATCGCACCCGGGAGATCGGCAAAACCGTCATCCCAGCGCAGCCCGAACTGATCGACCTTCAGCCAGCCTCGCGACGTCGATCGCCGGCGGCCGCGATGCCAGCTGCCGCCACGCAGCCAAAATGTTCCCGGCGGGGCCGGGATCGCCGTCAGCAGGACGCAGATACCAGGCATTGCGTAGCGCGGCCTCATCCTCGGAGCGGCCGGCTAGGCGCACGGCGGCAACGGCGCATTTCAAGGCAAGCCGCTGCCGCCAGGCGCCGGCCCAGGAAGGCTGCGGCGCCCGTGCGAGGCTGTCGAGCGCGCCCAAGGCGGCGCCGGCCTGGAAGGCGGCGTCGGCGTCGCTCGGCCCGCCGCCGGCGGCAAGCGCCCAGGCCGGGACGGTCGGCGGCGAGGCGGGACTGGCGGTCGCGGGATCGAGGCGAATCATGATTTCGAGGGTAAAGCGCCGGTGCGCTTTGCGCTAGAATTTTTGCGCCAAAACGCACAGCCTGTCGGCGTGATAAAACGAACGATAATTGCATTATCGTTCGTTTTTGTCATTACGTTAGAAATGGCCGCTGTCGCCCGCGGTTCAACGGTCGCAGGAGAGTGTCAGCGACCTTTTTGAAGACTGGTGGTCATTAAAGGAGGTTGGACGATCACGGTGCACGGGCATCTGCCACAGACGCTTTCAACCCTGCGGGCGCAAGTCTGTCACCGGCCGGTAGAAGATCACACGCACCGACGGAACAAGCTGGTTGAGGTAATCGAAATCCCCAACATTGCCGGTCAGGACCGTCGCGCCCAGCAGACCGGCCTGGTGCAAGATCAGCGCATCGTTGAGGAAGCGGCGTTCATGGCCCTCCCCTTTCGGCAGACGGCTCAGCCGGAACAGCAGGCCGGCAAGCATGCCGGCGCGTCCCCAGGCGGTGGCGTCGGGTGCATGCAGCCGGTGCACTGGAATGTCTTCATCGTGCCTGCAACCACTTTCAGGACCGACTTCGTCGTGGGGTGCGCTGGGTCGAGCCGGCCGAACAGGTGGCTGAGCTCGGCAAGGCAGACGGCCGAGTGCTGACAGAGCCTATAGATCAGAAGGTCATCGACCACTTTGGGCGTGCGCCCCTGAAGGACATCCAGATAGACGCTCGTGTCGAGAAGCAATGCACCGCCGACAGGCGGCTGGTCCCCTGCCCAGGACAGAGCGGAATCCGGCCGCCGTTCCAGCCCGCCGGCACGCCGCTGTGGTTTGAGGGAACGCAGTGCGCTCCCGAGATCAAACGCCAAGATCAATGTCTGCGGAGATGCTGCCCTTGCGGCGGACGAGCTGGGCGCCAAAATCGTCCTCGAGGGCCAGCCGCGACAAGGCGAGCTCCAGCAGCTCAGTGTCGGAGGTCACATGAGCGCGCTTCTTTGCCGCCTCGATCAATTCCGACGGCACCCTCCCGGAAAGGCGTGTGTTCTTGGCCGCGCCGAGAAGGCCGACCGCCCTCGCCTGCTCAAGCACCAGACGGTTCCGGGTGTGGGCGATCCGCTCCTCGCTTTCGGCTGCCGTTGCGCCACGTACGCTCATCCTGGATTCTCCTGTTGAACGAAACATAAGGGATGTTGAACATGAAGGCAAGGATCGGCACTGAGAAAGAGGGCTCTAGGAGGGTCAACACTGGATCGGACATGGTCCGTCGCCCGGTCATGCTATAGCACGACCCAGCGTGTGGTCGTACGCGACCGGCGCAAATCCCGGGAGCTATTGGTCAAGCACCTCGCGGTGGACAATTGGGCGCTTTGGTCGCACGTTGGGGCTCTCAGAATCGCACCACTGTGACATTCAAATGATCGAGAGTTTCGATGGGCAGTCCCCGCAATTTCATGACGCCCATCGACGCGGTCGACACCAGCGACCTGCCTGACATTGTCGACGTCGTCATGGAAATGGGGCACCCGGATGAGGCTCCCTCCCCTCCCACGCAGGTCCTCGACCCGCGACAAGCATCACTGCCTGCGCATCTCGAAAAGCTGGCCGACCGCGCGCGCGATTACGTCGAGGCGGCGAGTTCGGCAAACACCCGTCGCGCCTATGCCGCCGACTGGAAGCATTTTTGCGCCTGGTGCCGGCGCCAGGCGTTTGATCCGCTGCCGCCAGATCCACAAGTCGTCGGCCTCTACATCACGGCCCAGGCCTCAGGATCGGAACGGGACAAAAAGTCTGTGTCGACCATTGAGCGCCGCCTGTCGTCGCTGACCTGGAACTATACGCAACGCGGTCAACCGCTCGACCGGAAGGATCGGCATATCGCCACCGTGCTCGCCGGTATCCGCAATAAACACGCCTCCCCTCCCCGTCAAAAGGAAGCCATCCTGCGCGACGATCTTGTCGCCATGCTGGAAACGCTCGATCGTGGCACGCTGCGCGGTCTGCGCGGCCGCGCCATGTTGCTTTTGGGCTTCGCCGGCGGCCTGCGCCGCTCCGAAATCGTGGGCCTCGATGTTGCGCGCGATCAAACCGAGGACGGCTGCGGCTGGATTGAAGTTTTCCCGGACAAGGGCGTGCTGGTTACGCTGCGAGGCAAGACCGGCTGGCGCGAGGTCGAGATTGGCCGCGGCTCGTCCGATGCCACCTGCCCGGTCGTCGCCCTGCAGACCTGGCTGAAGCTGGCCCGCATCGCGCATGGCCCCCTCTTCCGCCGCGTCACGGGGCAGGGCAAAGCTGTGGGCGCCGAGCGGCTCAACGATCAGGAGGTGGCGCGGCTGGTCAAACGCGCGGCCTTGGCCGCCGGCGTGCGCGGTGATCTTTCCGAGGGCGAGCGCGGCCAAAAGTTTTCGGGCCACTCGCTGCGTGCCGGCCTCGCGTCCTCTGCCGAGGTTGACGAGCGCTACGTGCAGAAGCAGCTTGGTCACGCCTCGGCAGAGATGACACGCAAATACCAGCGCCGGCGCGATCGCTTCCGCGTCAATCTAACTAAGGCATCAGGATTGTAGAGTGCGGTACGCCCCCCAGCCGCAGGGGACTCTGGATGCGCCAATCCACCCCGGCGCCACAGATCCAACCGTCAAGTTGATGGGTTTCCAAGGTTTATTGGTGCGGCGCAAGCCTCCAACTTGAGGAGCTGTTCCCAGCTGGGAACTCAAAGTACGGGTTGTGCGAGAAGTTTGCTTCTCGATGAGTTCTCCAGGATCCTTCGCCGACACGTGGACTAGCCCCCGAGGGAAGTTGCCTGGCGACTGCAGGAGCCTCTTGCTCGACGCTGGAGGAAAGTGCGCGTGGACAGGGCGCCCACGTGCCAAACGGTGCTGATTGCTGTCAAATCGCATGGGACGCCTGGCGACAGATCCGAGCCGCTGAGTTGCCATTCGCGAGAGTCGCTCGGCCCGGAAGGAATGCCTCGTTGCAGGGTAGGGGCCGTGGGGCGTCTAACTTGTCAGCCTGGGGCGATCACCGAAGTGGCATCGGAAGCGGCGCGGCATGGCTGCATCACAAACACAACCCATCGTCTCCGACGCAAAGGATGGTGACTCCCCTAGGACTGCGCGAGCTCAGTGCCTCCTCCGTCACAACGGGAATTTCGCCGCCGCGCCAATGGGGGGTATCTCTCCATGCGCAGAAACCTACCGGCGCTTCTGTAGGTCGCTCGCCGCCGTACGCGGAAGCCAGAGGCCAACCGGTACACCAACGTCGACTACCTACGAGAACAAAACGGGCAACGGGGCTCGCCCGTGCCCCCATGCTGCGTAACCACCTTCATAGCTGTCTTTTTCAATGCCTGATGCGCAACTTTGACGGCACAGGGAAGCCAGCGATAACGAAAAGTTCCCAGCTGGGAACTGCCCTGCGTCCATTTGCTCGAATTCTCCGAATCGGGCATACCTCCAGTAACGGAAAAACCGCGTAATTCGAAAAGTTGGCGTAGTTGGCGTGGCGTTAACAGCTTGTTAACCACAGTCGCTATCAATAGGCGCTGGGTGCAAGAGGAGAATCTGGGTGACGCGGCATCTAAGTAGCCTTCAGTTCATGAATACCTTTTCGACGAAACTCGAGAAGGCACTCAACAATCTTTCGCTGGCTCAGTATCCTCCTGATGCGATTCGTACGATGCGCAAATTCACTTCGACGGAAGTGGCAGCATTGCTAGGAGTGACCGAAGCTTACATACGGCAGGTCTCCTTAAAAGGGCAGGGACCTGAGCCAGAGACAACGACCACCGGAAAGCGCCTATATTCTGTGGAGCAGGTGCTGGACCTTCGGATGCACTTGGCGGAAAAGGCACGGAAGAAATGGATCAATCCTCGTCGTGTTAAAGGCGAGGATTGCCAGATCATCGCGATCACGAACTTCAAAGGTGGATCGTCCAAGACAGCGACCACTATTCACTTGGGTCATTGGTTGGCACTACGTGGATATCGCGTTCTCGCAGTCGACATGGATCCCCAGGCGTCGTTAACAAGTCTGCAAGGAGCGTTACCCGGATTTGACTACCGAGAAGGTGACACCCTTTACTCAGCGATTCGGTTTGACGATCCGGTGCCAACGGAAAAGATTATTCATCAGACGCATATCATCGGATTCGACGTCATCTGCGCCGGTCTTGAGCTGACAGAATTCGAAACGGCCGTCACCCTTGAGATGCGCAAGAGCGGTGGAACCAGTTTTCTGCTTCGAGTGTCACAGGCCCTCGAACAGATCGTCGATAGCTACGACATCGTTCTTCTCGACTGTGCGCCGTCACTCAATTTCCTGACACTTTCATCGCTCACTGCCGCTACCGGAGTCCTAATCCCAGTTCCAGCGCACATGCTCGATGTCGACTCCACAGGGAAGTTTTTGGAGCTGGCCGCATCTTATATGCAAATCCTGGATGAGGCTGGTGCAGGCGCACGTTGGGATTTCGCCAAATTCCTCATCACAAAGTTTGAGGCCAACGACCACCCGCAAGCCAACATGCAGGCCCTAATGCGCCAAGTGTTTGGCGAGGATTTACTTCTGAATTCAGTCTCCAAATCCACTGCGGTTGCGGACGCTCTCACTTGGAAGCAGAGCCTCTATGAAGTGCAACGATCGAGGTTTTCGGCACCTAAAACTTATGATCGTGCAATCGAATCGATCAATGCCGCGAACGCGGAAATAGAAAGCCTCATCACAATGGCATGGAGGCGAGAACAGTGAGCCGTAAAGATTCTAAGGGCATGTTTGCTGCTGTTTTGGGGCAACTCGGGGAGGACAATTCGGAGGAGGGCGTCAGCCGCCGCACGTCATCGCCGCACCTGATGAAGGTGGCGGCTGGTGTTCGCCAAATGCAAGAGCGTAGCGATATCGCGGACAAGTTACTGAAGTCAGGCGAACAGATCATTGAACTCGATCCCGACAAAATACGGCCGTCGTCTATCACCGATCGATATGATGACGCCTACGAGATTTCCGCCATTGCTGAGATCACTGAATCCATGCGGGAGCGCGGTCAAATTGTGCCTGGATTGGTTCGGCCAGTACAAGGCAAGGATGGCGAGTTTCAAATCGTCTATGGTCGCAGAAGATTAGCGGCAGCTAAGCAGCTTGGGATCGGATTCAAAGCGGCCGTCCGCGAGTTAACTGATGAACAAGCAGTCATTTTCCAAGGCGAAGAAAACACCGCTCGAGAGGATCTTTCATACATTGAGAAGTGCGCTTTTGCGCTTGCGCAGCAGGAAGCGGGATACAAACGGGACACCATCTGCGCTTCGCTGTCGACAGGAAAATCGCATGTGTCCGAGATGATCAAAATCGCCTCATCGGTCGACAAGGAGATACTGCAATCGATTGGTAAAGCTCCCGGGATTGGTCGAGGACGATGGCAGGAATTCTCGAACCGCTATTCCATAGACGGCTCACCCGCAAAAGCTTTCGATCTTGTTCGCAAAAACAAATTCCGCGAGGCAACGTCCGACGACAGGTTCATTATTCTGCTTGAGACGCTTCCATCGGATCATAATGCGATCAAAGAACCTGCGGGTCCGGCCAAGCCATCAAAGCCCAAGATTGCTATGAAATCCTGGGCTGCTCCAGACAAAACAGTCAGCGTCAGCCTCAAAGACAACGGAAAAACTACCATGATTGCCGTGGGAGAGGCTGAAGGATCGCGTTTCGCAGCGTTTATCGCCGGACAACTGGACGACCTGTTTGAGGCCTTTCGGAAGTCCATCACGAAACAAGGAGTCTGAAACCGCAAAAGAAAAAGGCCCCCGAACGGCAAGCCGTGGAAGCCTCTCTCTGAACTAAGCACTCTGAGAATCGCATCTCCACGAATCACTGTCAAGAGTCATTGGCGTCGTTTTGGCGAGCAGGTTTCTTTTGCCTAATCGAGGGTGAAAGAAAATGGAGACGACTATTGCAACGACGCCCTTTGGGCGGCGGCCGATGACGCTTGGCATGATTTCAAGCCAGGTCACCGCAAGGGCGGTGCCGAAGGACGCGACTGTTCACAAATGGCATGTCTTCCAGGATATCAAGGACGCCAGGATCGCTCTGGGGGCCACAGATCGCGCTTTGGCCATTCTCGACGCACTGTTGTCGTTCCATCCGGACACGGCGCTTTATGGCGACGGCGAGCTGATCGTCTGGCCATCCAACGAACAGCTGATCCGCCGCGCCAACGGAATGCCCCCAACGACCTTACGGCGGCACTTGGCCGTCTTGGTCGAGTGTGGATTGATCATCCGTCGGGACAGCCCAAACGGCAAGCGCTTCGCCCGGAAAGGGCAGGGGGGCGAGATCGAGCAAGCCTATGGCTTCGACATCTCGCCGATCGTCGCGCGCGCCGAGGAATTCAAGGAGCTGGCGGAAGCGGTCAGATACGAGAAGAAGGCCTTTCGTCTCGTTAAGGAGCGGCTAACCATATGCCGGCGTGACATCGTCAAGATGATCGACGCCGGGATTGAGGAGGGCGTGCCGGCGAATTGGGGCAGGGTCCAGCAGGCCTACCAGGCGATTGTCGGCCAGATACCACGCACCGCACCCAGACAGACCTTCGAAGCGATTGCCGAGGAGCTTGAAGGCCTTTGGGCTGAAGTGCGTGAAGCATTGGAATCATTTGTAAAAACACAGAAAATGGACGCCAATGAGTCCCGAAATGGACGCCACATACAGAATTCAAAACCAGACTCTAAACTTGAATCTGAAAGTGGCTTAGGAAATATAGATGAAGCGGGCGGCAACGTTGCGGACACCGACAACGTACGGAGCCTGCCGAAGCGCGAGCTGCCGCTAGGGATCGTGCTGGATGCCTGCCCGAACATGCTTTGGCTGGTAAAGGGCGGCGGCGGCATCCGCAATTGGCGTGAATTTCTGGCCGCGGCCGAGGTTGCCCGGCCGACCATGGGCATCAGCCCGAGCGCCTGGGAGGAAGCGCGAACGGCAATGGGTGAGCAGCAGGCGGCGATTACCATTGCTGCGATCTACCAGCGACAGGACCAGATCAACAGCGCCGGCGGATATTTGCGCAGCTTGACGGACCGGGCAAAGACCGGAAAGTTCTCGGTCTGGCCGATGGTGATGGCTTTGTTGCGGGCCAAGCTTGACGCGTCGAAGACGGTCGGAACCGGTTCAGGAACTGAAGCCGCTGCCGTCGATTTGGAGACGGCAGGCAAGGTTGTGCGCACCGAATCCCGGTTGGAAATCAGCGATGCCTTGCGACGCAGCCTCGACAGACCGGGGCGCGGATCATGATGAGGAGGGCGGGTTTTGATCCGCTCTATAAGCTTGAACGATCGCTGCAGCGCTTGTCGGGACGAGCGTCTTATGAGAGCATCGAAGGCATGAAGAACGAACACGACCGGGAACCGACGCCCGATGAAACCGCCGGAATGGTGTGGTGGAACTCACTTGCGGAATCCGATCGTGCGGCTTGGCTGGCGCGGGCTGACAGCGCGGTTCCAGCTGATGCCTGGGCCGTGTACAAGCGGCTCGGGGATCTTGAGCGTCAGCCACGGACCGTAAACTGAGGACCATTCTGTAACGGGATGACGTCCTTGTCCCTCGGTCAGCTCGCGGGTAGTTCGGCGACGAGACCAAGCCGGCGGGCTCGATCAAGCAGGTTCTTGACTGATGAGGCCGACCATTTAGCGCTCCCTCGTGGGGTTCGCTCATGCAGGCGCTCGAGCTGGCCAGCGATGTCGCGTAGCGATAGGTCTGGGTTGGACTGATCCCTGCCACAAGGGTCATCAGGCGATCTTCGGGAGGCTGAGGAGACGCCCTCTTTAGCAGGGTGGATCCGGCCAGGTGCTCGGTGACGAGCCACCTCACTGCCCGCCGCAGTCGTTCAGGCGTCCAGTCGAGGCCGCGCTGCTTCAGGACCCGAGCGATATCGTCCCAGTTGTGATCTGGTCGCATCCGGCGGACTGTCGGAAGCCACTGGTTCATCGTTGATTGTAGCCGTCGGCCATAGGCTGCCTTTTGCACCGCAGTCATCTTCGCCAGGGCTTCGGGCTTGCGCTCCCGGATACCAGGATTGCCAGGCAGCCGCCCCTTCGCTCGTGCGGCGATGATGCCGGCCTTGGTCCGCTCCGAAATCAGCGCACGCTCGAGCTGGGCAACGGCGCCGAGTACCTGTAGCGAAAACATGCCCTGTGGCGTCGACGTGTCGATTGGATCTCGGAGAGATCGGAAATGCGCGCCCTTCTCAGTCAGATCCTCGATCACCTGAAGAAGATGGCTGACCGAGCGCGCAAGGCGATCGAGACGCACAACGACCAGGACATCGCCGGCGCCGATATCGCTGATCAACCGCAATAGGCAGGGCGAGCTCTTGACGCACCGGATCCATGTTCCTGAACGACGACGTCGCAGCCGGCCGACCGCAGCTCAATCTCCTGCGCCTCCGTCGCTTGTTCGTCCGTCGACACGCGCGCGTAGCCGATTTGCCGGCCCTTTGGTCGACCGGAGCGTCGATCTTGCGCTTCACGGCCCATTTGCGGCGTCTCTCAGCATTGGGAAGGGCGCTTGTACAAACGCCGAAGATATCAATAAACGATCGTTTGTAAACGTTTCTAGTGACCCTTTTGCGTAGCTCCTACGGCTTCGATGAGCCTGAAAATCAACGTTTTCTAGCCTCCTGACCGCTCCAGGGCGTGGTGCTGTACAGTCCCGATATGCGGTCATTATCGATAGTGAGATTTGTGCGCAGAATCATCGCCTGTGACGGAAGTGAATGGGAATATAGCTTCCGGTACGCGAATCGGCTACAACAGAATCAATGGCTTACCAATTCACCGATCTGCCTCTGGACACCCTGATCGGGCCGCTCGCGCGCGCCGATGTCGGTTTTACTTCCCGATTTCAATTGAAGCGCTAAGGTGAAAATCCCACCCTGCCGGGCCGCTATTCGACGGCCGAAAACGGGGGGAGGGGGCTTTGCTACAGTCCCGACGCCTTGGTGAGATTGACGCGAAAGCGATCGCGCCGGCGCTGATACTTGCGGGTCATCTCCGCGCTGGTGTGACCAAGCTGCTTCTGGACGTAGCGCTCGTCGACCTCGGCAGAGGACGCCAGGCCGGCGCGCAGCGAATGGCCGGCAAACATCATTCCGCGTTCGCCTTCGGGCAGATCGCCGCGCACGCCCGCTGCCAGCGCGGTCCGCTTGACGAGGCGGGCGACCTCTTGGTCGTTGAGCCGATCGGCGCCGACGGCCTTGCCCTGGCCGATGACACGCCGGAACAGGGGACCGTGCGCGATGCGCGCCAGCTTGAGCCAGGTCTGCAGCGCCACCACAGGGCAGGTTGTGTCGGACGAGCCTCGCCCGATTTCGACCTCGCGCCAGCCGGTCTTGCCGCGCAGGCGCAACAGCATGCCCTTGTCGAGGATTTCGATCCAGCCGGAAGAATCCTCGGTCTGGTCGCGGCCGCAATCCAGGCCGACAACCTCGGAACGGCGCAGGCCGCCGGCAAAGCCGAGCAGCAGCATGGCCCGGTCGCGCAGGCCGCGCAGGGTGCCTCGCTCGAGCGTTTCCAGCATGGCGATCAGATCCTCGGGCATCACCGCCTCCTTCTGCCGGGGCGGGGCGGCGTGCTTGTTGCGGATGCCGGCCATGACCGTGGCGATATGGCGATCCTTCCTGTCCAGCGGCTGGCCACGCTGCGCATAGTTCCACGTCAGCGAGGAGAGCCTGCGTTCGATCGTCGAGACGGAATTGGGTTTCTTGTCGCCGGTCGCCTTTCCGGAGGCGCATGCGGTGATGTAGAGCCCGACAACCTGGGGATCGGGCGGAAACATCTCGACGCCTTGGCGCCGGCACCAGCTCGCAAACTGCTTCCAGTCCGAGGCGTAGGCGCGGCGGGTATTGGCCGAGCTCGCCGCTTCGACATAATCGCGGGCGCGATCAGCCAGCGCGTCGAGATGCGCCGGCAGGCGGGAATTGGCGACGGCCGGAAGAGGGGAGGGGGCTTCGGCCAGCGTCTCTTCAGGCGTTGCGCCCATCTCCATGACGACGTCGATGATGTCCGGCAGGTCGCCATCGGTCTCGGCCGACACCTGCGCGGTCGAAACATGATCCGCCGACCCTGCACTGTGGGACGGTCCGGAAGGTCGCTCGGCGTGATTTTTGGGCTTCTGCTCGATGAAAACCGTCATTCCTTATATAAAGACGAAAACGACGGATAACGCAATTTTATCACTCGTTTTATCCAATCGACAGGCGCGGCGTTTTTTACCCATTTTCGTTGCCAAAACCGCCGCCGTGATTCATCCTGCTGACGATGATTCTGCGCCCGAAATCCTCTCCGCGCCATCAAGGTCCGATGCTCGCCGCCGCAGCGGCCGCTCCCCCCGTCCCGCTGCCGGGATGGCTGCGCCGCGCCGTTCCCGACGCGCAAAGCCTTGCCGCGCAAGGGCCTGGGCCAAATGCCCTGGAGGACATCGCGATCACCGCCGGCGCCGCCATCGGCGCGCTCGACGCGGTGGTTCGTCGGCAGGAGCGATGGGCCGGCGCATGGCGGCAACGGCTGGCGCTCGCCGCCGCGGCGGTGGCGACCAGGCAGGCCGGGCGTGTCGAGGACGAAGCGGGTCTGCGCGATGCCGTGCTGCTCACGCGTCCGGGCGACGATGTTGGTCCGGCCGGCCGCATGCTGTTGGCCTGGCGCTGGCTGGCCACACTGCCCGCGGAGAAGCTTCTGACTGAAGCGAGCATCGCCGGCGTGCTCGAGGCCCTGGGTCTCGCTCGGGATGACGAGACGACGAACGACCTGACCGACGAGCTTCGGCAGCTTGCGGAGACGGAAGGTGCTGTCGGAATGCTGATCGGCGCCTTTGCGGCAGTCGAGCGGCGCGGCCTTCCAAGCACCATCGGATGCTGGTTCGCAGACGCCATGCTCGCGCAGCGGCTGGGCTGGAAGCACGCCGTGCCGCTGCTCGGTGGCGAAGCTGCCGGCGCAAATGGTTCCGATCGGCGGCGGCGCGCGGCGACCGTCCTTGCGCCGAGAGGCATCGAGGCGGTCCCCGAGCGCGCGAAGACTTTGCTCGCCGCGCAGGCGCGGGCGGCGTTACGCGCCGTCGACCAGTCAGCCGACATCGGGCGCTGGGCTGACCGCCTGATCGCCGTGGCGCCCGGTCTTCGCGCCCGAGGCGCAGACATCGTCGTCGATCGGCTTTTGTCGGACGACGCCATTGTGGCGTCGGCAAAGATTGCCGGCATGAGCGACCGCAGCCTGCGCCGCTTGTTCGAGCGGCTGGTCGAACTCGGCGCTGTCCGCGAACTTTCCGGCCGCCCGACTTTCCGCATCTACGGGCTGTGACGGCGATGGCGGAGAGTGCGGCGAGGCGACGAAAAAGTGAGCAAGGAGGCGAAGGCCTCTTCGACCGCGAGCTCGACCATCTGCCACCGGAGGCGCGCTGGCGTGAATGGATGAACCGCGTCGAGGCAACTATTTTTGCTGCCAGCGAGCCGGTCGGCCGCGAGACGCTGGCGCGGATCGTCGGCAAGACTTGCAGCATCGATCTTCTCATCGACGACATCCGCGAGGAGTTGCGTGGCCGGCCCTATGATCTGGTGGCGGTCGCCGGCGGCTGGAAGCATCTGACGCGGCCGGCCTATGCCGACGCCATCCGCAGTGCATTTGGCACGGCCACCGGCGGGAGCGGGCATGCCAAAGACCTCACGCAAACCGAAGTGCTGGTGCTGATGTGCATCGCCTACTTCCAGCCGATCACCCGCGCCGAACTGTCCTCCTTCTTCGGCAAGGAGATCAGCCGCGACCTGATCGGCAATCTGCGCAGCTTTGGCTTCATCGCCTCTGGCCCGCGCGCGCCGCAGCCGGGCGCCCCCTATACCTATGTCACCACCCAGGCGTTCCTGCTTGAGTTCGGGCTCGACACGCTGCGCGATCTTCCCGACTTCGGGGCGCTCGAGGACGCTGGCCTGCTCTCGAAGGAAAAGCTGCTGGCGGGCGACATCATGCCGGGGTTCGCCGATGACGGCGACCCTGGTGCCGTCATGGACGAATAGTACCCGCGCCAGGACTGCCACCGATCATCAGGGTTGTGGAACTCGGAGCCTGCGGTGACGCTTTGACGTGGTTCGATCACCGGCCACGCGCAGATAGGCCGTCAGCACGTCGGCAAGACCAGCACAGGGCTGTGGTGGGCACATGGATCTCGGCCTCGTCTGATGCTTGCCCAGGAAGTCGGCGAAGCGGGCAATCAATTCGTCATGGCCGCCCGCCGCCAAGATTATCCGACGCCGATGCGGCGGCGTCCTCGTGTGTCACAAGCCAGTCCAAACGTTTTGCCGCGAGCTGATTGAAGCAGCGAATGCGTGCGGCGGTCGAGACATTCGTAAGGGTTCCCCCCAGGCCGATATCGGCGACGACGGGTGCGCGTAGCACGCGCGAGACAACATCGATGGTTGCCGCCGAATCCGTTGCCGATTCCACCCGGCATATATCCGCGATCGCGCGTTCCAGCCGACGTGCGGCCGCGTTGACCCCTGCCTTTGGGGCAGCCCGCAGATCGAAGCCGCACCGTGCGCAGAAATGCTGAGGGACAAGCTCGACCTGGTCGAACGACACAATTGCGGTGCGGCAAGCGGGACATCGATCTCGAAGGCCGCAGCCATGCGCGGAGCAGGAGATTCGCGACGCCAGGCGCCACCGCCGCCGGAAATAGGGCGCCTCGTCGCTGGCGAGGCAGAGAGGACAATACTGCATCCAGCTCGAACGGTTCCGGTGGACGTTCTCGCGCAATGGCAGCAGGAGTGGCGTCAACGCCGGTTCAGTCATTGCCATTGCCGATATCGTTTCCTGACGAACGTTCGTCCGATCGGCCAGCAGGGCGGCTGCCTCCCGCGGAAGCTGGAGATTGAGACGCGGCGACCACATCCCTTCACCCAGCCCGAGGGCGCTGGCGAACGACCGCGGCGCGATGCCGTTCGCGAGGGCAAGGCGGTGGAGCCAGCTCGACAACAGCTCGTCCGGCTGCGGGTCAACGGAAACAGGCCACCGATCCCGAACGACATCCCTGTAACGCTCGCGGATCTCGATGGTCAAAGCGCCGCCGGTCACAGCAGTTCGTTGCGCAGCGGCGCCCGGCGGCGCTTCGAGACGGGAATGTAGTGTAGCGCCTCGAGGCCTGATTTCGTGATGCGCTCGGCGCCCAACCTTGCCGCGGCCACGGCCGCCGCGGTGACGATCGCCACGATCTCGCCGATCAAACCTTCGGAAAGCTGGAAAATCGTTCGTGCCAACGGTTCATCGGAGAGATCGGAAGCACGCGCGAGAGGCAACACGCCCTCGAGGCTGTCGAGGAGTGTCAGGAACTCTTCGCCGTATTGCCACCGCGGTACGGCCTGCAGCTCGAACCTGCTCGCCATCTCGCTGGTCTCGTTTATGAAATCGTAGACGGCGACCTCGCCGATCAGGACCGGGGAGATGTCGAACTGACGGCCGATCCGCCTGAGGAAGGCAAGAACCGCCTCGACGTCGCGAGCCCGGCCACGCAGGGCATTGTGGAATTCGTCGAAAATGAGGATCCTGGGCTTCAGGCTGCCAAGCAGATGATCGATCTGCTCAGCCTTGCGGCCGATATCCCGATTGTTGCCGACCGGCGCGCGCAGCGCCTGCAGAATGCTTCCATAAAAGTGCGCAAGGCCGGCCCCCTCGCGCGTCTGAACCACCCATACCCGCTGCCGCTCGGCGGCTCTCAGGCGTTCCACGGCAAATCGTTCCGCGATCATCGTCTTACCGTTGGCATAGGGTCCGACCAACATCAGCCCTCGCGTCCGCAACGCCGGCGGCCGGGCGAGCAACTCGGCAAGACGCTCATGCGCCTGCAGCGCCACCTGATGCCCGACCCATCGCGGCGCCAGGATGTAGGCGATCCGCTCTTCCATGCTTTGGTCGAGATACGGACGAACGTGGTCGAGCAAATGGTCCGCCACGTCACCAGTCCTCGACCGCCAGACGGCGCTTCTGGCGTACCGGATGCTCGGCGGGTGCCGGCGTCGCCGGGCGCATCGCCTCATAGGGTTTGGGCGCTTCGGCTGCGTGCGCCCGGCGGACCGCATTGCGCACGTCCGCCTTTGAAAGTTTCTGCCTGCCAGCGATTTCCGCAATCCGGCGGCGCAGCGTCACCTTCTCGACGTCCGACCGAGCGTTTGCGGCACGTCGGCAAACACGATCACCTTCATGTTCCCACAGTGTGATCGGTGTAGTGAGCCCGTCTCTTCTCGCCACCGGCCGGAACTCGCGTGTGTCGGGATCCCGGATGTAAATGTGGCTGATGTCGCGAGGGTCATATCTCATCTCGAGCCGGCCCAGACGGTCCCGCCGCGGGACGAGACTGCCTAGCCATGGTGAAAAATAGTCCAGCGCGAACATGCTGACGCCCTGCGGCGAGATGCGCCTCTCCGCCCCAGGCATGAATGCCAGCAGGACCCGCATGGGATCATCGTCGAAGCGGGGCAAATCGTGCGCCAGCCGGTTCCATTCTGTCGCCGGTACCTTCAAAGTCTTTGCGTTCTCCTGCAGATTATGATCGATCACGGCGAGCGCGACGCACCGCTCGAGATCGGCGAAGCTGAGACGGGCTCGCCGCTGCGCGGGGTATTCGTCACGGTCCGCCACGGATCGTCCCGTCGAGCCGGGTTGCGTCACAAGCACGGCGTTGAGCTTCCCGAGCAGCCTTTCGACGACGCCGCCCTGGTGGACGCGGCCGCGATCCCGGTAGCGGACCCGAATACCATAGTCGTCGCATCCACGTTGGAAGGCGTTCCCTTTGAACTCCTTGGCCGAGTCGGTGACGATTAATCGTGGTCGACCGAACATCGGCCAACCATGCTCGATGCCGCGCGCGGCCAACCACGCCTCCCTCGGACACATGGCGTGCGCCAGGCAGAGCGCGACCGATAGCCCCGACGGCTTCTCGAGGGTGAGGCAGATGCCGAGAATGCAGCGGGTCGCCACGTCGGTGACGATCGTGAGATATGCCCGGCCAATGAACGTTCCGCCTCCGTCGACGACCTCCACGAAGTTGATGTCGGTCGGCGTGTGATCGATCTGGCAGACATCCAGTGGTCGCGCCGCATGAATGTATCCTGGTCGCGGTTTGAGCCGCTGAAGGTGCTTTGGGTTTGCAGATCGCTTCTTCGCAATCTCCTCGGGGCTAAACAGCGTGGGTATGCGGCGGGCTACAGTAAGATAGGAAGGAGCTGCCAGGCCGGCCTCCTCGCAGCGAGCCCGGATCTCGGCCACCGCGGGAGCGAGCGGCGGCGCCTCCAGTACCAGCCACTGCTCTCGCAACGTTGTTGCGACGATCGTCTCGATGCCTTGATCAAGGCGCTTCTTGCGGCTGCCATCCAGCCGAGGCAGCAGCGACGTCACAGTTCGATCGATGCGATAGCGCGCCAGCAGATTGTAAATCTGGCGGGTGGAGAGACGCAGCTCAGCCGAGGCTCGCTCGATTGCCGCCCGGCGCGGTCCAAGATCGTCGAGAATTTTGTCGAGCTCGCGCGCGACACGACGTGCCGCCAACCATGTTTCATCAGATCGCGATGAGGCAGGAGTGGCTTTTCGGTTGTGCATGGGGCGTGGCAAATCGAGCGTCAGTGAAATCGTTAGCGAAAAACTAAGCCCGTCCTAGCGCCCAAACCTAACCGGCATATGACGTTCGGGCGTTTGAAATCGGGAAGTAAAAGCGACAGCGACCGAAGCCTTGGCGCGGCTCGACGAGCGGCTGGCTCGTTCCCCCGTCCGCGACGGGTTTGTCGAGCGCCAGCATTTCGCCGACGCGGTCGCCGCACTGTGGCTCGACGGCGAGCTCGTCCATGGAGAAGACCTCGTCCTGCACGACGCCCATATGGACATCCGCACCCCGACCCACGAACTCACCCGGGCGCATGCCGTGCTGCGCGCCCGCCGCCGGATTTTTGCGCACAAGCCCGACTGGGCGCTGTCGCGCCCCGGCCTTTTGGTCCTGCGCGGCCGCGAAGGGCAGGGCGGCGACGGGTCGATCGCCGGGAATGCCGCCGCCTGGCCAGTCGACGCCACCGGCGACAGCCTTGCTGAAGACACCGGCCAGAAGGACGCTCTGGCCGAAGAACTGGCCGAGATCGACGCCGTGCTGGCCCGCTCCAGCCGGCTGCTGGCGGGCGAAAAGTTCGCGCCGCGCTCGGCGGACAACCCGGACGTCGACGCAGCAGGGCGGGGGACGAAAGCCCCGGAGACGGCTTCCTTTGATGGCTTCGGGCCGCTGATCCGCGACCTCGACTGGGACGAGGACCAGCGGCTGGCCGACTGGCTCGCCGTCGTCGACAAACTGCGCGGAGAAAACATGCCGGCCTTGCTTCAGGCGGCAATCGCCTGGGAGGCGTGGCAAGACATCGAACCGCTGCAGCACCAGCATTGGCTAGGCACGCTGTTGGGCGCCGCTCTGCTCCGCCAGACCGGCAAGGTCGGCTCGCATCTGTTTTGCCTCAATGCCGGATTGCGGATGGTTCCGCGCGAGCGGCGCAAGAGCCCGGTCCGCACCACCCGGCTGCTGGCGGTCCTCGGCGCTTTTGCAGAGGCGGCATCGGCCGGGCTCAAGGAACTCGACCGGCTGGCGCTGGCCAAAGGTCAGATGGAACGCCGGCTCAGGAAGCGGCGAAAAAACTCGAGCCTGCCGGCGCTGATCGACCTGGTCCTGGCGCGGCCGGTGGTGTCGGCCGGTCTGATCGCGGCGGAGCTCAAGGTCACGCAGCGTGCGGCGCTCGGCCTCGTTTCCGAGCTCGGCATCCGCGAAGTGACGGGCAGGGGGCGCTACAGGGCGTGGGGATTTGTGTGACGAAAGTCGCAAGATCAGCGGTGTGTGTGCCCTCCTCATGCAATCTTGGCAGGGGAAACTCACGTCGCGTTTTCCGTGCCCGCCCGTGGCGTGGCTCGGCATCGAGCCATCACCGCCGCAGAAAAGCATCCTCCGTTTCATCGCGTTTAGGCAGAGCGCTCCTTCCCCTTCCAAAACCTACCCAGACCAACGTCGTCGCCGTTGGATTGCGACCGTAGGCGTCTGCCGTCCTCGGAAACCCCAAACGATTCCGGCGCGACAGGTTTCCGCTGCCGATGCTCGTCAGTCCAGATCCGAAACGTACGGGAGCGGTAACTACTAACTGGCGGGATGCGTCTAACTCCCGATCGCAAAGAAGTACCCCCGTATCTAACTGCCGTTTTTCACGTCTTCCGCTGTATTTCTGATGAAACGCGAAGCAGTCTGATACATAATCAGCCGTCGGGAGGCGGGATGGCTAGAATCGTTCACATCAAGATTGAGAGCTTTCGCGGCATTCGCCTGTTGGAGTGGATTCCATCGCGGAGGGTCAATTGCCTCATCGGTCCCGGCGATTCGTGCAAGACGACAATTCTCGACGCCATCGAACTCGCGCTAACGCCACGCAGTTATCTGATCGCCGATGACTCGGACTTCTTCGATCTTGATGTCGAAAAGGCTGCAAAAATCACCGTCACGCTCGCCGGCCTGCCTGCTGAGTTCAAAGCGGATGATCGCTATGGCCTTCACCTTCGGGGCTGGAATGAGGATTTGCAGACGCTAGAAGATGAGCCGGGCGATGGCCTGGAAGACGCACTCTCTATTCGCGTGACCATCGATTCATCTCTTGAGCCGCGCTGGTCGCTCTTTAATGAGCGGATCGGCGACGCCGCAGAAGACCCGCCCGCCCTGCGATACAAGGATGCAAAAGCGCTGGTCCCTAGTCGACTTGGTTCTTATGCTGATCGTCATCTTGGCTGGGGGCGGCAATCAATTCTCACCAGATTCGAGGAGGCGCAATCGCCGGCAGCGGGAATCCTCGCAAAGATTGGACGCGACGCGAGATCGGCGTTCAGCAAAGAAAATCCGGACGTGTTCAAGGAGACCGTCGCCAAAGCCAAGGTCGCCGCCACGAAATTCGCTGTTCACATGCGCGGGGAGTATAAAGCCGAACTCGACATTCAAGGGCTCTCGATTTCTTCCGGGGGCATATCGCTGCACGATGATGGTCTTGCGCTGCGTAATCTCGGAACCGGCTCCTCGAGACTTGTGGTGTCAGCTCTTCAATATGACGGCGGAGACACGATCACCATCGTCGACGAGCTTGAACACGGGCTTGAGCCCCACCGGATCGCCCGCCTCGTCCGATATCTGAAAAAAGAAAGAAAGAACCCCGATACGCAAGTGTTCCTGACAAGCCACTCGCCCGTGGTCATTCGCGAAGCAGGGGCCGAGGACATACACACGGTTCGATCGAAAACGGGCACCGTGACCGTAAGCGCAGTAACACAAGCGGCTGTGGATTTGGATCAAGCGCAGCGCCACGTGCGGGCTTCGCCTGATGCGTTCCTGGCCGGAGAATTATCGTCGGCGAAGGCCGCACGGAACTTGGCCTGCTACGCGGGTTCGACGCGATGTGGACAGTCGCCGGGCGTGACTCTTTCGCGTTCCTTGGTGTCGCGGCCGTGGATGGAACCGGCAACTCATCGGCAACGGCACTGGCGCGGCATCTTCTCAAGCTCGGTTACGATGCGCTAGTCTTGCTCGATCGCGATGACCCTGCGCCGGAAGCGGCCGTTGCCGCTGTCAAAGCGATGGGCGGCCGCGTCGTGGAGTGGCCTGACGACTGCTCCACCGAAGAGCGCATGTTTCTCGATCTTCCCTGGCCGACTCTACAGGCCCTCGTCGCCTACGCCGAAGAGTGCGTCGGCAGTGAGGCGGTGCTCGCCCGAATAAACAACGTGATGGCGGAAAACGCACTTGCCGCTATTCCTGATCTCTCATTGCCAGACGGACTGGATACCGCCGGATTCCGGTGGACGCTCGGAAAAGCTGCGAAAGGCAAAAAGAACCAGAAGAAGCCCGGATGGTTCAAAGAGATTTCGCGCGGCGAACGCGTCGCCGAAATCGTCTTCGCGGCGCTGGTAAATATCCCGAACCAGCCCTTCGCCAAGGGAGTTGCAGACATCCGTGGGTGGGTGGATGGATGAGATACTCGAGGAGGCGGTAGCAGAATTGGCGGCGGGCATCGCGCGTGGCAGCGTGATTGCTGCCGCCGGGTGCGGCAAAACCGAGCAGATAGTGAATGCGACCCTAGTCTCCGCTGGCCGCCGTCTCATTCTCACCCACACCCATGCAGGCGTGGACGCGCTCCGCTGGCGCATGGACAAAAAACTTGTGCCGAAATCACGCTATCGGATCGAAACGATAGCCGGATGGTGTCTTCGATACGCCGCATCCTTCCCGGCACGATCGGGCATTCACATAGCAGCCCCTCGCACAGATGCGGACTGGCAATCGATATACGATGCCACGGTGAAGCTGCTTGACGCGGGGACGGTCACAAATGTTCTGCGCGCCTCTTACGGCGGGCTATTTGTCGATGAGTATCAGGATTGCACCCAATTCCAACACAAGGTCATCGACGCTCTCGCGCAGATACTTCCAACCTGCGTGTTCGGCGATCCGATGCAGGCGATATTCAGTTTTGGCGGCCAGGTCCCTGTCTCCTGGGATGCCGACGTATTTCCGTCTTTCCCGAAAATAACGGTGCTGCAAAAGCCGCACAGATGGTTGCGCGAAGGAAACAAGGAACTTGCCGACTGGCTGAGCGTCGTGAGGTTTAAGCTGGAGGCCGGCGAAAGCGTGGACCTGGAGCAGCGCCCGGCCTGCGTCGACTGGCAGGCGCTTCCCGCCGACGCCGCCTATCATCGCCCGAAGATTGTCGGCTCATGTAAAGCGCTCCTGGGGCCGGCTGCCAATGACGGCATCATTGTTATCGCAGACGCCAAGAACGCTGGCTCGCGCTCAGGGCTTGCGAAAATGCTCGGCGCCTCGGGCTTCACCAACATCGAGCCGGTGGAGTGCAAGACACTCGCGGCCGCTGTCCGCAACATCGGCAAGTCGAGTGGTGAGCAACGGCTCGAATTCGTCATGGGTTTCATCTCGGACTGCATGACCGGCGCGGAAGAAACGCCCTACCTGAAGGCCGTCGTATCGCACCGCCAGGGCGGCAAGTTGGGGCAAAAAAATTTCGGCGATCTTATCGCCACAGGAATCGCTACTGTCGAAAACGAAGACCTTGATTCCGTTCTGGCTCTTATGGAGGGCTTCCGGGATCGACCCGCGACCACGCTTTATCGCCGGGAAATGTATCACGCGATGGCGAGCGGTCTTCGGCTCGCGATCAATTCGCCAGGAAAATCGCTGAGCGATGCCATCTGGGACGTGCAAAACAGAATCAGGCATGTAGGACGCATCATTCCAAAACGAAGCATCGGCAGCACCCTTCTCGTAAAAGGGCTTCAATTCGATCGAGCGGTGATTGTCGCCAACGGCGCAATGAACGGCAAGGATTGGTACGTCGCTCTAACAAGAGCCAGCAAAGGCGTCACCATACTGTCCACCGCGCCGAAGATTCATCCCGCCGTTCAGGCAGCACTGTTGGGGGAGGCTGCGGAATGACCGGCAGCGGGAAGTGGGCGGAAAAGGCCGTGCCCCACAAAGGTTGGACCTGCGTGGATATCGAAGACCTCGGCTCGCCGTCCGAGACCTGCGAAATGTGCGAGATAACCGACATCCGCTACGTCCATTGCATGGAGCATCCGGACTGCCCCCAAGTCCTTCGTGTCGGCTGCGTCTGCGCGGGCAACATGGAGGAAAATCTTGAGCGGGCGGAACGCCGCGAAAAATCCATGAAAAGCGCCGCGAGGCGTCGTAAGGCATGGCCAGGCCGCAAGGCGTGGAAAGTTTCGCAAAAAGGGAATTGGTATATTTCCGAAGACGGCTACGTCGTTACGATCTTCCGAAAGAATGACAACTGGAGCGGCGTCATTAGCAACGACGCGCTCGGCATTAAGCACTTTGCCCGGCGGACATATCCGGACGCCACGGCGGCAAAGCTTGCCGCCTTCGATGCGCTCGTGCTGTTGAAAAGTCGAAATTGATTAGCCTGTTGGGCGCCCTGGTGTCGCTTGGCAGTTAATCGTGAGAATGCGGCCGTTTCGGTTAGTTTGGCAGCTAATTGCGTGTCGGCTGTCCCGCTCAATGTGCCCGAGTTGAACCGTCATCTGAGCACCGACTGTCCCACGCCGATATGCCTTCTCGACGGAGAGCCGTCAGCGTTCCGCGTTAGAAGTCGGTAATTGCCCTCAGCCGCTCGCTGAACATTTCGCTTCTACCAATGTCGATTGTAGCGGTTTGCAGCCAATTGCTGCATCCGGTGACTTGGTGCACTGCGTGCACTCCTTCGCTGTTTTTCATAGCGGCGTGATGAGGGTAGAGGAGTGTCAGCCGATCACATTTGTAGAGCTGACCATACGCCATCATTTGATACACGTCACCCTGGGACACGTCTTGCCTGGCATCATCCATACGGGCGGCGATCCGCTTCCATTTCGTGTCGATAATCTGCACGACCTCGTCGCCGCGCTTGACTAGGATGTCCGGCCGCGTCTGGAACAGGCCACGTCGATCTTCAGTTTCGAGGCAGTAGAGCCGTCCACCTTGGCTGACGACGCGGAGATCTGTGTCCACCAGCGCACGCTTCAACATTCGGGCGACATATTCCTCGAACAGGGTGTTCATCTCGAACAGCAGAGAGAAGCCGTCGCTGCAACCGGCAGAGGTCGTCTGGAACCGCTCACCAAGCAGCAGGCGAGCGAGATTGAGCAACTCGCGCCAGCGGCTGTTGGTCCGATCAAGCACGACCTCATCCCAGCGCAGGACCGAAATAGGCACATCCGCTATATCGGCATAGGCGAATGCCAACTCGCGCAGTCGGCGCTGGTTGTCGGCGGTCCGTGCGATGCGAACGAGCCGGGCAACAGCAGCCTTCATGATCCGGTTGAGGGCAATATCGGCGGTCAAGGAGTCATAGCGACAAGCCAGCCGCGATGGTTCGGCGGCGAGGATCGTGAACTGCCGCGTCACGTCGAGCCGTCCGCGCAGCACGGGCAGATCATCGGCATGTTCGACATAGCGCCGCGGCATACCCTGCCGAACAGCATCGACCAGCTTCTCAGAAAACAACCGGATCAGGATTTCGAGCAGCGTCTCTCGCTGCCAGTCTAGCGTCGTGACCTGGCCTGCATCGATCTTCAGGTCTAACGCGACGGCGAGCATGTGGACGAGACGACGGCGGATGCTGCCGGTCATCTCGGCGCCATTCTCGCCTGGAAAGTCGATCTTGGGCAATATTTCCATCGCACAGCCTTCGGCAGCAATCACGCCGACGACCCCTCTCGCACGAAGCTGCTTGCGTCCATGCTCAAGGACACCGCCGCCGCCCCGGCCAGCGAGCGGCGACGCCGCCGCAATCGCAGCGATACGATCGGCTGCTAGTACTGGGATTTCATCGGCCGCCTCGCCGTAGCGAATCGTTTGCCATTCGAGGATTGTGCGACGGATCATACAGCTGCGAAGTCGTCATACGAGAAGGCATCGCGGACGCTCCACCGATATCGGGGCGCGGCATCCTCATCGCTGCCGTTTCCCTTGGGTGGCTTTAGCCGACGCCGATCAATGAAACCACCCTCACGGTCGCCCTCGCTGTCGTGCCCGTCACCGAGGACTGCGGCGACCTTCGCCCAATCCTCATAGAAGTACTCGGCGAGCAACGGGATAACCTTGTGCCGCATCACCTCATCGACATCGGCGCGGGACTTGCAGTTGATGAAATAGGCGTGGCCGATCTGATGCTCACGATCAAAAAGATACTCGATGCGCTCGTTTATCGAGGCGAGTAGCATTCCAAGGTCAATGCCTTCAACCGTGTGGAGCAACGAAGCGTTCGGCATAAGTTCGCGAAACTCAAACCGGCGCCGGAGAGCGGTGTCGAGCAGCGCGATCGAGCGATCCGCGGTGTTCATCGTGCCAATGATATGGAGATTTGCCGGCACGCCGAACACATCACCCGAATAAGGCAGTCGAACCTTCAAGGCATTGGGTTGGCCAATGCGCTTGTCCGGTTCGAGCAACGTGATCAGCTCTCCGAATACCTTGGAGATATTGGCACGATTGATTTCGTCTATAATCAGCACAAACGGCTCGGGCGCGCCGGTGCCCGCGTCCTGCTGGCTGGCGATATAGCGTTCGAGCGCAGGTACGTTCAGGTCAGCGTCACTCAGCAGATAGATCGATTTCTGCGTGAAGTTGCGCGCATAGATCTCGCTCACGGGCACACCGGCGCGATCCACCCACAGCCACCGCACCGCGCGACGATGTGCGTAACCGCCTCCCTGGCGCGGAACGAACTGATAGTCTCCGGTCACCTCGCCGATTGCGCGGAACAGGCTGTTGCCCTTGGACACAACCACGATATCGCCGGGCTTGACCCAGTTGCGAAAGATGAACGGCATCTGGACTCGACCGCTCATGGCGTTGGGTTCGCCACCTTCGCGGACGCCTTGTGAGCGCACCGCCTCGATGATGGAGTCGCGATCAGCAAAGCGATCATCGCTCCAGTCGATATCCTCAAAGCCGAGCAGTGTGTATCCACTCGTGATCGCCTCCTCGAACAGATGGGCATCCTCGGGGTTGGCCGCCTCCCCAAGCGACATCTTGAATACTTGGCGACTTCCGATGGAGAACTCCACATCGCCTGGTCCCGTGCTTGTCTCCGCACGTCGCGCAATTCGGCGGAATACCCCTTGCTCAGGCTTCAGCTCGAAACCGGCGGCGCCATCTTCGCTCGCTTGCGTTGGCCGCAGCCCCTCGACGAAATCCTCATACGAAATCGATTGGTGAAAGGTGACGAACTCAATGCGACCGGCGTCCGACAAGCGACGATAGGCCGCCATCAGTTCTTCACGGCCTTCGGGCACTGGTTCGCCGCAAAGTCGGAGCGCCTCCGCTGCGGTAGCGAAGGTTTTGCCCGTACCCGGCGGCCCGAAAAAAATCAGATTCGTTGGTTGAGCCACGTGTTGGTCCATCTCATTTTGAGGGTCAGGTCGCTTGAACACATCGCGACTGAGGTTCATCGTTTGCGCAAGTTCACCCTGTGGTGGAACTCCAATTTGCTTGGCCATTGTCGGATCAAGCTCATAGCGGACAAGTTTTTGTTTTCCGTAGGCGAGATAGTTCACCGGGCCGCCTCGAAAGGATTTGATTCTTGCGGGCCGACCTTCGACGAGCATGGCGCGTGCAACTTCGGCAATGGTGTCGACCTCTAAGGCCTCGACCGTCTCGTTGCTCGCTCCCGGCGGTTTGATCCGGTAGGCCGAGTGGTCCGTTTGGCGGTTGTAGTGCTTGACCGGTCTGAACGCCTCCCCCATTGCGTCGAACAGGACAAATGGTCGGGCGCCATCCTCGTTGGCGTCCGAAGTGGCCGCTTGACCCAAGCGAAACCGGAAGACTGTCGCCGAACTTTGGTCCCTGCCAATCTGTTCGGGCGGCTCTACGTCGGCCATTTCTAAGAACTTTGGGCCAGTGATAGCTTGGCAGATGTTCGGCCATGCTTTGTTGAGGCCAAGCGCCTCATTGACGTCGTGGACCAACACATCGACCGCTTCTGCATCGCGTTCCCTTGCGGTTTCAATAAAGTGTTCAAGCACATACTGGCGGATACGATCGGCATCACGTTCTCCCCGCGGTTCACCGCTCAAGAATTGGCCGTATTGGCCGAGCCAAGATCGCCAGTTCGATAGTCGGTTATATGGCTTGTCCGACTTGGGCATCAGAATTTTATATTCGGTACCGCCGGCTGCGAAGTCCTCGCGCAGATCCTTCAGCCTCTGGCGCAGTTGTTCAAAGCGATCGGCCTTCCACGCGTCGTCGAGGTCGGCATCGGGCAAGCCGAGTGCTGCTAGATTGCTTTCGATCGTACGAACGGCATAGGCGCGAGTGTTACGTCCAGTCTCTGTTCTTGCGCCACCATCCTCGAGCCACGCTTTGAATGCCTCTTCCTTCACTTAACCCCCTCATCCGTCCCGCAAATGTAGTCTTTATCAGTCGGCTCCTCAGGCGCACCCTAAGAGCCGCCGAGCAAGCACGAAGATTGGCTGAGTGCAATAGCCTCACGAATCCTGTTCGGCGTTGACGCGGAAATGTTTTCAAAGCGGCCCGAAAGGCAGTTATTCAGGGGCTGCGTCCTGAGCCGGACCGACTGTTTTTTGGCGCGACCGAGCCGGCCGTCGCATTGGCTCGGATGATACTGCGATGGAGCGTTCTATGTCTCAATCGGGTGGATTCAGGATTCAGGACGGTCCCATCTATTCTAGTTAACCGCCATACCATGCCGGCGGAGCAACACGTCGCGAATGGACGGGTGGTCTGGGACTGCCCCTGCGTGAAACACCAGCCACGCAACAAGACCACTTTATCTACCAGTTGCGGTGACCTTTGCTTCCCGTTGCAGAAGGAAATCGAGCAACAAAGTTGCGGCCGTCAAAGCCTCTCTAATTCCCTCATCAGTGATGCGGCTGAAATCCGACGGAGCGTGCGAAACAGGCATGGTCAGCACTCTCGTGGAGCCCAGCGTCCGAAGCACCGCGTTGCTCAGCTTGGTCCTTGCGTCCGGCGTCAGATCAGCGTCCTCAATAGCGCGAGCCGAAGCACCGGGCCAGAACGACAGATCAACTGTGGCCTTCTTGATCTTCCAATCGATTGTCACTTTCGGCGGGAGAGCGCCTTTGAAGATGACCCAGCTTGAATTGCTTCCCTTCCCGGTCGGAGGTTTCATTTCCAAGGCAGGAAATTCACTGCTCGCAATACCGTAAATACGCTCCCACAGGGATGTCACTGCAGGCGCTTCGACAAGAATATACGAGGATCGGGCTCTTTCGATGGCTCGCCTGATCAGAGATGCTCGGTGCAGTGCCCGGGAGGTACCCTCCTGCTCGATTGCTGCGGCGATTTCTTCGTAAGGGACAATGGCATCAAATGCGGAGACGGAAGGAGTTAGACTTCCAACGTAGGACTTGGGCGCCACAAGCACACAGCGGGCGAAACCGTGGGAGCTTTCCAGCGCCTGCGTTCTTTCCCGATAACGTTCCGCCTGGCGAGGTTGGAAACAGGCATCTATTTTGTTCTCTATCAGAAGAACCCCTTTTTGCCCGTCTATCTCAATTGCCGTCAGCACATCAGTTTCACCGGATTCGTCAAACACCGATAGGCGGCAATCGACAAATCGCACGAAACCATACAAATCCAGCGCACGTGTGAATAGAGTTTGGACGCCCGAGTTGAATAGAAGTTCCTCCTGCAACAACACGTCGATGTCACGTTCGTAAAGGCGCGGGAGAATTTCGGACGCGGGCTGCGGCTTCATCTACAAACTCCCATTCAGAATTTCAGCCGGCCCAATCGCTTTCCCGCAGTAATCATCTGACCATCATCGCTGATGACAAGATAAGTGTTGAGGCGGTCGGACACCTTAGCATAGCTCCGCCCGAGCTCGGCCATGGCGCGAGATCGAGCCTTGCCGTCCATGAAATATACGTCGGCACCAAAGCGCCGCTTGCGGCGCCCATAGGCGAGGATTGCGTCGATGACTTCCGGCTTGATCCCCCGCTGCTGGCAGCGGGTTTCTGCATGGCGCGTATACATTGATCTCTCCTCCCTCCTTCGTCCCCTGGAAGATAGGAGAGGGGGGTGCCATTTCCTGTCATGCCGCTCGCTCTTTCGAAGTAACTGGGGGGCCTGAATCCATCTGACTCCCGCTGTATTCCCGCAGGGCGCAAAGCATGCTTACGAGCCGCATCTCGTGAACGTTGTTGCAGTGGACCTCCAGGAGCCGTGGATTCGCAAAAACCAAGGCAAGCACCTGCGCCCGCGATACCGCGACGTTGATCCGATTGAGGCTGAAGAGGAAATCGACCCCGCGCGGGATTTCATCCGCCGACGAAGTGGTCATGGATACCATGCAGACAGGAGCTTCCTGCCCTTGGAACTTGTCGACGGTTCCGATCCGGGAACCAAGGGGAAGCGATCCTCTCAGGGCATTCACCTGCGCGTTGTAGGGCGCAACGATCAGGATGTCTTGAAGCGTCAGGCTTCTTTCTTTGCCATCACGATCGCGGAACCTGACTCCGATGAGGCGATCCATTTCGCGGCGGATACCATCGATTTCCTCGACAGCGACCTGTCTGTTACCAGTGTGCTGAACTTCCACAAGGTGAACACCTGAGGATCGATTGGCATCTGAGATGATCGCTTGTCTGGCGGCGCCTTCATCTGACGCGAGCCGGGTCTCATAAATGATGTCGGATATGAACCGGCACACAGCGGGATGCATCCGGCGTGATATTGGCAAGAAAATGCCCATGTCGGCCGGAACAGTGTTATGCCCGGCGAGCAGATACTCGAGCGATGACAGCCCACTTTCTCCAGGATGCGAACCCTGAATCGGCTGAGGCAACTGCATAGGATCGCCAACCAGCACGATGTTTTTGGCACAGGTGCCCATTGCAACGATGTTCGCCACCGAAACCTGGCCAGCCTCGTCGACAAACAGATAGTCGAAAGCCTGTTGGAATTCTGGCCTCGAGAGCAGCCAAGCCGTCCCGCCCACCACTGAGGCCGTGATCAACTGACTGTCTTCATTTTTGGACGTGACGTAGATGGAACCATACGGATCGTGGAAGCCGTCTCCCCCCTTCTTTGCTATGGCGACCGATGTGCCGGCTTCGTTTGCTCTGTCGACCACCGCACACAGCAGATTGTCGATGGCCTTGTGGCTGTTGGAAGCGACCGCATCCGCTTCCCTCGCTTGACCAAATCCAGGATAGCGCAGGAACTGACGTAAGTCTTTCCAGTGCCAGGTGGTCCCTGGACGGCCACTGTACTGCGATCGAGGTCACGGACTGCGGTGATGACTTCCGGAACGACATCTGAAGACTGATCGATGATGTTCGGCTGTCTACCATGGCTCAGGAAGCGAGGTCTGCAACGCTGCAAGAAATCCAGGATTGCCGGGAACTGCCGATCATCCCGAATGATTGAGGCCACCGCGCGTTGAATGGCGCCTTCGATGGTCCGGGTATCCAGCGGTCCCGCAGGAACCAGGCACGTCGATTCGGGTGCATCGTCGTAGCGGTTTATTGAAAACTGCACGACCGCGCGATTGCTAGTTCGATCGATCTCGATCAGCTTCGCGGAAGACGGCAGGCCGTCCACCTCGATATGGCAATCTCCCACGTCGATCTTCGTCTCCTGCGCCGGAAACTCATAGGTGCGCTGCCAGTACCTGCCGGCGACAGACGTTGCCGAGACAGCCTCCAGCCCGCCGAGGCAGTCGAGATCATCCACCAGTTCATCCGCCTCCCTCCCTATCTTGTCAAAGATCGACCACCAGGCCGGCTTCTTTTCTCGCGGGTGGAAGTAGCTCAGATCAAACAGCAAGTCGGCCAGCCGATCCCCTAGTTGGGCACGAACTGGCTGCAGCCTTTCCCGCAGTTCGTCCGCGGCTGCTTGCTCGGCAGCAACTCTCCCAAGATTGCAGCCGGCGCCTTCGGCCGCCCCTCCTCGATCCCGCCATTCCATGTTTGGGGGACGCACCTCGGCTATTAACCAGTCGCGGAGCAGCTGTGTGGAGATGCAGTCAACCCGGTTGTAGTCGCGGATTTCATCGAGAATGCTTTGGTCGCCCGTCTCGCGCCATTTTTCGTAGGCGACTACGCTGCCACCGGCAGTCTTCACCTCCCCGGTGCGTGCTTCCATGTAGAAAACTTCCAGATTCTTGAGCGAGTAGCGCGGTTCCGACGCAATCAGACCTGCCGAGACCACGCTGTAGAGATCGACGAACCTGTTCTCCCTGAGCATCTGATCCAGCAGCGCCTCGCCTACGCCATGACTGCTGGTGAGCTGGCGCAGGGCCGAAACCTCGTACGCGGCGTAGTGATAGATGTGTGCTCTCGGGAACCGCTTCAGACGGTCCTCGAACAAGACCATCAGCTGCCGCAGCGCCTCTTTCTCTTCCGTGCGATTGTGCGCCCAGAAATCTCGAAACTCTCCACTGCCTCCACTGCCTAACCAGACCCCATGGAGATATTCCAGCCCGTCCTCGTAGAAGGGGTCGCCTTCGATGTCATAGAACAGGTCTCCTGCATCGGGCTTCGGAAGCAGAGCTAGGCCCCGGCTAGGGTCGAACGGCTTAAGTTCGAACGAAGGCCGCCCTCCGGCCCGCCGCGCTGTCTGCAGACGAGCCTGGGTTCGCAACCTGCTCAGCGTCGTCTCCGCTAGCTTCGGGACTCCTTCATTGTGCCGCCCAAGGGCAGCCATTGTCGTCACGCCAGCTGCAATCAGCTTGCTCCGCTGGCTCCTGGAGATGCCGGCCACAAGGGCAAGGCTGTCCGACTCCTCCCAATGCGTCTGGCAAACCTCGCGCCAGCGGCACAGATCGCACATCTTCACCGGATCGGGAGAGGTCACGGGCGGATCGGCTACAAAACGTTCCAGCCGGGATCGTGCATGGCGAGCATATGCCGCATATCCCAATAGCCTGAAGGAGAAACGCTCACCGTTCCCCAGCTCAATGTGGGCATATTCCGGTTGAAGACCCTGGGCCTCAGCCAAAAGATCCGAATACAGCACAAGCTGCAGAATGTGTTTCGGGTCCGGCTTCCGTTTCAGCTTGGTATCGACGACCTCATAGGAATAGGCGCCCAGCAACGATGGCTTATTGACCTTGATGAGAAAATCGGACCACCCGCCCCAGGGCAGCCCGAAAAACGCGCCCTGGAAGAGGACATCCGCGCCGGCAAAAAGCGCCGCACGCGTTTCTTTGGCAGCGGCTGGCAAATCCATGTCGCGGCCGAACTCGATAACGCGATGGCCTTCTGCACGCAGCTTGGCAAGAAACTTCGCTTCGTGGGCGTCGCCCTGCTTCTGGAGGATCTTGGCATCCTCCGTGTCCTCGGCGGGGAGAAGAGGTTCCCCCTTCGCGTATCTGAGATCCATCGCGGTCGCATGATTACAGCCCATGAACCGCATCAGGTCTGATGCGGAAAGCAAAATCTCCGAGCCTTCCAGTTTCATTTCACTCCCCCACCCAACTCATAATAGAACCGTAAGCACTGATCGTGACAATAGCTGTCACCCGGATTGGTGAAGATCGATGTCATTTGAAAAGGCGCAGCAGCTGATTGAGCTTGCAACGTATGTTGCAGCCCGAAGAATGGGCGTGACAGTTGACGATGTCGGGGAGCGGTTTCGCGTATCCAAACGCACGGCGCAGCGGATGCTGCATACGCTCGAAGTTCAATTTCCCGATACCGAACCCAGCTTCGAAGACGATGGACGTAAACGTTGGCGATTGCAGACGGGAGCCTTGCGCGATTTGCTCACGCTTACTCCCAATGAACTGGCGGCCCTGGATCTCTCGATCGAGACACTGGAACGGAACGCTCAAGGTCTGGAGGCCGAGCAACTCCGTTCTCTGCGAGAAAAGATACTGGCGCTGGTGCCGGGGAATCGTATCGCACGTCTGGAAACCGACCATGAAGCATTGCTTGAGGCGCAGGGTCTCGCAGCCCGCCCGGGGCCCACGACAAGGCTGGCGCCCCATGTGGGTTCGACGATAGCAACGGCGCTTAAGGGATCGCAGCGGTTGAAGATCGTCTACCAGTCCCGCGGGTCAGCGACATCAACCGAGCGAATGGTGGAACCTTACGGCGTGTTGATCGGAATCCGACGCTATCTGGTGGCCAGGCAAACAACCGATCGCGCGGGTCCGCTCAGGCACTTCGTGGCTGAGAAGATCGAACGCGCGGAACTGACCGGCGAGGTCTTCGAACGCGATCCAGGCTTCGACATTCATGCGCATGCGCGGAAGGCGTTCGGAGCTTTTCAGAACGACAGTGAGTTTGGCGAAGTCATCTGGAAGTTCAAGCCTGACGCAGCGCCGCACGCGCGAACTTTCCTGTTCCATCCGGCTCAGATCCTGGAGGATCAATCCGACGGTTCACTGATCGTGCGTTTCTGGGCGTCCGGTCATATGGAGATGTGCTGGCACCTCTACATGTGGGGAGACAAGGTAGAGGTCGTGGCGCCGGAGGCCCTTAGCCGAATGGTTGAAACGCACCAGCGCTCTGACTTTCCCTCCCTTCCATAGAATGCAATTTCCCAACCAGCTTTGAACCGCGGGAACAACACGATCCCCTCCTGGTGACAGGTTCTGTCATTAGCCTGTGGAAACCTGAAATCGCGAGGGATTGGCAGCCTAGGCAGGAACCTAAGCGCAGCCCAGTATCTGTTTCGGGGAATCAAAGCCTTCCCACGCGAAGGCAAAAGGTGAGGGCATGGCTTTTCGATTTGTTCATACGGCGGACGTTCATCTGGATTCGCCTCTTCGGTCGCTTGCGCTGCGCAACCCGGAACTAGGCGAACTGATAGGCAACGCGACGCGGCGTGCCTTTGTCAATATCGTCGATCTCTGCCTATCCGAGCAGGTCAACGCGCTTCTTCTCGCAGGTGATCTCTATGACGGCGATCAGACCTCCATGAAAACTGCGCGGTTCCTTTCCGAGCAAATCCGCCGACTGGACCAAGCCGGAGTCCGGGTGTTCATCATCCGGGGTAACCACGATGCGTTGTCGAAGATCACCAGAGAACTGACGTACCCAGAAACCGTAAAAGTTTACGGTGGACGCCCGGAGGCTATCGCGCTCGAATCGGGGGCTCTAGCGACCCCTGTGGTCATTCACGGACTGAGCTTTGCGCAGGCCCAGTGTCCGGAAAGTCTGGTCGGAAAGTACAGGCCACGGGTCGAAGGCGCTGTGAACATAGGTCTTCTGCACACCAGCCTCGCAGGAACCGGGGGGCACGATCCCTACGCACCCTGCAACGTCTCGGATTTGGAGGCGGCAGAGTTCGACTATTGGGCGCTCGGTCACATTCACAAGCGCTCAATCAGTACCGGACGCTGCACGATCGTAATGCCTGGCATGCCCCAAGGGCGCGACATCAACGAATCCGGTCCGAAATCGGTGAGTCTTGTTACGATCGCCGATGACCGAACCGTCCATGTTGAGGAGAGGTTCACCAGCATCGCACAGTTCGAGCGCGTCGTGATCGATCTCGATGGCATCGCAGACTGGCGTCAGATGGTGGCCACGGTAGTAGGCACCTTGGGGGCTGCACGGGAAGCTGCAAATTCCGAACATCTTGTCGTCCGGCTTTCCTTCACCGGACGAACGCCGCTCGCATGGCAGCTCCGTCACGACGCCGACCTCGTCAAGACCGAAGCCGAGCACAGAGCATCTGTCATTGGCCGGACCTGGATCGAGAAAGTGGAGATCCAGTGCACCGACCTCGTTTCCGCAGATGGGTCCAACGGGGATCCACTCGTCGAACTTCGAGAGCTTGTCGGAAGCGAGATCATCGGCTCGGAAGCTTACCATGCCGCGCTCATCGATATTGGGGAGGAGCTTCGTGGTCATCTGCCGCCCGAAAGTAGAGGTATGTTCGGTGCTGATCAGGAGGAGTTTTGGGCCACGTTGCTCCTGCTCGCGCAGGACGGGGTCGAAGATGTGCTCGCCCGGCTCCATCGTCGGAAGCTGGAGGTTGCATGATGCGCATAAACCGGCTTGACCTTACCCGCTACGGCAAATTCACCGACAAGCACATCGACTTCGGGCCCGTGGAGCCGGGCCGTCCAGATTTACATATTATCTACGGTCCGAACGAGGCGGGCAAATCAACCGCCCTATCTGCATTCCTCGACCTTCTCTTCGGCATCGAGTCCCGCAGCCGCTATGATTTCCTCCACCCATACTCAACGATGCGCATCGGAGCTGCATTGGACATCGGCGGTGTTGCCCGGGAGCTTGTCCGGATCAAGAAGCCCCAAAACAGTCTGCTCGGTCCGGGTGATCAGCCGATCGGCGAACATTTGATACTGGGCGAGCTTGGTGGAGTTGAGCGGGACGTCTATTGCTCGATGTTTTCACTCGACGATGACACCCTTGAGGAAGGCGGGAAGAGCATCCTGGCCAGCAAGGGTGATCTCGGACAGCTTCTGTTTTCGGCAAGCACAGGTTTGGCCGCACTAAGTCAGACACTTGTTGAATTGCGTTCGCAGGCCGACGGCCTTTTCAAACTCCGGGCCCGCAGCAGTGAAATCGGCGACTTGAAAAGTCAGCTTTCCGATCTGAAGGAGCGAAAAGAGCAGATTGACACGCTCGCCACCCATTACCGCCAGATGGTGGAAACCAAGGAGCGGTCACTGTCACATTATGACGAGGCGATGGCTGACCGAACCCGGACGCAGCTTCGGCTTGACGAGATCAAGAACCTGCTGACCGCACTGCCACGACTGGCGGAATTGCGGGACATTCGCGACAGTCTCGCTGAGTTGCAAGATGTTCCCGAAGCGCCGCCTTCGTGGGGAAACGAACTTCCGGCAATTCATCAGGAAGACATCGAGCTTGCCGTGAAGCGGGAGACGGCGAAAGCGTCCATCGCCGAGCTTGAGAAAGGGCTCAATGCCATTGCCGTTGACGACACCGCGCTCACCTTGGGGCAAAGGATGGACGCTGTCGGCGAGTTGCACGCCCGTTATGTCACTGCTGCAAGGGATCTGCCGGACCGTCGCCTGCAATTGATGGAAGTCGACCGGGAAATTGCGAATATTCTGCGGCTTCTCGAGCGCCCTGAAGGAGACGAGCCGAGCAGCCTGATGCTCGGAAGTCGCATTTCTGGAAGCATCAGAGATCTCGTTGAACGCCGCTCCGGTATCGACGCGACACTTCACAACGCGAAGCGCGAAGCCGAAGAGGCGAACCGCCGTCTGATCGAGTTGCGGAGCAAGCTGTCGAGCGAAGCCGCTGCCTCCATAAACGGCAAAGCCATTGCAGCGCTGGCGAGGGAGCTCTCGGCTCTTCGAGAGAACGATCATGCCGCCCGTCGCCGTGTCGCCGAACGCTCCCGTGTGGATCTTAAAGAAACACTGGCGCAGCAGATGTCGGAACTCCGACCGTGGGGTGAAAGCGTTGACCAGGTACGGCAAATGAGAGTGCCGGCACCTTCTGAGCTGGAGGCCTGGAAGTCAGCTCTGTCTAAAGCGGAAGCCGAGATCGATCGCTACAGCGATGACAGCGGGCGCCTCACGAGTGAGCTGCGGTGTTTGCGAGCCGAACTGGATGCATTGAAGAATTCCACCGGCGTCGTGGACGATCATGAGGCAGCGACGTCGCGATCAGCGCGTGAAGCGGCATGGGCTACGCATCGTGACGCGCTCGATGAATCGACCGCTGCGGCGTTTGAGATCGAGCTGCGGAAAGACGACCTGATCACCAGCGCACGGCTGGGACACATGAGCGACCTGGCGAAGCTGAATCAAACTTATCAGAGGCTCGCCGTCGCGGAAGCGGAATTAGAGCGCTCAGCGGAGTTGCTGAACGCGGCGAAGTCGAAACGCGAAGCTATCAGGGCCGAAATTCTGGAGTCCGCTCGGAAAATGGCTCTGACTGTTTCTGGGGACATCAAGCTAGGTGGGCTTGAGGCATGGCTGGGACGCCGCGAAATGGTCCTCGCGACAGCCGACTTGCTCCGGGAGGCCGAAGGTGACTTACGCCAGGCCGAAGCGGACGGCTCGGCGGCGCGCAACCGGCTCTCGGCGGCACTATCGGCGGCAGCCGTTTCCCAGGATCACTCTGACTCCTACGAAGCGCTTTTGGCCAGGGCCCAATCCGCCGTTGATCTTGAAGTCGAAAACAAGAACTTGAGGGAGCAACTTGAACGCTGCGAAAGGGAGCAGGCTTCCCGCCAGTCAGCCCTTGACAAGGCAACTGCCGACGAGGCGCAATGGGACGCGTCATGGGCTGAGGTTTGCAAGAGCTGCTGGCTCGGCACGGAAGGGACTATCCCCAGCCTCGCGACCGTCAAGGAGGTCATGGACAGACTTGCCGAGCTCGGCCCGGCCGCTCAACGACAAGCCGGTTTAGCAGATCGCATCGCCAAGATGGAGGAAGATCAGGCGGCCTTCTCACGCGAGCTTGCAGTCATGGCCGCGGAACTCGGATTAGATCGACCAGCCGAGAGTGCCCTGAGACTCTGGGCGCTGATGTCCGCCAGAGTGGAAGAGGCCCGATCGAAAAAGGCGGAAAAGGAATCCAAGCACCTTGCTCTGGAGGATCAGGTTCTCAAAGACCGGGACCTGGAAGCTGAAATCGCGGTTTGCGAGCGCCGCAAATCTGAAATGACGCAGCTGTTCGGAGTATCATCCTTGCAGGAGGCAGAGAAAAAGCTGCGCATGATCGAGCAAAGGAGAGACTTGCGCCGGCGGTCCAGTATCATCGAGCGCGAAATCCGAGACGCGCTATCGGTCCAGGACATTGCCGATGTCGAACAGATGCTTGACGCCGCGGATCGGCCTGCGCTGGACTCCGAGCAGGTAGAACTCAGGGCCCGGTTTGAGGATCAGGATCGGCGCGTACGAGAGTTGTTTACGGCATACAGCAAAGCGTCCGACGAGGTGGATGCCGTCGACGGCGATAGTGCCGTGGCTGCTCTTGAGGAGCAACGGCGCACGGTCCTCCTGGAAATTGAGGATAAGGCGTTCAGCTACTTCCGCCTCAGGGCCGGCGTCGTAGCGGCCGAGCAAGCCTTGCGCCTCTATCGCGACAAGCATCGCAGTTCGATGATGCTTCGCGCCTCGGGGGCTTTTCAGGTGATCAGCCGTGGCGCCTATCGTGGTCTGGCGACCCAGCCTGACAAGGACACCGAAGTCCTTATTGGCATCGGGGCTGATGGGAGTTCCAAGCTTGCGCAGGAAATGTCAAAGGGGACACGCTTCCAACTCTATCTCGCGCTCAGAGTTGCCGGCTACCACGAGTTCGCCCAATCTCGAACTCCTGTTCCCTTCATTGCCGACGACATCATGGAGACGTTCGACGACTTCCGTGCCGAGGAAGCCTTCCGGCTATTTGCCGATATGGCGAAAGTGGGCCAGGTAATCTACCTGACGCATCACCAGCATCTTTGTGATATCGCCCGGCGGGTTTGTCCAAATGCTCGCCTACACGAGTTGGCGGCACCGCTCGTCCCGGAGCGCCGAGCGGCGTGAGACGTGGGACCCGAGTAGGGGATTCGGGGCGCTATCGGCCTCGAAGATAACCACCGACATCGTCTCAGCTGATTTTTCATGTGACGGATTTCCGATGCGACGTCATCGTCGCGCGCGCGCGCGAGGAGTTTAGATGTTCGCTGTCAGGTCGGCTTGCAAACGAATTTCGTCTCGGCGATGGTGCGCCGGGGTAACATCTTGGGGGGGCAATGAACACTATCACCTCAATCTCAAAGCTCGACGAGCGCGTTGCGCGTGACCAGCGCCATGCCGAGATCGCGGCCGGCGCAGCCAGGGCTGAACTTGTAAGTCTTCGCCCGGCGCTGGCTCCGGTAGATAGCCGCTTTGGTCTAACGGACCACGATCGAGGCCGAATGGATTATGCTGACCGAAGGCAGGCTGCTCTTGAGGCGATAGAAGCGCAACCGTTCCAGGTGATGGTGGAAGCCTACACCGAGGTGGCAGGTGAAGACGGGAAGGTGATCGAAAAGGAGCAGCTGTGGTATGCCAACGCTGGGTCCTCCGCGAATGAAGTCTTCAAGTACGGCGGCACGACGGTCGCCGTGCTCGCCTGGACCCACCCAGGACTTCAGCTGGCGCTAGGCACTAACCTCGGCGATTTCCGGGACGTCCGGGCCAACGGCTATCGCCTTCTGAGCGTTGAGCCGCTCGCGAAAGCACGCTTCGACGAAACCTTGCCGACTGTCTCGGCAGTCTACGAACCGGGTGGCGCCGTTCGTCCGCAGGCAGCTACGCCAGCAAAGACCGGACTAAAAGCCGTTAAGCTCCACATGACCCAGGACCAGGTGCTTGCCTTTGTCTCCCGGATGTCGGGCCTTATGGTGGTCACTGGCGCCCCTGGGTCAGGCAAAACGACGGTTGCCTTTCAGCGGATTCGCTTTCTGTTCGACCAGCAGGACCAACGACAGAATGATGGACGCTTGGTACCTTACAAACCGGAGCTCACCCGCGTATTCCTCGCTAACGAGAACCTCGCCGATCAAGCCAAGGCTCTTCTAGCAGACCAGCTCAACATTCCGACGTTCGTCGTCCAGCCCGTAGACGACTTCATCGGGAGCTACTTGGATCAAGTGTGGCTCTACAAGCACAATGCCCGACCGCGTCAGCGAAAGCTGCCTCCGTTGGATATCGCTGCGCGAATGGCTGTGCTCGGCCTTTCAGATCACCACGATCTCACTCGCCTCTGGGAGGTCTATGAAAATCAAGTCGCTGATCGTCTCGGATCGGGCGCGGAAGCGCCTTGGGCGAGGGTTGATGCAAACAGTGTCGAGGGTTTGACCGCATTGGCGAACAGTCTTCGAACTGTTGCCGAACGAGCAACCGTCGGAAGCGACCCGTTGCGATCGAAGCTCACGATGGGAGCGATATTCCGGGGTGTAACGAGCAGCTACACTGCAGCACGCCAGGGGATGCACGCAGGGGTAAGAATCCGATTTGATCAGCTTTTTCAACAGTGGCTGTACTTCGTCTACGACCCGCTCTCGTCCGTGGCAACGTACTTTGGATCCCGCGGGTCGGAAGCCGCCCACAGAATGAGGCGGGGCACAGGCGCTCGCGTTGACGAAGCCGAGATACTAAAGAATGCAATCTCTGAATGGGCTGAGCGCGGCTTTGGCCCCGAAGACAGATCTTGGCTCGCTTGGCTCCTGCGCTTTGCACTACCTGAAGCAACTGATCCTGACTTGCGATTCCGCGAAGTGCCATCGGCGATTGTACCGGCTATTTCAGGCCACGAGCGCTGGACGCACGTTGCGATCGACGAGGCCCAGGATCTCTGCGTAGCCGAAGCATCACTCATTGCTTCGTTGGTCGACCCGGACGGTGCACTGACAGTCTCGGCCGACTTTCGGCAGATCGTCAGCCCGGTACACGGAATGAGAACAACCGATGCACTTCGCATCGGCAGATCTCTTCGCGGCAAGGGGGCGGAGCAGATCTACCCGTTTGCCCGGAACATGCGGCAGAGCCTTCAGATAGGACGATTCCTACAGGGGTTCTATGAGATAGCGTTCAAGGAGCGCCCCACTTTTGAGGTGAATACCACCCTGCACGACAAGAAGCCTCAGCTCATCATCGCGCCGCCGCGGGATCAGGCTTTGCGGATCAGGCAGCTCGTTTCCGTCCTGCGAAGGTCCCATGTCGTCCGCAGCATTGCGCTTCTCCAGATCAACGAGGACGAGCAGTCTTTGAAACAATTGCGATCCGCGCTTGAGCAGGTAGGCGTTCCTCTCGCGCCTCTCTGGTCAGCTGGGGGAGACGGTCTCGTCACTACTTCAGTCGAGCGGATAAAGGGGCTTGAATTCGACGCATGCATCGTCTTGGGCCTGGAGGATGTCGAGAGCGCCGCACTGAATTTCACATTGAACCGTGCCTATGTTGCGCTCTCGCGCCCTGCGCGGCGCCTCGCCCTCATTTCCAACGAATATCCATCACTGCTGCGTCGAGTTGATCGCGACCTCTTCGATATCACGCATTCCTGACCTCTCCGACCAAGGTTCGATATGTCCGATAGTGCCAGCCCACCTCTTTTCCCCGCCTTCGAGCGTTTCGTCGAGCGCAATAGACTCCTCGCCAATGCGAAGGGCATCCTCGCCGCGCGACTTCCGCGAATCCTGGGTCAGGGACAAACGCGAGCGGAAGGACTAAACATGCCGCCCGCAGTTATCGAGCGGCAGCAGGAATTATACGCGCTATCACTGCCCGACACTGCCACGCCCGACCCCGAGGTTCGGCACGAGATCGCCGAAGCAAAGCGCGCCCTCGAGGCGCATGCCGAACATATGCGCCATCCGGACAACCGCAGGCGTTTTGCCATGCAAGTGCTCCATCATCTGGAAGGCGTTCAGACGGGCAACAAGGACAATCATTTCTTCGCCGGCCGCTTGGTCCTTGTTCCTGACAAAAGCGGCCAGAACTGGGCTTGGTCGATGACCGCCCATTACCCGGTCATCGCTAAGATTCCGGCTGACATTGACTACGTCGTAAACGCCTACAAATCAGCTGAGCGCATCGTGGACGACTGGACATTGCCAGTCGATCTCTTCCTCGACAGGCTGCTGTTAGCCTGGACGATGGCCAAGCACTTCACGAGCGGCGATGACATCTTCATTGCCGATGTCGCACGACTATTCAAGATCGCCGCGCAGAACGAGCGCTTCTGGGGTACGCCAGCACGGCGGAACTTCGAAGACGTTCCCGAAGCAGTGTTCATCGCGAACCTGATTCATTGGCGACGCAACAAGGATTCAGCAACGTCACGCGACAGCTTCGAATTTGAACTCGTGCCGGCGACCCTGAACCAAGCGCACGGTCCCAGGTCACGCGCCTTCTTCGTACCAGGAAATGCCGAAGGCACAGTCGTTCGGCCGATGATCTACATGCGTCGCCAAACGGTTTGAGAGGGAGGGTCCAGTGGAAGTCGCAATCAACAAGATCGACGCGAAGCACCTTGTGAGAGGCCTGCTCAATTCGCCCATCGCGCCGGGCAAGTATTCTCACTTCATCAACGTCGGTACGGATCATATCCTCGACGCTCTTGACCACAACTATTTCCGCGGTGACCTCGCCGAGGGAATTGGCTGCTTCAAGTATCTTGAAGGGGATTATGGAAGTGGCAAGACACAGTTCATCAACAGTTTAGCCAGTCGCGCAAGCGAGCAGGATGTCGTCACGGCTCTGGTTACCGTTGGGGCCGAATGTCCATTCAACTCACCGGTGGCCATATTCCGCGCAATCATGGAGTCGTTTCAGCCGCCGATCGAAAACCAACTGAACGGGAACGACTCCAAGGGCATCGAAATCCTCATCGAAAGTTGGATCGTGCGTCGAATTCAACAGCTCGGCGCGCAACCCGGTGGTGATGTGCCTGAGCTAGTCCAACGGCAGATTGAGCAGCAGATCGGAGGACTCTGGAGAGGTGCTCCAGATCAACAAATGGCCTCTGCTCTCACTGCACTTAGCCAGCGTTTGCTGAAGCTGGCGTGCGGCGCAGCCGATTCCGTCGGCGACAATGAGTTGATCTCGTGGATTCGCGGTGACAATGTCCGATCGACGGCCCTAAAAAGTATTGGTCTGTTCGAGCCGGCACGCGATGAAAATGCGTTTCGGCGACTCAAGACGGTCATCTCATTTCTGCGCAGCCGCATGGGGTATAAAGGCTTCTTCATCGCATTCGATGAAGGAACGCGTACGTCCTCATTCCGCCGTGGCTCGGCGAAGCAGAGGCAGGCAATCGAAAACCTGCTCACTATGATCAACCAAAACGCCGACGGCGAGTTCGGCGGGGTCATGTTCCTCTACGCCGCTACACCGGACTTTCGCTCAGAGGTGATCAGCACCTATCGAGCACTCCAGGATCGGATAGGCACCAAGGCCTTTTCGAGGGGCAGCCCCATGGTGCCGCTCATCAATATCGAGGAGGCCAATTCCGAGGCGGTAATCTACAGCATTGGTGAAAAGCTTTTGAGCGTCTTCGGTCAAGCCCACGGCATGGCATGGGATGTGCCGACCCAGATAGCCAACATGCGAGCAATTGTTGCGGCGCAGAAGGACCTGTTGTTCGAGACGCCGAAGCCGCGCTTCTTCGTCTATCAGTACTGTCGTTTTCTTGATCAACAAAAGGACGAGCAGCGCCCGATCAGTGCCGAACAGGCGAATGATTTTGTCAGCAACAATGAACCTCCGCTTGATGGTGATGGCGCATGATCGTATCAGGCACCCAAGTCGAACACGCGGAATACGGGATAGGAACAGTTCTGGCGGTCCTCGGTGACGTGGCTACCGTCGAGTTCTTTGGCGAGGCGCTGGACGTTGTCGCCGGCGAACTCATGCCTCGCCAGCAGTCCAAACAGGCTGCACCTCCACCGGCCCGTGGGCAAACCTCCACGGACTTCGCCTTTCGGAAGTCGTTCGAGGCGGTCAATCTTGGTGTGGTGCCGACTGACCCCGACCAACTTGTAGATCTCACGATAGGCGGTGAGCAGGCGTCGGACGAGATAGGTTCACTACTAGCGAACGCATCGGAGGATGGCGTTTGCCGGATCTTCATGGGGTATTACGGTTCCGGCAAGTCGCATCACCTGCACCTTGTCAAAGCGGTCGCCATCCGCGACGGCTGGGTCACGGCATCGCTTGAGCTTGACCCGAAGGCGGCCGATCCGGCCAAGCCTGCTACCGTTTACCAAGGTCTCGTCGGCGGGCTTGAATTTCCGATGCGTGCTGATGGCAGCAGAAGCGCAGATTTCTTCGATCTTATTAAAGAGATCCGAGACAATTGGTCAGTCGTTCGCGACCTTCCCTATTTCAAGAGGTCGCCCTGGTTCAGCAAGGGATTGGAAGCCCTCCTGTATCTCTCTCATCGTCGCGACGATACGGACTACGTGGCTGCGGTGAGCTGGCTTGCCGGCCAGGTAAAACAGATCGGCGCCATTCGCTCGCTCAGCTGGCGAGGCGGTCACAAGACCCAGATCCCAATCTTGCCTCAGACGAAAGACACGGGACTCATCTATGCCTACAATCTCGTCGTTCTCCACGAAATCCTAAAGGCGCTTGGCTATAAAGGCTTGGCCCTCATTATCGACGAGGCCGAACATGTCCGAAGCTACTCGTTCAACCGCTACATTCGGGCGAACAACTTCTTCGATATAATCGCGCGTTGTGCTCACGCGCCGCGAAAGGACCTCCAGAAGCCGCAGAGCGACTACGAGCATTTCGACCTGCCACCCTTCTGGAAGGAAGGCCCCCATTTTACGCTGTTCGTGGGCTTGACTGAGGGCGAGGATACCCATGACCTGAAGCGAAAGATGGGTGAGATGAGCGTTTTAATCCACGATCCAAAAGACGTGGTTCATCTGGAACCGCCATGCGAGAGTGACTACGAGAAGTGGTGTGAGGCCTTCCTTGCCGAAAGTGCAGGACGCCTTGGTCCGAAGGTGCAGCTGCTCGCGGACCCCGGGCTGAGGGCGCGGATCGCAGCAACACTCCGCCACCACTTTGACCAAACGCCCGTATCTGAGCGGATCCTGCGCAATTGGACCAAGATTGCCGGCTTCGCGCCTGCCGTCCTAATGAGCCGCGACGGAGCGACTAATAGTGACGAGCTGGTCGAGTTGATCGACGAGGCGGCTCGACAGATCGCCGGCGAGATGCTCCCCTGGGATGACTGAAACTCGCTCCCACCTGGCGCGAATGATGCCAGACGGCTTCCCGATCTTCTTCGACGGACGGCAGCCGTACGAGGGGCAGTCAGCCGTGATGTCAGAGATCGTCCGGGGGCATCAGGTGCTTTTCGCGGCGCCCACAGCATCGGGCAAGACGGAAGCCGCCGTCACCCCGCTCTTTCAGCGGCACATGTCGTTCACGCGCCAGTCTATCTCGACGGTCTATGTCGCGCCGACCAAGGCGCTCGTGAACGATCTACACGAAAGGCTGATCGGGTATCTCGGCACGAGGTTCCCGAGCGCGATTTCACGCTACACGGGAGACCGCCACGAACTCGGATCGGCTTCCGGCGTGTTCTGCTTGCTGGCAACCCCTGAAGCACTCGACTCCTTGCAATTGCGTCGTCCGGAAGCGCTTGCGGGGGTGCGCGCCGTCATCATCGACGAGATTCACCTCCTGCATGGTCAGGCTCGTGGCCAACAACTGCGCCATGTGATCGAACGCATCCGAAGAGCCGCCGTGACGCCGAAATCAGCACGGGACAGCTTCCAAATTGTTGGGATGACGGCAACGCTTGACGACATGGAAGGCGTTGCCCGGATCTGGCTGGGCAACGATGCCAAGATTATCGCACACGGTTCACCAAGGGAGATAGACCTCCAGCTCATTCGGATAGCGGCGGATGCCAGTGTCGATCCGTACCTCGCGCGAGCCAGATCTCTGGCCCGATGGGTGGACGAGGCGGGCCTTGAGAAGATTTTGGTATTCACGAACTCCCGCAATGCCGCGCACGCATTAGCGGCGCATCTGCACCGAGAGCTCAACGGCAGGCGATGGCCGGTACACCTCCATTTCGGTGCATTGTCTGCGTCCCATCGGGAGCGAGTCGAAGACGAGATGCGTGCAAATCGGTATGGTATCTGCGTCGCTACATCGACACTGGAGATCGGCATCGACATCGGCGACATCGATGCTGTCGTCCTGGCCGACCCGCCCTCGACTGTCAGCGCCTTTCTCCAACGTATTGGACGTGGCAATCGCCGCAGCGGCATCTGCCGAGTAGCTGCCTTCAAGACCTCCGACGATGACGAGCGGATGATGCGCGCGTTGATCGATTGCGGGCGGCGCGGCGACCTCGACGACGCTTACGAGTATGACCGTCCTTCGGTCCGGTTTCAGCAGATACTCAGTCTGTGTTGGCGCGCCACGCGGCAGGATCGCGCTCTGTCCGTTGCCGCTCTGGCCGCGGAGGCCGGCACCGACACCCACAAGCCCGTCATCGATGACATGATCGACACCGATTGCTTAACCAGCATCCGCGGAGCCCTGATTCCCTCCGACCGCCTTATGGACGAAGGTGATGCGGGGCGCATCCACACCGTCATTGCGGGACAACCGGGCTCCGCCGTCTTAGACCTTCGCACCGGAGAAGCCGCAATCCGCGACGCAGACGAGTCCAGCGCGGGGGGTGCAGTGTTCATCGGCGGGTCGATGCGTAAGCTGGTGGTGGGCTCCGAAGGCGGCGCGTTCCTTGCGGAAGGGGTGTCCCGTTCCCAGCCTCTAGCCCGCATCAAAGCGGCCGGTTCGGGTTTGCCGGTAAGCCGCAGCGTCGTATGGGGCCTCGCGCGTCAACACGGCCATGATCCGACCCGGTGGCAGCAGGAGGGAGCCAGGCTGGCGACTTGGGGAGGCGTGCGGTTCAACACTCTGCTCGCTGCCCTCCTCATGCGCGAGGCGACGGGACGGCGGTTCCTGCCATCCGACATCGGTATCGGCGGACCGGTCTCTGCGATGAGGATATCGGTCGAAGGCGTTCGGGAGTTGGCGTCTCAGGCGGAACGAGCCAATGACTTCCCAATTAGCGTGGCTGCGAAGTTCGCGAGTCCCAGTCGCTTTTTGGGCGAGCTATCGAACCGTTTGGCCGCGGATGAGAAGCGTCGGTCGATACCCTGGACCCCATTTTACCGCTGGCTAGATCGCATCTCTGGCATCGACATAGTCGGATCCATGCCGATAGACTAGATGGTCTCGGATTGCACTTAAGTGTGAGAATGTGGCGGTTTGTGCAGCTTACTGCGGCTCCCCCCAGCGTACCGTTCGTAAGCACAGGCCTATTTCAAAGTCTGGCACTCAGCAAAATCGTGAGAAGGCGACGGAGATGGAATGAGAGCGGGCGTCGCCCTGCGGGCCGGGCTGTTGGCTGCGCTGAAGCCCCAGAGCCGGGTCTTCACCCTTGCGGGCTGTCATCCCTGACGCGGAACGCGAGAGGACTAACTGCCAGCGACGGCCGACTTCTCGCCAGTCGACAGGACTCCAAAATGTGTTTCGGCGCGGGGACCGGGCGCCGATCGGCACGCTAAGCAATTGTTTGGTGATATGAGGGTCATGACGAGACGCCTGTTCACATTTAAAATGATATCCGGCGAGTTGCAGGCAAAATCCTCGGCTGTCTGCTGACGGACCGAATCGGCCAGTTCAAGAAGTTTTGGCGGAAGTATTCCGTGCTCTTTTTGAAACGCAAATATGGCATGCACCATCCGGAACGCAAAATGACGGAATGGCCAGCTTCAGTCGGCAACTGTGCGGGAGGACCATTTTTAATTTGGGGATTCCAGTCGGACTCTGCCGCAGGTAGATTGCTCGAATCGGAGCCGAGTGTGAAACGAGGGGGATAGGTGGTGGAAGGTGTTACTCAAGACCCGTTCAGGGAAGATCGCCTTGACGCTCATCCTCATGCTTCATTGACGTCACGCCTGAAGAGGAAACTGGAGAAAATCGATGGCGAGTGGCGGTTCCACGAGCGACCTGACCTATCTGCGTTGGTCAACTGGTCATCAGGCAAGAACGCTCCGTTCCATCGCTGGTTCAGGTATCGCGAGGCCTATTCCCCCGAGCTGGTTCAGGCTCTGAACCTTGGAGACCGGATACTGGATCCCTTTTGCGGTTGTGGATCGGCCTTGGTCGGGGCAGCTCAGCGGAATAAGAACTCCTTTGGAATTGACTTGAACCCTTTGGCGACATTCGTTGCTCAAGTGAAGCTCCACGCTCTCTCACTCTCTGAATTGTCAGACGTTGAGCATTTCGCATCATCGTTGTCCACTTTGGATTTAGATGCAGATGTTTTCAGTCTCATTCCGGACACTCAGATAGCTAACAAGGTTTTTGAACCTAGTATATTAACCTGTATTTTGAACTTGAAACGACACATTCAGAGCTATCCATCCTCTACTGCGTCTCGGAACTTCTTGCTCCTTGCTTGGGTTGGTATTTTGGAGAAAGTAGGGAGCTACTTCAAAGAGGGGAATGGGATTAAGTATCGAAATGCACTTCGTCGACCCGGAAAATACATTCGGAGACAGGAGGGGTGGCAGCTACAACGTTTCGGTTCCGATCAAAAAAGCTACGTTATCAGCTCATTTTTAGAGCACGTCCGAAATATGCTTCTTGATGCAGAGGCGTGGGCCACGATGAAGGGACGGGGCGAGGTCTGCAACGGCAATGCGCTTGAACTCTCGAATCTGGCGCCCGGTCGATTCGATTCCATTGTCTTTTCACCCCCATACGCGAACCGCTTCGATTATTTCGAGTCGATGAAGGTCGAGCTATGGTTCGGCGGATTTGTGGAGAGCCAGGCAGACCTCCAAAGGCTTCGAAAGTCGTCTCTTCGCTCCCATTTAGGCGCCGATTTGAAGCGGGAGTCCGTTGTCCTGCCCGAACTTGAAGCGCTGATCTCTGACATGGATCGGCAGTCTAGCAGTTGGCGGATGGGCGTGCCTGATCTGCTCCGAGGCTATTTCTCTGACATGGTGGAAGTCCTGCGTCAGTGCCGAGAAAAGCTCACAGATGACGGTACATGCCACGTGGTGGTTGGCAATTCAGCGTTCGCCGGGGTAATCATACCTTCCGACAGCTTGACGGCGCGAGCAGCAGAACTGGCAGGCTTTGGGGAAACCGAGATTTGGGTAACTCGTCACCTGACGGTTGCGCCACAACAAAGGACTGCTCTTGCAGGATTTGAACATTTCATGAGAGAATCAATCGTAGTTCTACTTCCTTGAAGATGGATATCCGCACCCTCTCTCATCGGTCTTTTTTCGAGCTTCCGCCCCTGTCCGAATTGGAATTTGGGGAAATTGTTTCGATTGATCTCTCGTCCCAAACCAGCCCATATACACATGGGTTGCACCGCTACCCAGCTAAGTTCATCCCTCAAATTCCACGGTGGGCGATCAGGGAATTCTCAGCGCCGGGTGATGTAGTTCTGGACCCCTTCATGGGGTCTGGTACTAGCATCGTTGAAGCAATCGCAGCAGGACGCGTGGGGCAGGGGATCGATATTGATCCTCTCTCATGTCTCATTGCGCGCGCCAAGACTTCCAAGCTGGATACGCAGCGCCTACGGACTTTTCAGGCCCAACTGGCCGTCTCCATCGCTCGCGACGGCGGAGAACTGTCTGTTCCAATGTCAGGGGTAAAGAACTTCGAACATTGGTTCAACGCGGAAGCTTGGCGCACGTTACAAAGCATCCGGAGGAACATTCTCTCTTTGGATTGCACTCCCCAAGAGCGCACCTTCTTCCTATGTGTTTTTAGCTCAATTCTTCGCGCCGTTTCGAATGCCGACGACCAGACGCAAAAGACGTACGTATCCGGTACCCTAAAAAAGGTGCCCCCGCTGGTTCGTCCAACCTTCACACGCAACCTGGAGAAAGCAATTCGTTCGGCGGATAGTCTCAACTCGGCGAGAGGATCGACAACGTCCAAGCTCTACGAAGCATCCGCCACCTCCTTGCCAGTCGAAGACAACAGCGTCGACCTGATTGTGACCAGTCCCCCGTACGTGGATTCGGTGGACTACATGTATAACATGATGCTGGAGTATTTCTGGCTTGGCGACATTCTTGGTGTTTCATCGAGACAAAAATTCAATGCAGCTAGGAAGCGCGCATTGGGTAGCAAGCAGCCGGAAGCAGAGCTACCTCTACCATCGGAGTTATTCGAACTTATAGATGGCGCTACTTTGCCAGATTATCGTAGGGCCGCCGCTATTTCATATTTTGCGGCTATGAAGCAACATTTTGCGGAGGCCGCACGAGTGCTAAAAAACAACGGTTACTATATTCTCGTAGTAGGAAATAGCCAAACTGAGAGCGGGCAGCTCCCCGTCCATGACGCCTTGATCGAACTCAGTGCCTCTCACGGTCTACATCTTGTCGATGCGTTCGGATACCGGATTAGGCGTCACTATATGAAATTTCCCCGTAAGGGCCGCGGGGGCATCATCTTGATGGACTGGGTAATCGCGCTGCAAAAGCGACCTTCCGCAGATAGGATCAGAAGCCGTTTGCCGCTCCCGGCATTTCGGGTCTCGCCAGATCAAGTAGCAAATTAGATATCTGAGCCGGAATCAGTTATCGTGCCTCCGGGGAAAGGGAGGCGTTAGCGTGCTAGTTTGGCCAACAAGCCACGTCGGAATGTTGCATCCGGCGGGGTCGGAAAAAGCTCAACAAAGGTGTGGCGATTTCGTCACGCTCGCGACCGCTGCCATCGACGGAACTTCTTATTCCGACGCGAAACAGCTCTTTACCATCAGCAGCAATCAGGTTGAGACTCGTAAATCGCTCTTCGAGGAAATCGGGCTCCTGTACGTTCCCCATGGGTCGAATAAAATCGTACTCACCGAGCTCGGACGCCAGTTCTATGACATCGTGCATGATGGCAAGGCATCACAAAGTGCCAAGAAGATAAACCAAGCAACCGCACTTCTTGTTTTCGCCTTGTCTAAGTGTCAGGTGAACCGTCCTCAGTCTCATGGAAGCCCGCGTCTGTCAGCCGCCGATAGAGTGGCATGCGAAATTCGGCCCTACGCTGCGTTGTGGCAGGCCATACGCGACTTGGGCGGTCACATCGCCCTGCATGAATTCATGGGACCTATGCGACGGCTCTGGTCTGTTGACAAATATGATTCTGTGATCGATGAAATACTATCTGCAAGGAAGGAGTCGAAAAACTTAGCCACGTCTGACGAACTTACTGGCAAAGACGAGATGAACTATCGTATCTACTGGATCTCACATATGAGTGTAGGCGATTCGTTGCTATCCTACGAACGAGCGACTGGAGTACTTTCAGTCGTGCCCAATTTATGGTCGGTTGTTGAGACGGTCCTTCATTTTCAGGCAGGGTGCGCGGGTTCAAAGACTGACGTCATAAGTGCTCGGACATGGTCCGATGTCGACGATTATTATTCCAACCTGGTAGGCGCAGCCTGTCCCCACTACCTCGCATCGGGTTCGCCAAAGGTCGTGGACTTAAACGGTCAGTCGATAGCAGACCTGACTTCCTATTCTTTGGACAAGAGCGGCGCTGTCATTTATGTGACTGGAGGGCCAAGTTTGTGCCAGTTACCCGTATTACTTCAATGCTTTCATCCTGGCGAAACTGCCAACTTGCTGCGAATTGACGCCAAGGAGCAGCGCTCGGACGGCAGTATCCGGTTGAAGTTAGGCGCGGGACGCCCGATCACGGATCTCACATTGTTAAAGCGAACTCTCGGAAACCCTCAGTGACAGACGTAGTGAAAACTCTGAGCACTCTAGCGGAAGCACGAGCCGTGCCGCCCTCCGACTTCGTGGATGCGCCTGAGCGGGTTAGCGAGGTCGCTCATCTACCATTGGTTCTGCCAGAGCCCAAGTCGACAAAACAGGTTCTGGCTGAGACAGGCTTCTATAATCCGGCTACGTTGGACGAGTTGATCGCATCGGCTGCAATGGGACACGTGATCCTAGCGGGTCCACCGGGCAGCGGGAAAACGAGCCTAGCGAAGGCCTTGGCTAAGGCCTTCAATGTCGGAGTCTCTTGTGCAACCGCCAATGCAGAGTGGTCGATTTATGACACCATCGGCACCCAAACACTCAATGACACCGGGGGTATATCTCCCCAGCACGGTGTCGTGAGCAGCGCTGTGCTGCAATGCGCGAACACAATCGTCTCATATGCAGATACCGGAACTGGTCCTCAGGGACATTGGCTCCTAATCGACGAGATGAATCGCGCAGAGATCGACCGAGCTTTCGGGCCCCTCTTTACCGCATTGGCGGGAGGCGAGGATCCATCCATCCCGCTTCACTATCTCAAAGGTCGACCTTCATTGAGCATACCGTCGAGATTTCGAATAATCGCGACAATCAATGAGTATGATACACGTTTTGTCCAATCAATGTCGGGAGCCCTGCGTCGTCGGTTCTCCAAAGTTCTTATTCTTCCGCCAAGGAGCGATTCTAGCGGGCTAATTCCCGACGGGGAGCTCAAGGTCGCGCGCAAGCGGGCTGCTGAGATGGTCAAAGCGTCACTTGGCAGCGAACCAGCCGGAGCCCTCACAGCGATAGACGGCCAGTCTGCGCACTTGCGGGAGGTATTTGGCTTCTTCCGCGATTCCGGGGAACACGGCGGAATCCCGATCGGGACGGCCTCGGTAATTGATGTGCTGTCCTATTTGATGGTGTTGGCTACAACAACTGGGATCGACGCGACAGCAGAGTTTGGGAGCCTGCTCGACAGAGCTATCTCAGCGCGTTTGGTTCCGATGCTTGAGACCGACAGCACCAGGAATCGGATTGATGATGGCTTCCCTGCTGCGCTTCAGTCCAAGTTTCCCGACCTGACGTTAAGTGGCAACCGAATCGCAGCGTTCTTGCATGGAATGGACTAACTCCAGTTCCTCGCGCCTTTCGTTGTGGGAAGCAGCGATTGAGTCGGGCCTTGGGCTTCTTTCTGCCTACATTACTCCTGAGCAATACGGACTCGCATCGGTAAGCCTTGCTGCGCGCGCGGAAACTGACGAAGACATTTTCTTAACGGAGATACAGAGCCGGATTGAATTAGCCAAAGCCCGTCTCTTGTCCCGGCTGATTCAAGACGCTGAAAGCTCCCTCAAGCCTGCGTTTCAACATTCAGTTCATTACGCAGAGATGCGCCTCGAGGGCGCGCTATTGGTTCCTCGTCTCTTGCACGAGCGTGCGAACAACCGCTTCCGAACCATTCCCGTTCTGCAAACAAGACGTACCATAGAAACGCCTGAAGCGCTCCTCATCTCGGAGTCAATTCGACTCTCGATCCGTGTCTGTAATTACTGGCGACGTAAAGGCGGGGCAGAGGGAAAGCTCGCGAACAATCTGGCGCGAGACCTTATGCAAATTGAGGCCAGGCCGCCTTGGAGCGAATTGAAGGCACGACCGAGACCGGTCATCAGAAATCTGGCAGGCATTGTCAAAAGTAGGGTCGTCGCCGGGTGGAGCGAAAAAGGCAGTACAATTGATAGGATTGCTGATCTTCTACTCTCCGATGCAAAGGCAGTGGAAGCGGCGGCTGGGATGATCTCTTTCATGGTGTCCAACGATGAGAGATATGAAGACAGGTTGTTTGAGCTTATCTGCCTTGGTTGGATTCTAGGAGCGCTCCAAAGAACTCTTGACTCTTATCAGGTCCATGAACGGCATTTTCGTACTGGCAAGCCGCTCCTAACTGGAACCGTGGCTGGCATTGAGGTGAAAGTCTATTATCAAGCGCAGCATCTGCCGGGACACTACAGCTATCTGTGGAAGCGTACAGGAAAGGTGCTCCGATCCATTCCAGACTTTGTCATTGAAACGACGGAAAAAGGAAAAACAAAGACTCTCTTGGTCGATGCGAAAAACAGGGCTCGAAGCAGTCTATCTGAGATCATCTACAAAATGTTGGGATACAAAGAGAACCTTCAGATCGAACCGTACTGGGGTTTAGGGATTGCGCCAACATTCTCCAGCTTCGAGGTCGAGACCGTAACTAGAGGAGCAAATAAGGTAGCGGTGGCCTTCGTCCCTCTGAAAACGGGAAAACTTGCTGTCCAACGTGCCGTGTATCGCGCGATTCGTTCATGATGGTGCCATGCTCGGATGTCCTCTCTGCCAGCGTGAAGTTTTTCGATGTCCTCGCGTTTGAAGTAGCAGACCATTTGATCGACAACGCCTTGATGATGCCACGGCGACGTGGCCAGGCGACTAGGAATGGGTGTTAATATCCTGCTCAATCTGCCGTGCTGATTCCAGAATGTCATCGAAACTCGGCGGAGTGCCGAAGATCATGGCCGCCGTATTGGCATAGTCGCGCGCGAGCGCGTCCACCATCTTTGGAGCGGCTGCGATCGCGAAGCTGCCCGGGACTGCTGAGGCGAGGTCATAGTCGGGACGGTCGAAAAACATTCGTGCGTGCCGCACACAATCGGCGCCAAGAACGAGATCGCCGAGCGCGGCCTTTCCGGTCTCAGATCCGAGAAGACAGTGCAGGTCATAATAGTGCCGAGACACCCGCTGGCCTTCCTGCCGCAGTTCGCCGCGCCGCTCATACCATCGGCGCAATCCATGGGCGATCACCACCTTGTCCCAAAAGGTGCGGGTCGCCTCGATCGTGGTCACGTCGGCGACGGTGAGATCAATGCCTGCCGCTTCCTCCGCGACATAGGGCGTGATCGTGATGGGGCGATTGGGATCGAGCGCCGATTTTGCCCCGGACTCGAGGCGTATGACCGGTCGCACATAGGCGCCATCACGCCGCTCGACCTCGGGATACCAGAGCAGCAGGGTCTGATCATCGGCATCGGCTTCGTCGACTTCCACCCGGCCGGCACCGTTCGTCATGTCGGCAAGTTGAGCGGTGAGGAAGGCTCGCAGCGGGCCGGTGATATACGCACGGCAGGCGTCCCGGATGGCGTCGAGCTTGGCGCGGCGCTTCTTGTTCGACAGTCCCTCAAGCTCTTCGACGGAGGCAGCCTCGTCGAGATCGTCGCGGAACACGGTAACGTCGATGTCCTCGGAAAAACGCCGAATGAGGCCATAGCCTTTTGACAGCGACGTCCCGCCCTTGAAAAGCAGCCGTGGCTCCCCCGCAGGCCGTTCGTGGTAGAGCGAATTGAGGGTCCAGCAGACCCAGAAATCCTTTTCGACATTGCCCACCGGAGCTCCGATCCGATTGGCCGTGGCGAGGAACAGGTCGAGCCGGTCACGTGGGGATGCCGCGATGATCTGGCGGTAAGCATCGGTACTCATGGCTTCGCCTCGTGCGGGTCCGCCCTCAGGATTTCGCGGAGGAACTCCTGCATCCAGATCGGCACGGCGGAGAGACCGGCGCGCAGATCCTCACGAATGGCCTCGCCGTGCTTGGGGTCGGCAAACAGACGGCGCAACGTCGCCTGGATACGCTTGCGTTCGCCCTTCTGGGTCAGCATGTCCTGCATCCAATGCAAGGCCTGGACGACCCTCATCCCCGGCCGATCCGCCCAATAGAGGCGGCTAGGGGCAGCGTATTTGAAGTGGATTTCCTGCGTGCCGAGCTTGATTGGCTTCAACCGCGCATCGACCAGCACTTCTATCCGGGCGGGGACGGCGGTCGTCAGGCCGAGGTCGTTGGCGGCCGTCATTCCATCGATGACGGCGCGCGCTCGATCGCGGCGCGTGACGGCGCGGATCACAGCGCGATAATCCGGCACTGTGGCGCGGCCAGTCAGGTTGTTCACGCGCGGCCGGTCATAGAGGCCTCGGTCGATGCGGCGCAGCTCCCCGGCGGCTGCCAGTCGCTGCAAGGTTTTGTCCACGGCGGCGCGCGCGCCGAGATCGGCGAAGTCGCCGGGGGTCCAGACCTCGTCGGGTTTGGACTCAATGCGGGCAAGCAGGCGCGAGCGAAGATCGGTATCGGTCTCAACTATGGGCATGTCCGAAATATGTCACAAGTTTCGGACAAAGGCAAGGCATGAGTCCGAAATATGCTGCAAGTTTCGGACACTCCGTCGCGCCCAAAACTCCAAGAGGAACTCGCACTTTCGCATTGAAGGAAAATGGCCGGAGCATCGAATGCCTCCTTCCGCAGGCGCAAGACATCATCCTGGTTGACTCTTAGCCAAGTCGAGAACAAATGTAGAACATATCACAGGCTTTCCGCGTTTGAAGGGTCAGATGAGTGTATCGGCGCCCCCTGCTGCCATTTCCGAGCTTCGAGAACGCATCGCGCGCCTCGAAGGTGGAAATGCACGCGCCCGCACGGTTTTGCCGTTCGGAGTGGCCGCCATTGACAGGGTCCTGCCGGGAGGGGGATTGGCTTTTGGCGGTCTGCACGAGGTCGCGGGTGGTGGCAATGGCGCCGTCGATGGCGCAGCCGCGGCACTGTTCGCAGCAGGGATTGCCGCACGCACTGTCGGCAAGGTGCTTTGGTGCGTTACCCGGCCCGATCTTTTCGCGCCTGCAATCGAACAGGCCGGCCTTCCCCCGGGAAGGGTGATCTATGTCGAGGCTGGCGACGAGAAAGCTGTTCTCGCCTGTTTCGAAGAGGGCCTTCGTGGCGGGTTTGGCGCTGTCGTTGCCGAGATAGCCCGGCTTTCAATGACGGCCTCGCGGCGGCTTCAGCTCGCCGCCGAAAGCTCCGGCGCCATCGGCATCGCCATTCGCCGCTGGCGTCGGCAGACTGAAGCAACCGATTGTGGTCAGCCGACCGCCGCCGAGACACGCTGGCGGGTGTCGGTCCTGCCGTCGACGCCATTGCCTGTTCAGGGGGTCGGGCGAGCGCGCTGGCAACTCGAACTGATCCGATGCCGTGCAGGAGAGAGCGCAGATTTCATAGTGGAGGCATGCGATGCCAAGGGTGGTATCGCTCTTCCTTCCGATGTGGCCGACAGACCGCTTCAGAAGGAAATCGGGCGACGCCGCGCCTCCGCCTGAGACGCCGCTCGTCCTCATCGGCCGAAACGGGCGCCGCCGTGTCGTGCTTGCCGCTGATGCTGCAGCACACGCAGCAGGCCTGCGCATCGGCATTCCGGCGAGCAAGGCGCAGGCGCTGGTCCCGGGCCTGATCGTCCATGATGCCGAGCCCGATGCCGACGCCATGGCGCTCGAGCGGTTGGCGCTGTGGGCGTTGCGCCGCTACGCGCCAATCGTCAAGGCCGATCCGCCGGACGGCCTCGTCATCGACACGACCGGCGCCGACCATCTGCATGGCGGCGAGGCGGCAATGCTTGCCGAGATGGTAGATCGGCTTGCCGCTGCCCGCATTACAGCCCGGGCGGCGGTCGCCGATAGCTGGGGGGCGACCCACGCGCTGGCGCGCTTCGGCACCCGGGCCACGATCGTTGTGCCAGCTGGCAAGACAGCCCAGGCGATCCTGCCATTACCGATCGCGGCGCTTCGCCTGCCCGCCGCGACAATCGACAGCCTAAGGCGGCTGGGATTCGAGACAATCGCCGACCTCGCCGGCACGCCGCGCGCGTCGCTCGCTCTGCGTTTCGGACCGGAACCCGGTCGCCGCCTCGACCAGGCGTTTGGGAGGGTGAGCGAACCGATCGAGCCGATCCGGCCGGAGGAGATCGTTGAGGTACGCCGCAATTTTGCCGAACCGATCGGCGCGCCAGAGACGATCGCCCGCTATACAGGCAAGCTGGTGGCGGAACTCTGCATTGACCTTGAGACGCGGGGGCTTGGCGCGCGCCGGCTCGATCTTCTGTTCTTCCGTGTCGACAATCGCATCGAGGCGATCCGTGTCGGCACAGCAACGCCGGTTCGCGACACGAAGCGCATGACGCGGCTCCTCACCGACAAAATCGAGACGATCGACCCGGGATTTGGCATCGAGCAGATGCGGCTAGCCGCGACTGCCGCCGAGCCGCTGCGGGCGAAACAGACGATCTCTTCACTTGCCGAGGCGCCGGAACCTGATGTCTCGGATGTGATCGACATCCTCGCCAACCGTGTCGGCGAGGACCGGCTCTATCGCTTCGCCCCCGTGCAGAGCGACGTTCCCGAACGCTCCGTTCAGCGCATTGCCCCGATGGCGCCTGATACCGGCGAGGGCTGGCCGGGGCATTGGCCGCGACCGTCGCGGCTGCTGCCGCGGCCCGAGCCGATCGAGACGGTAGCACTTCTTCCCGACCATCCGCCCGTGACCTTCACCTGGCGCGGGGTGCGCCGCCGCGTGAAACGGGCGGACGGCCGGAACGCGTCTTCGGAGAATGGTGGAAGCGCGACGCCGAGCTCGCGGCGGTGCGGGATTATTTTCAGGTCGAGGACGAGAACGGCGAGCGCTACTGGGTCTACCGCGCCGGCGACGGCGAACACGCCGCGACCGGATCGCATAAATGGTTCATGCACGGGATCTTCGGATGACTGGCTCAGCCCGATATGCCGAGCTGCAGGTGACCTCGCATTTCTCGTTCCTGCGTGGAGCATCATCCTGCGAGGAGCTGTTTGCGCAGGCGGCACTGCTCGGCATCGAAGCGCTCGCTGTCGTCGATCGCAATTCGCTCGCCGGCATCGTGCGCGCGCATGAAGCGGCAAAGACGACAGGCGTCCGGCTGATCGTCGGCTGCCGTCTCGATCTCGCCGATGGCATGTCGATCCTGGTCTATCCGACCGACCGACCGGCCTATTCGCGCCTCTGCCGGCTGCTATCGCTCGGCAAGGGAAGGGCCGGCAAAGCAAAATGCCATCTCGAATGGGATGATGTCGTCGCCTATGGCGAAGGACTGATCGCGGTCCTGGTGCCGGATGAAGCCGATGATCTTTGTGCCGTTCGTTTGCGGCGGCTGCGCGAGACCTTCGGCGATCGCGCCTATCTGGCGCTCACCTTGCGCAGGCGTCCGAACGACCAGCTCCGGCTTTACGAGCTGGCTAACCTGGCGACAGCGATGGGCGTGGCGAGCGTCGTCATCAATGACGTGCTCTTCCACGAGCCGGCCCGCCGCATGATGCAGGATGTCGTCACCTGCATTCGCCACGACGTCACCATCGACGACGCCGGCTTCCGGCGCGAACGTCATGCCGACCGCTATCTCAAACCGGGCGATGAAATGGCGCGGCTGTTCAGCAATTATCCTGAGGCTCTGGCGCGCACGGTCGAAATCGCCAACCGCTGCCGTTTCTCAATGGACGAGCTCGCCTACCAATACCCGGAGGAAAAGACCATGCCGGGCCTCACCTCCCAGCAGGCGCTCGAAAAGCTGACCTGGGAAGGTGCAGCCCGCCGCTATCCCGAGGGCTTGCCGGACAAGCTGATCAAGATCCTGAAGCACGAGCTGCGGCTGATCGAGACGCTCAAATATGCGCCGTACTTCCTGACCGTCAACTCGATCGTCCGCTTCGCCCGCAGCCGGGACATTCTTTGCCAGGGCCGCGGCTCGGCCGCCAATTCGGCCGTCTGTTATGTGCTGGGCATCACCTCCATCGATCCCGAACGCAACAACCTTCTGTTTGAGAGGTTCGTTTCGCAGGAACGGCGCGAGCCGCCCGACATTGATGTCGATTTCGAGCATGAACGGCGCGAGATCGTCATGCAGTGGGTCTATGAAACCTACGGCCGCGACCACGCCGCACTTTGCTCCACCGTCATCCGCTATCGCACCAAGGGCGCTGTACGCGATGTCGGCAAGGCGCTCGGCCTGCCAGAGGACATGACCAAACTCCTGTCCTCGCAGGTCTGGGGCCACGGCGAGGCGGTCGATGAGCAGCGCGCCGGCGAGCTCAACCTCAATCTCGGCGACCGGCGGCTGCGCCTGACCCTGGAATTGGCGGCGCAACTTGCCGGCACGCCTCGCCACCTCTCGCAGCATCCTGGCGGCTTTGTCCTGACCCATGATCGGCTTGACGACCTCGTGCCGATCGAGCCGGCGGCGATGAAGGACCGCCAGGTGGTGGAATGGGACAAGGACGATATCGACGCCCTCAAATTCATGAAGGTGGATGTCCTGGCCCTGGGCATGCTTACCTGCATGAAGAAGTCATTCGATCTCCTGTCCGAGCACAAGGGCATCGCCCTCGACCTGGCGACGATCCCGGCTGAGGATCCGCTCACCTATGCGATGATCCGCAAGGCCGATACGCTTGGCGTGTTTCAGATCGAGTCGCGCGCGCAGATGTCGATGCTGCCGCGCATGAAGCCCCGCACTTTCTACGACCTGGTCATTGAGGTCGCTATCGTCCGTCCGGGGCCGATCCAGGGCGACATGGTCCATCCCTATCTTCGCCGGCGCGACGGAACGGAAGAGGTGACGTTTCCGACGCCGGAGCTCGAGCGCGTGCTCGGCAAGACGCTCGGCGTCCCGCTGTTTCAGGAGCAGGCGATGCAGGTCTCGATGGTCTGCGCCGGCTTTTCCGCCGGCGAGGCCGATCAGCTGCGCCGCGCCATGGCCACCTTCAAGCACACGGGCGGCGTCTCGAAATTCCGTGACAAGCTGATCAACGGGATGATCGCCAACGGCTACACCCCGGAGTTTGCCGAAAAGACCTTTTCGCAATTGGAGGGGTTCGGCAGCTACGGCTTTCCCGAAAGCCACGCCCCCTCCTTCGCGCTGATCGCCTACGCCTCATCCTGGATGAAGTGCTGGCATCCCGATGTCTTCTGTGCGGCGCTTCTGAATTCGCAGCCGATGGGTTTTTATCTACCGGCCCAGATCGTGCGTGATGCTCGCGATCATGGCGTCGAGGTGCGTCCGGTCTGCGTCAATGCCAGCCGCTGGGATTGCATGCTCGAGCCGACCGATGCCGAAGATCGCTTCGCTGTCCGCCTCGGTCTGCGCATGGTGAAGGGTCTCGCCAATGATGACGCGGCCGCAATCGTCGCGGCGCGGGCCGACGAACCCTTCCTCTCGGTTGACGATCTCTGGCGCCGCGCCGGCGTGCCGGCGGCTTCACTTGTCCAGCTCGCCGAGGCCGACGCATTTCTGCCGGATCTGAACCTTGCCCGCCGCGATGCGCTCTGGGCGATTAAGGCGCTGCGCGATGAACCTTTGCCGCTGTTCGCGGCCGCCACGTCCCGTGAACAGGAAACGGTGCCTGAAATCCACGAGCCTGTCATCACGCTCAGACCGATGACGGCCGGGCGCGAGGTTGTCGAGGATTACGGTCATGTCGGGCTGACCTTGCGCAGCCATCCGGTGTCGTTTCTACGCGCCGATCTACGCCGGCGTCGCATCGTGACTTGCCAGGAAGCCATGCAGGCGCGGGACAAACGATGGCTCGGGGCCGCTGGCCTGGTGCTGGTGCGGCAAAGGCCGGGCTCGGCCAAAGGCGTCATGTTCCTCACCATGGAGGATGAGACCGGCGCCGCCAACGTCGTTGTCTGGGTCAAGGTGTTCGAGAAATTCCGGCGCGTGCTTCTTTCGTCGGCCATGCTCGGCGTGCGCGGCCGCATCCAGCGGGAAGGGGAGGTGGTGCATCTCGTTGCCCACGAGTTAATCGATCTGTCGGCCGAACTCGCCAGCGTCGGAAGCCGCGACACGCCATTTCCATTGCCACACGGCCGCGGTGACGAGGCCCATCATGGCGGATCGGGCATCGATCCGCGCGGCATGCCGAAAACGCGCGATATCGTCGATCCCTACGAACACATCGACCGCATCAAGGTGAAGACGCGGGATTTCCGATAGAGCTGCAGCGGTTATCATGTGGTAGTCTGGCCCGCATGACGACGCTTTATCTCAATTGGCGCGCAAGACGGTGAATCCCACAAAGCCGAATAAAACGCATCCGCCGAAATGGATCGAGCCTCAGCTCACGCGCCTGGTCGACGAAGCGCCCAACGGCCCCGATTGGCTTCACGAAATCAAGTACGACGGATACCGCATGCACGCACGGATCGACGGCAGCGACATCCGCTTGCTTACCCGCACCGGCCTCGATTGGTCGCATCGATATCGAGCGACGATAGCGGCCCTGCGCGCGCTCCCGGTGAAAGACGCATATGTCGACGGGGAGCTGTGCGCCGTTCGGGCCGACGGTGTCACCTCCTTCAGCCGTCTGCAGGCCGCTATGGACGAGGGCCGCACGGGCGATCTTGCCTTCTTTGCTTTCGATCTTCTGTTCCTGAACGGAGAAAGCATTGCGAAGCTGCCGCTGATAGATCGCAAGGCGCGGCTGGAAGGCCTGTTTTCGAACGACATGCCCGGCCTGCGCTTCAGCGATCATGTGATCGGCGACGGGCCTGCGTTCCGCAAGCACGCCTGCCGGCTTGCACTCGAGGGCGCTATCTCAAAGCGGATCGACAGCGCCTATGCATCCGGCAATCGCGGCCTATGGGTCAAGTCAAAGTGTCTCAACAGAGAGGAATTCATCGTCGTCGGCTGGACCGATCCGACGGGAAGCCGCCCGCATATCGGCTCGCTGCTTCTCGGCTACTACACCGATGATGGTCGTCTGATGTACGCGGGCCGCGCCGGCACGGGCATCACGGTTGCAGAGCTCAAGCGATTGGCTGGCCGGCTTGGACCACTTCGGATGGATCGAATGCCCCTCGACGCCCCACCGCCGCGTGAGAGCCGGTTCGGCTCGCCCCTTGAGCTGTCGCGCGTGCATTGGGTCAGGCCTGAAATGGTGGTCGAGGTCGCCTATCTCACCTGGACGGAAGACAATCTCCTGCGCCAAGTCTCGTATCAAGGTGAGCGGCAGGATAAGCCAGCCCGGCAGGTGGTGCGTTCCGTGCCCCATCCCTGATCGGCATCGGTCGCCGATCGCTTCTTTTCATCCGACTTGCTCCACCTGCAGCGTGCCGGGTGGAAGGGGCTTGATCAGCGACTTGGCCGACACCGAAGGGTCGAGCCAATCCGCCCACGCGCTGCGATCGAGGAAACGATCTGCCTGTCATGATGGCGCGCGATATCGGGCCAGGCTCTATCGTGAGCATAGTGAAGGCTTCGCCGATCTCCGGCGTGTCACGCCAGATTCGCCATCAGCGGGTAGTCCAGCTTCGCCGACCTACGCCACCCAACGATCGGCGCTGGCCAAGTCGAGCGGGCTTGGGCGTCAGGCTCGGCACCAGCGAGAGGGCCAACCGGCGGGCCAAAGGCAATGCCCGCCGCCAATAAGCTACCGCTTCCGGCGGAGGATTTCGGCACTTTTATTTAGGACTGGCCCGCCGATATCAAGGAGCCGTCGATCGATCCTACACCTTTTCGCAACACGATCTTTGCTGTGCGACCGTGATGTCTATATGCGGATATTCGGAACTGGAGGCAAAAACTGGCAACCTGTTATCCGAACACGAAACCATCTTCGTGGACGCGATTGACGGATGGGACTACAAAAGCACGGGAGCCAGCTCCAGACTATGTCTGATTTAATGACATAGTAGTTTAGGATCGGGCCACGAGAGACATGACGATTGTAAGGTCGGTTAAGACCATGAGTCCACTACGGCGGGTATTCTTCGCGATGTCGGGTTTGCTGATCGCTGGACCTGCTCCCTGTTACGCGGCCAATGCTGTTTCGCGAGCGATCGAACGAGCCCAGCCGTGTACTACCGTGAAAGCGGCGAAATTCGGAGTCACAATCGGTGTCGATCAGTTCAAGAGTGCAGAACTCGAGAACCTGAAAATCGAGGTCAATGGAGATGATGCCAAGATTTCGGTCGCTGGTTCGCTAGCCTGTCGGACGTCCGATTCGGCTACGTTTCGCGGCGACGCGTCGGCGAGATTCAGCGCCACTATGGAGCTCAATCTGTCATCTTGTGCGATCATCCAAGATACAGTTCGCATCGTTTCGACCGGCGGCACGTATGGCTTTGCCGTTGATGCATTTAAGGATGCAATCGAGAAAGCCATCGAGAGTAGCATTTCCGATCAAGCAAAAGCGCTCTGCAAGTAAATGCGACAATCTCCAAGCGCACCAATTGACCGAAGGGAGGAGGATCACGATGGACAAAATCATCAAACGGCCAGTGGCCCTCCTCTCTGCCTTTATCCTTGCCGGCCTCGCCATCGCACTTTGGATAGCGCGAGCACCAACGAGCTACACGGGCAAACTTCCGGTCGTTGGAGATAAATTCCCGATTGAGTTGAATGCCGTCTATTTCATTGTCTTCGGGCCGATCGTTGCGATGGCATGCTCAGCTTTTTTATGGGTCTTGACTGCCGATGGCAGCCGCAAGCCAGTTCCCCGCCTTCTGCGGAACAGCCGAGGTGAAACGGCGCTTCTGATGACTATTTTCTTCCTTATCTTTGCGCTTTCGACCGCTTTGTCACTTCAATATTTTCTGATCTTGGCTCCCGAGAGCTTGTGTGCCTCGCGGCCGCATTTCGACTTTCTTTGGACCAATGTTCCAGGCCCCGAGCGCATCACCCATTGCATGAGCGGAACGAAAGAGATCAACAATAGCGCGCCTTATTATCTGGAACCACAGATCCTCCAGTCGTGGGCACAGGTGTTATGGCCCTTACTAACGCTCTTTTTCCTCGTGGGTGCCTGGCGCGCTCGGATCATGGAGCCGACTAAGCCCTGAGAGCGTCCCACGTTGGCGTGCGATCATCGCCTGGCGCTTTCTGCCCGAACGAGACATAGTCAGCACCTTCACAATGGCCGCGAGTCTGACACCGGCAGGGGCTAGGTGGCGCTGAGAGATCGTTTCGCCGATCGGCGATGTCGCCGTCGCGCTGGGCATCCGCTCGAGGCAAGTGAGGACGACGGCACGGCGCTCGCAAAATAGGCTCCGCCGACCCGGCTAGCCGATGCAGATCTCCACACAGGGTGCGCCCTCGAACGAGCCGGTGCTATGCTGTACCACTATCTTCTGCAGCGACCCACCGAGCTTGACGCCGAGTTCCAGTGACTGCTGCTGAATCCAGTCGGCATCAGACTTGATGACACGGCCCGCGGTCTTTTCCTGCAGGCGGGCGAGCAGCTTCTTCGCGGGTATGTCAGACCAGCCGACTTTCTGCGCCATCGCCTCATCAGTCGGGATAAAGGCGGTGAGATCCGGGCTGACCATAAGCTCAAGCCCGTTCTCTGACAGTGTAGCGTTGCGGCTGCCATGATGTCCAACCTTGTAGAATACGGTGCGGCGCAAAAGGTCAGCGCCCGAAATGGGAGGCGTCTCACTTGCTTCTGTGAAACTCACCGCCGCCCAGGTCTGCCAGTTTCCGACCTGCGCATCGGCCGCAAAGATCAGCACTTTGCGTGTCGCGACGATTTCGATCGCAAGGACGAGGCTGGTATTGTTGGTGCTGCTGTCCAGCTGAAGCGCAAGATCGGTGCCGCTGCTTAACCAGTCACTGTCGATGCGCCTCCAGCTCTGGTCTGCGGATGTCGTCGCGCCGAGCGGGAATTTCGGGCCGCTCACCGGCCCGGCATAGTGGCGAGATAGGAACGCCAGGTCCTTCGGGAAATCTGTCTCCTTGCCTGCGAGCATCTTCGAGAGCGTAAGTCCCGCGCCCTCGTCGAAGGGAGCCAGTGGATCGTTCTTGATACTCAACCCATCCGCCTGGATGGCGAGGCCATTCGCGAGCGCGCCGAGTGTTGCCGACATCTGATAAGTTTGGCTCGCACTGTCTTGGATGTGAAAGAACGTCGAGTCCAGCGGCGGGCCAAGCACATAGGCTCTGATCGCGCTGGCGGCGGCCGGCAATGGCACGATCATGCCCGGAGAAAGATGACGGACATTCGGCGAGAGCGCCCGCAGGGCCTCTCGTGCATCGCGCACCCTCTCGCCATCCAGCCCGATGACGAAGCCGAGAAGCGCATCTATCCCTTGGGCCTGCGCTCCCATCTGCGGATGATTGTCCAGAGCAAGGCTCGTATCGACGAGGGCGGCCAGCGCATCGCCCTTGAACTTATCGATTCGGCGAGCGTCAGGATTGGCCGGATCCTCGGTCCAGGCAAACCAGATTTCGCCCACCGAGAATTTGTCGAACAGATCCTTGGCCTGCAGGAAACCGGAAAGATGATCCCAATGTTCGTGGGTACCGACGATCACGTCAAGCCTCTGCGTGATCTTCAGGATATCGGCAACCACATCTTTGACGCGCGCAGAGCCGCCACGCGCCGAGGTGTGAACCCCGCAATCGATCAATATCCAGAAGGTCCCGCCTTTGTCGTCGGGAACGCCGATGAGGTTGCAGTCCCCGAGGCCATGGCAATAAAGGCGAAGCGTCAAGGTGTTGCTGGCTGTAGGAGTGGTCATATTCAATCCTCGGAAGCATGCAGCGCGGCAAACGGCTCGCGCGCGGCCAAGCCATGATCACTGAAATACATCGATCTCGTTCCGGACGATGGCGGATTGGTCCTGAACGCCAGTTCCTCCGTCAGTCGGTCCGGGCCGTAGATCGGCTTGCTGATGACGTACTTGATCTCGGGCTCGCCATGTTGGTTGGGATTGATCACCACGGTTGATCCGCCATGGTACCAGAAGGAACCCGCATTAGGTTTTTCGGCATAGAAGGGCACCGCCTTGCGCTGCATCAGCGTTACGATGATCTCTTCGGCCGGCCGACCATTGGGCAACACCCGCCGTGCGGCTCGAACGTTACGGACCTCGAAACGAGGGGCATCGGACGTGGCATTGATCACGCCATTTTCGTCATATCCTTGCAGGTCCGGCTGCAGCCTGAGCGTTCTGCAGATGTCGGCTCGGCTTTCCTTGTCTCTTGCCATTTGCTTGAGCAGATAGTTGTGCAACGCGGCGCAACGTGCGCGGCTGTCGCGGAAGATGGTCGCCCGGTCGAGATCGCTCCGCCAGTCGATCTTGAATTCGTTCACGGCGGGCTTCAGCCAGTGCGGATTACGCACTTCCCATGGCCGTTGCCAGCACAATGTCTCGACTGACATCGTCCGCAGATTTGTCGGCAGGAGGTCAAGCCCGCGGAACTTTTCGAGGAAGGCTATGCGGTAGCCATATTTTTCCTCGTGCACTGTTTCGACGTCGGCGGTTATCAGCCCTCTCAGGAAGCTGCTGAAGGTGATATCTGTCGGAGGGCAGTAGTCGAGCGCGCGAATGCACATCCGCAAGACTTGGCTTGCCGCCACGCAGGCCTCCTCGGTGAGCCGCTCGATCAGATCTGGGTGGATCGCCCCTTGTGCCAACACACCGCTGCCGCCGGTTGCCAGCCGGATGAGATCGCGGGTACGCATATCGAAGATCGCCTCGAAGGCCTGGTAGACCGCCAGGACCAGCAGGCTGCCGCGTTCATGCACCTCGAAGCTGGTCTTGTATTGGACATCGTCATACTTGCGCAGATAATCGCGCAAGGCTCCGTGTTTGCCCAGACCCTCTCCGAACTGTTTGGCAAGGCCGCTCAGCAGGTAAGCCGCGCCAAGATCGCCACGGGTATTGGCAATCTGCCGGTGCACCAGATCGCGATACTGGAAATGCTGGAATAGCGCTACCATGTCAGCGAACGCCTCATGGAAAGCCCCGACATCGGGGTTGGATGCTTCGCGATAGCCCGGCGTGTAGCCGTCAAGCAGAGCGTGCGTCATCTCGTGCGCGACGATATCGGCAGACAGGCAGCTGAACACCATCGTGCCTGGCGCGGTACTGTCGTCTTTGGTTGAATCGGAAGGGAAATAGCCAAGCAGCAAGGCAATTTTGTCGGGACTATAGTAGGAGTTCTTCGCGCGCAAAGCATGCGGATAGATACGCAGCCGCTGAACGTATTCGTAGCGATGGCGGCCGTCAGTGTTGTGCAGCGCCCAAAGCGCGCGACGACCGAGCGCATTCTCAAAGCTCGTGATCGTGCGCATACCGACGGCATACACCATCTGCTGGTGGAACTGTGGATTGCCTTCGGAGGGATCCAGGCCATCGGTCAACATTAGGCGCGGGTCTTCAAGATTGACCGGCTGGTAGAATTGGTTCGAGGCGGGATCGACATCGACGACTTCGAGATACTCGCCGACTGGCCCCGGCCCGAGTATCGAATGGCCTTGCTGATCAACCTCATACGGCACCTCGACCGTGGCGATCTGCTCGGCATAGGTGGACAACGTCCCGCCAAGGCTCGGATCGAGCGCATAGATGCGCAGGCGCCGGTTCTCCGGCGGATCGGGACGTTGTGGAGAGATCGGTGCTGGCGGGCGAGGCGCCTGCCGCGCAAGCGGCAGCGTAGCCAGCAGGGTCGTGCCGATCCCAAGCGCTACATCGATCGCGCGATTGAGCGCCTTGGACCCCATGTTGCTGTCGCGAACGGCCTCGAGGAAACGCTTCCGGTCGGCATCGCTGGCGGTCCCACTTTCGGGATCTGGCAGGATGCCTCCGAGCTGCGCATCGAGCTGGGTCAGTTGCAGGATTTCTAGCTCCAGCATCGCGGCACGGGGCGATGCGGCCGCCGTCGCTACGCCGACACCTGTCCCAGTCAGTAATCTCAACCAGGCAAGGGAGGCCGACGCAACCGGCGCACGCGTCAGGCTCTGCGCGGCGGCGGGTTTGACCTCCAGCGCGCGCAATGCGTCGACCGTGCCTTGGCCGAGGAGTTCACGCACCGCGGCGGCGTTCAAGAGCGGCGTCGTCCTGCGTCCCGCTTCGAATAACGCCTGACGGACAGCTTCTCCCCGTTGCCATGCCTGCGGATAGGCTTGATGCGCGACAAAGTTCCTGGCGATCCACAAGGCGGCGGTGGCCGCGACCTGCGGCGTCGCTGATGAGGTTCCCGAACCGTTCTGATCGACGTTGGTGAGACAGCCAAGTTCGGCCCATGGTGTGTTTGGCGTCCAGCCGGCGAGTGCTGTGTCCATCTTGGCGTCGGGGCCATGGCAGCCCTGCATCGTGCCGACATCGAGATCGAAGTAGGCTGCACCATTCGCCATCACTCCGGTCGCCGCGATAACGCGCCGCATGCGCGCAGGGTAGACAATCGAGCGTGGCGAGGGGACGCCACCGATGAAATTGCCGGCGGCGGCGACCATCACCATGCCGGCTTCGTAGCATTGATTGACTACGTCGGCGACGGCGCTGGAGGCCAGCCCGCCCATGCTCATCGACAAGACATGGGCTTTGTTGTCCAGCGCGTATGCAAAGCCCTTCACCATGGTGCTGGTCGACAGACGCACGACGGAATCCGCGATACGGATCGGCAGGATCCGGGCATTCGGGATGCCGCCGAGTGCCCCAGTGATCCCACCGGGAAGCCCACCCGGATCGCCACCGGCGAGTAGCACGATCGTGGCGGGGCCGTGGCCGGGATTCTGCCCGATGCCACCAGGCGTCACGTCTTGCGCGCTGTTGGGCTGGCCCTCGCCGGTAAAATTGCGTTCGAGGGCGGTCAGAATGTTGGCGGGTCGCGCCTTGTGGCCGGGGTCATAGCCGGTGTCGAGATGAGCAATCAGCACCCTTTGTTGATCAATGGCAGCCACGCTGGCGCGCGCGCTCCGCAGACCAGAGAAATTGTCATCGAGGTGCCAGGCGAAATGCGGCCCGCCCATCAGACCACCGGTGGTCTTAGGCGGATCATTTTGACATATGGCGGTCTTCGCCGCCCGATCCGTCGGAAACTGCTGGACGACATCCGGCTCGGCGGCGACCACGTTATTGGCATCGGCTGAAAAACCCTGCGCCATCAGCACATGAGCACGGTCCCAGGGCTTATCGCCCGCGTCGACCATCACCCACTGGGTATGCTCTTCAGCGGCGAGGCCCATGCCGCCGGTGCTGCCTGGCGGCACGTCGAGGATGACCTCTGCCTTGCCCAGCATATCCAGGTTGGCGCCGGCAAAGGCGCCGCCCGCCCGCACCTTGACGAGAAGGCCATTGGTTTCGATTGGCATCGCGTTGCCCTCATTCAGAGTGTCTTCAGATACTCGATCAACTGACGTTTCTCCGGCTCCGAAAGGTCGGTTCCCCAGTCATGCCCGGTGGCCCCATTGCCCGGCTGGCTGGTATCGAACGCCGTGCCTGAATCTGCCGAAAACCCGACATCGAGCGGATCGTAGCGCGGCGAGCCCCTGAGGAAATGCGATGGACGGCTGGAAGGCGGGGTCAGGAGTGCGGCAAGCGTGGGCACAGCGCCGTTGTGAAGGTACGGCGCGCGCGCCCAGATGCCATCGAGCGGGGCCGCAGCATAGCCGCCGGTCTTGCGGAACCCCTGGTAGCGCCACGAATAGTCCGCCAGCGCCGCGAACCCCTGCGCCGTCTCCGGCGTGAAGGCGTCGACGCGGTTGCGATCGGTGCCGATCATCCGCAGCGGGATCACCTGGCCGGCCCTGTCGCCGCCGCTGTCGTGGCAAGACGCGCAATTGGCGACATAGATCGCCTTGCCCGCTTGCGCTTGTGCATCGTCGATCGGCCATGGATAGGGTGGCGGGGGGAGAGCTCGCACCCATGCCTCGTTGCGCGCAAGGCTCGGTAGGTCGATCGTGCTGCCGGTGGCGCCATTACCGATGCCAGAACTCAGGAACACCTCGTGCAACGACGTGTTCGCACCGTCCCAGTGAAGACCTTTCCCGTCGCGTGATTGCATCGCCCACAGCGAGGGAATGTCCACAATGTCCAGCGTGCCGTCGAATGGTATGCCGAGCACTTGGATCTTTGCTGGCTGGAAGCCTGGCGCGCGGCCTGGCCCCCAATCAGGCTGGCTCTCCATGAACGCCATCTCGCGTGCTTGTGCGGCGATCGCGGTCTTCATCTGCGGGATGACGAGGGCGCGGTAGAAGAGCCGCTGGACGGCGTTCAGCCCGTCACCCAGCCGGGCATTCTCTGCCAGCACCGCATCGGCAGTGAATCTGTCGCTGCCAACGCACGAAAACAGGAAGCGCAGATAGGCCTGCAGGTTCAGGCTGGTGTTGGGAGCGCCGGCGATCAGTTGCGACACGCCGTCGGGTCCTTCGATCCGACCGACATGGCACATCGCGCAATTGACCCCGATCCGCGGCACCAGTTCGGTCTCTACCGGCATGCCGACCGGCGTCGCGTGGCCGGGCTCCCACTGGAAGCCGAACTTGCTGAAGCCTCCTGCGCGCTCGGAAAGCGGCAGGCACAGGCCCGGCAGTGTGCGCCAAACCTCATAGGGCATGCCCTGAGCGGCCTCGACGCCATTGGAGCCATACTTGAAATGATCGACATCCGACGCATAGCGCGTCGGCACCGGAAACAGCCATTGATAGGCGAGCGGGGTTGCGGCGACCAGCGCGGCGCACAGCCATGCCGCCCAGCGGACAAGGGTGCGGCAGCGCCTCATTGCCGGTAGCCGTAATCGCGCGGGCGCGGGCCTTCGCGGAAGATGTTCAGCAGCAGGAACAATTCGATCAGGCCGAACGCGCTATCCGCCGTGAACAGCATCAGAAACCCGTTCGGCATGTGGCTCAGCACCACGCCAACAAGAAATGTGGTTGAAGGTACCAGCCTTCCTACCACCAGCAGCCAGCCGTTGACGCGGTAGCGGAACGGATCGCGCGCTGCGGGAATGTAGAACAGGCTGAGGATCATCAGCAGGATTGAGTAATTATACAGCCACAGCAGGCTTTCTTGCTGGCCGAGCCGCAGCATGGCCAGCAGGCTGTTCCCGTTGCCGAACACCGCCCAAAGCCCGAATGACCAGTTGGCGATCACACCCAGCCAGACGACGATCCGAAACAGAACCCGCGTGTCGAGCATCGCATCCGCTCCCTATTTGGTCTTCAGATATTCGAGCAGCGCGTCCTTGTCGGCTGGCGACAGATCGGTTCCGTAGAGATGGCCGCCATTGCCGTTGCCTCGATCATGCGTGTCGAACAGGTAGAAATGTCGCGACCCGGTCTGCGCAACATCGGAGACGAAACCGACCCGAACCGGATCGTAGACGTCGTTGCCACGGTAGAAAGTGGCGCGACGCTCCGCCGGTGACGCTAGCAATTCGGCCACCGTCGGGACCGAACCATTGTGTAGGTAGGGCGCACGCAGCCAGATGCCGTCGAGCGGATGGCTGGCATAGCCGTCGGTCGTGCGGAAACGATGGAAGGCCCACGGCTGACCCTCGCCAATCATGTTCATCTTCGCCGCCATTGTCTCGTCGAAGGCGTGCTGCCGTTCGGGATCGGTTTTGAGATAGGCAAGCGGGATCACCGCGCCATAACCCTTGTGACCCTCCTCGTGGCACGACGCGCAATGCGCCTCGTAGACCCGCGCGCCGGCAGTGGCCTTGGCGCCGTCGATCGGGAATGGATAGCGCGGCGGCGGCAGCGTGGTGATCCAGTTCTTGATCCGGAAGATCCCAGCCATGTTGGCGGGATCGCTGAGCGTCTTCGGGGTCGCACCCGCGCCGATAGAGGCCGACAGGTTGCGCTCGTCCAGTGAATCATTGTTGCCGTCCCAGTGCAGCCACATCCCCTCGCGCGACTGCTGGTTCCAGATCGACATGAAGTCCGCAGTGCCGATGCTCTTGTCCTTCGACATGTCGTCGTGGAAGACCAGCACTTTGTAGGGGTTGAAGGTATCGACGCGGCCGGGCCCCCACGGCGGACGACCGACGGTGATCGAGGCGAACTGGGCACTGCCCTCGATCAGCGCCTTCTTCACCCGCGGCACGGCAATCGAATATATCTGCCGTTCGAAGAAGCCCAGCGGCTTGTGCTGCTCGATCGCGGCCACGACATTCTCAGTTGTGAACGAGGGGTTGCTCCCGCAGGCGAACAGGAATCCGAAATAGCCCATCAGATTGAGCTGCTGCGCCGGAGCGCCGAGATAGACGACCGGCGTCGATTGCGGCGTCTCGCGCACCGACGTGGTATGGCACAAGCCGCAATTCGGCCCGACCTGATCCAGAAAGCCGACCTTGCGCATCGAAAAACCGATCGGCGTCGGCTTGCCGGGCTCGTGAATCACCCCGAGCGAGGCATAGCCGCCGGGCAGATCGCCACGGCAGACCTCGGGCATCGTCGCCCAGATCCAGTACGGTATGCCGCCGACATCGCTGCTGACCGAGCCATATTTGAAATAGTCGGCATCGTTGGCATACGGCACCGCCCTGTCGACCGCGGACGCCTGTCTGAACAGAGAATAGGCGATCAGCCCGAATAGAACGATGATGCCAAGCACGATCCAGAGAGGTCTCTTACGCGACCTCTGTGCGACGGAACCAGCTACCATGTTCGGCACTCCCTATTGCTGACTACGTCAGGGGCGGCTCATCACTTCGGCCTGGAAATATTTGAAGTAGAGGAAAGCCAGCACGATCGCCGCGACCAGCCAGACCGCGCCGACGATTGCGAAGCGGCCGCACTGCGCGATCAGCCAAATGCCGAGTAGGGCGCGCGCCACGAAGCCGAGGATGTTCGACATCTTGGCGGCTGCCGGCATCGTCCAGCCAAGCAGCATGTAGACGACGAGCAGCAGGAGCAGCAGGCCTGCAACGCGCGGCCAAACTATGCCGGCATCGTCGCCGAGATCCATGAGCCTCGAAACGCCGAGCGGTGACAGCAGCAGCGCAACGGCACTCGCGGCCTCAATCAGCAAGACCGCACCCAACATCGTTCGGTACCAGGCCTTCGCGGACCGCACGGCCTCGGCCATGAACCCGCGATGAAGCGTCTCGTTGGTCATTGCGTCACCAATCCCTCGCTTGCCGACACCTTGAGATCCGGGTGGGTCGAGTAGATCGACATGATCGTCTCGACCATGCGGTCGTAGTCGTTGTCGTATCGGGACATCTCGTAGCAGCCGAGAGGGTTCTTCGGCGCGTTGACCAGGCACTTGTTGCAATAGGTGCAGGGCCGGTCGGGCCGATCCTTTCCGCTCTCCCAGATTTTCACGAGGTTGTTGTTGGCGATCAGCGATCGAGCAATGGTCACGCCATCGCACACCTGGTCGCCGATGGCCTTTTCAATCACCGAGGCGGTCTGGAACCCGCCGGTTACAATCACCGGAATCTTGACCGCGGCCTTCACCGCGCGCGCCGCCTCGAGATTGATGCCCTCGACCGGCAGGCCCTTCTTCATCCGGAACCAGATCCAGTGGAAGATCGGTCGCAGCAGCTTGTAGCGGAACAGCAGGAAGTTGCGCATGCCGAAATCACCGGAGCCGATCATCGTGTCATAGGTCTTCGCCAGCACGTCGAGCGGGAAGTCGCCGGGCGGGTTAAGCGGATGCGGGAAGCTCGATCCGCTCGACACGTGAATGCCGTCGACGCCTGCCGCCTCGCACCATCTGGCGATCTGGACACAATCCTCCAGCGTGTTGCCCTTCTTCTCCCACGGCATCACGTTGTTGTTGTCGACCCCGCCGAGTTTGACCTGAAGATGGAAGCCTGAGCCGATGCGCGCCCGGATGGCGCCAATCACCTCCAACAGGAAGCGCGCGCGATTCTCAAGGCTGCCGCCATAATTGTCGATCCGGTCGTTGATCCCGGAACTGAGGAACTGCGAAAATAGATAGCCATTGGCCGAATGAAGCTCGACGCCATCAAGACCGGCTTCGCGCGCCCGCCATGCCGCATTGGCGAACGCCTGCACCGTATGATCGATCTCGGCCTTGCCCATCGCGCGGCAGGGAACCCCGTTGATCGGCTCGCGTTGGCTGGTCGAACTGAGCGCGACCCGGTTCTGATTATGGATGCCTGGCAAATCGAGCTGCCGCCCCGAATGGCTGAGTTGGATGATGAATTTCGCGCCGTGGCTGTGCACGGACTCGCCGAGCTTGGTCCAGTTGGGGATGAAGTCATCTCGATGGATGGTGCCGTAGCCCGCGATGATCCTACCCTCGATTAGCACCGGCACATAGGAAGAGATGATCGCGCCGACGCCACCAGCGGCGAACTTCGATTCCCAGTTGATCCGGGTCTGCGTGGGGGCACCGTCTTCCTGGTCGAACCGGCCCGAGATGCTCGACCGGAAAATCCGGTTCTTGATTGTCAGGTTGCGGAATTCGAGCGGCGAGAACATCTGTCGGTCGGTCATTGCGCGGACCCCCCGATTGCGTCGCGCCATACCGTTGCCATCAGGGCAGGAACCCAGCCCTGCGCCGGGCACGCGCTCCAGCTTCCCGCCATGAACGCCATGTCGGATCCCGGCATGCGGGCATTGGCCTTGTCGAGTTGCAGCAGCACCAGCGTATTTTCCGTGAACGGCCCGGCCGGACACGTCCCGGCAACGGTGGGCTGGCGTAGCACCTGCCTGGGCGCGACCATCGAGGCGGCGACCGCGGCGGCAGGCGAACTCTGGTCGCGTGCCACCGGATCCGCGTAAAGTGTGCGCATGCGCGAAAACGCTTCGGCGAGGTTGTGGATCGCAACACCCGTGCCGTGCAGCCCGGTCGGATCCTGATTGACCTTCTCAGCAAGCAGCGCGCGGGCCTTGGCGACCCGCCCGGTCAGCGCCCAGATCAACCGCTTGACCGGATTGAAGCTGCTCGGTGCGTCGCGCAACACCAGTGCCGCCGACCAGCTTTCATCATCGGCGCGGTAATTCGGATCAAACAGCTGCCCGACCGCCTGCTGCGCGAGTTTGCCGCCACACTTGGCCCCGCCTTCGCCGCGCACATAGGCCGCCAGCGCATCGATATCTGGTCCGGCAAGGCCTCTAGTTGCCAGTGCATCGAGCCGCGCCTGCGTCGCGCTCTGGGATGGGGCAGGCCGCACTGGCCCGTACTCGGCAACCGGCGGCAATGGTGCGCCGGCGAGCGTCAGGATCGAACGAACGCGGCCAAGGATGATTCGGTTGAGCATGGGTCCGCGCCGCAGATACTGACGGTCAAACCGGCGGTCGCCAGCGATCGCGGCGATCGCCGCTGCATCATCGACCGGCAGCACGTCGACCAGCCCGGGGATCGCAATCCTGCTCATTCTGTCGCCCATGGGAAATAGAGGTTGCGCACATCTGCGAAGCGGGGCGCCAGCGCCGGGCAATGACGCATCATCACCGACCGAAGGTCGTTGTCGGCGACCCAAGCAAACCCCTCCGGCGTATAGACGTCGGGCGTGAAGTCGCGCGTATAGAAACGGTCGCTCTTCAGCCGGCGTGACGCCATAAGGATGAAGATGCGGAACACCGTATCTGAGAAGCCAAAACCGGTTGGCGTACCGCCATTGCTTTCGCAAAGCGTTCCAACCAGCAGATCGACATCCTCGACCCGCTCATAGATCGCCGCGACCTGACTGGCCCATTCCTTGTTGTCGGTCAGTTCGTCGAACGATGCGGGGACTTTCATGCCTAGCATCCGCCGGAACGCGCAGTAACGCGGCACGCCCCGTTCTCGGTCGCGCAGGATGTCGACCGCGGCGAGATCCTTGAATATCCCCTTCTCCGGATTGATCGGAAGATTGCGCAGTGCATTGGGAAAATTGTGCAGCACGAGCGCGCCTGGATGGCTGGTTGCCAGCGAATAGACGATGTCGTCGAAGCTCGCTTTGGCATATACGTCCGAGGTCTTGCCATGCGACACGCCAAGCATGTCGGTGCTGAAGATGACCTTGTCGTCCTTGGCCCCGCGGAAAACGAATGCTTCGGGGATCAGAGAATGCATACGGTAGCAGGCGACGAATTCCTCCGTCATCGCATAAGGGGCCGCATGGTGGTCGGTGGGTGAGCCAATGACCCCCGAAATCGCTTCATTTTCACTCAGCCGGCCGAACGCCCTAGTGAAGTGCTCCCCGGTCATCCCCCACCAGTTGGTCCGCATGACGAAACGACCTGTCGGCGAGTTCATCAATGCCGGGGTCCATTCGGTGGTGTGGATCTTAGCCATGAGCGCGGCATTGACCAGCCGCGCCTTCTGAAACAGCCATTCGCCATCCTTTTCGGGATAATCGATCTTGAACCGGTCGACGATCGCGTTGTGCTCGCGGGCAAAGAGTGTCTGGAAGACCGAAAGACCGATCCACCAATTGCCCGTGACGCCGGCCAGTTCCTGATTGTCGAAGCGGCTCCCTTCGGCATCGCCGAGGTCCCTGTCAGGCGACAGGATTGGGAGATTCCCGGTCACGCTCAGCCCCAGCTTGCCATCGGAGCAAACTGTGCCGGTGGCAGGATCGGTGCGGACGAGTATCTGCCGTTCGATCGTCGAGCCGTAGATCTGCGATCCATCCCACCAGTGCGTTTCGGTATTGGCGAATGCGGCTGGACGGCCCTTGTCCTGCGGTTCCGGTGCATCGGGCACTGAGCGCAGGATCGTCATCGGGTCCTCGTACCAGTCGTCACCATTTTCGAGCGGGATCCGGTACGGATCCTCGCGCAGATTTGGCCCGTGGCTCAGCCAGTCATGCACCATGAACTGCAGCCAGCCCGACACAAGCACGTTGAGATGCGGCACGGGAACGAATTCCCCGCGCGCCAGCAGCTGCTTGCTGATCTCGCGCGGACTGGGCTTCGTCAGCGATGCGCCCTCGGCGCCGAACGTCTCATTGATAGGAAAATTGCGCCCGAATCGTGTACCCGCCATCCCCATTGCTGGCGCTCCAAGGTCGTTGAAGCTGCCGTCCGCCATACGCATTGACTGGACGTCAACATCGTGCGGGGGCGTCAACGAAAGATCATGCGTTCGAGGGAAGACGTTATTCCAGCGCATAATCGCCCGAATGCCGTCCAGCGTCGCAATAGCGGGAAGAAATGGAATCTTGTGCCACGGGGCGAATTTTTCGGTGACGCGCGCAAACACCATTAGAGCGCGATCAAGAAAACTCGCCTTCATTATGCTAGCCCCCAAGCCGAGATCAAATTGTCGCATAGAATTGCGGTGAAATCAATTTACTTGCGGATTTGTTTTCGCCAGGCAGTATCACACTGAAGTGGATTTTCAGGTATCTCGTTTTGCTAGGTTTCGAGTGTCGGGTTTCTCTTGTTCGGCGGCTGCTTTTGGGGGTGCCTAGGAGGAGGATGGCTTGTCGCTGGGGGGTGACGTAGGTGACCACGGCAGCGACTATGAACATGGGACCGGATGCCGACCGTGGGCATCACCCTGTTTCCATCGCGATGGGATTGCGCAACTGTTCCGCTATGATCCAGGAGTCTGTGCATGGACGGGCCAGCGGCTACACGCGCCGTCATCGAATGTGCGACGATTCCAGTGTCCACGTCGTCGTCCTTCAGACGGAAAACGGACCAAGGCTTATGATCGGACATACCACAGTTCTAAAACCGCACCCGATTTTACTCTTACTATCTAGCTTGAATGTTGATGACTTGCGTCGTAGAATATACCAAGCGTCCAGGGGGGGCGGAATGCGCATCAATTCAGTAGTATTACGAACGCCGTCTCGTCTCGTCTCGAATGACGATATACTTAATTACATTCGCGAATACAATTTCAACTGCGACCGTGACGACGTCGAAGCTTACTGCCGGAAGGTCGATCGCCTATTTCGAAGGGCTGGCTCGAAAACGCGTTATGTGCGAGACAAAGACACCGGCGAAAGAGCGTTTGATTTGCTGCTTGATGCCGCTCGATCGGCTATCGGCCGTGCCGGCTTGGCGGCTAAGGACATAGATCTGACAATTTACTGCGGGATCGGGCGCGGCTTTCTAGAACCGGCGAACGCAGTGTTTCTGGTTAGCGCTCTTGGGATCGAATGCGACGCCTTTGACATCACAGAGGCATGCATGAGCTGGGCCAGAGCACTTCAGGTTGCCGAAAGCCTTCTGCTAACGAAATCATATGCAAAGATCCTGATCGTAAACGCAGAATTCAGTGTCTTTGAAAATGGCTTTCCTGACATTTTCAAAATGCGGAGCGATGCTGAAATCGCCTATACTTTCCCAGCTCTAACCGTCGGCGAAGCGGCCACCGCTACCGTCGTCACGTCATCACCTCATGCTTGGAAAATTCGTTTTCGAACGAAGGCCCAGTTTGCGTCACTCTGCTGTCTCCCGCTCCCCGGCTTTGACGATTTCTGCATGGTGGATTCAAGAGCCGGAGCCAACGGACCACATCAACTGGTCGCTCATGGCTCGGAGCTCGCGCGGACTGCGAGCCGGGAAATGACGTCCTTCGTTCAAACGTCATATCCCAACATTGCTGATATCGACGTCTGGCTTCCCCACAGTTCCAGCGAGTCGGATCTAAAACTGATGGCATCCAAATTAAACATTGGCGACCGCCTTTATCATGGTATATTTCGCAAGTTTGGAAACTTGGCCTCGGCGTCTATTCCAGCAGCCATAGTTGAGGCTACTGAAAAGGGTGTGCTGAAGCGAGGGCAGCGCGTGGTATTTTGCCCGGCATCTGCAGGGATGGTATTTGGCTTGATAGAAGGTACCTACTAAATAAATAAGGGGGCGAGATGGGGGGCAACGGCGAGGAAGCACCAAAAGTCCCTGAGCCGCAACAGGAATCTCCACCGGCAAACTTCCAGAATCCAATAGTAGTGCTGGCGACTCTTATCCTTCTCAGTTTGTTTGTCATGATTGGGGCCTCCATGCTTGGTCTTGATCATGGATTCCTTGCAGGGATGGCCAAACCGGAGCTTGCCAGGGGGCTAATCACATATCTTTTTGCCGTTGTAACAATCGGCATAGCTGTTGCTCTTGTACTTAGCACGTTGGTCGGACCGGCTCCTACCGACGCAAATGACGGTCGATTCCAGCGAGCGAAAGAGGTTTTATCCCTTCTTCTTGGGGTATTTGGCACGATTGTCGGCTATTACTTCGGCGCAGAGTCTTCCAAGGCGAATCTGGAGGTGCCGTTCGAATTGTCCACTCCGGATCTGTCGCCGCAGCCCGTGGGCCCGGCCGGACTGGTCACATTGCGCGCTGTCATCAAGGGCGGCACGGTGCCACTCCGATACGGAGTCGCGCAAGGCGCCGACAATGTCGATGTGACGGATCTGGCGTTCGAGGGGGGATGGATTGTCAAACAGATCGAATTGAAGCCGCCATCGCCAGCCGAAATTCAGAGCATCCATCTGATAGCGGAAGACGCTAGCGGCAGGCGGGTCGAGCGCGTTATACCTATAAGGCGAAGCTCACAAGATTAGGACGGGCCGGCCGCTATTGCCGCGAAGTCCACGGAAGCGAAGGAGTTAGGAAACATGTGTCGCTTGGCTTTAATGGCAGGTGCGGCAAGTAGGACGAGACCCCATGCGAGCGCCCGGATCTTTGCATCGGTACTGGAAGTCACAACGAGATAGATCACCCAGGCGGACAGAGCGACGTTCAAGGCGCTCAGGGTTAGGAGGCGGGCGAAATAGTCCGGCCCGTCCAGCCTCTGGACCGTAATGCGCCCGAAACGACGAGATGATGTAGCCCGGCACTACGAAGACGAAGGCAACATTAGACCGCGTCCAGCGAGAGGAAATTTCCCATTTAACCCATGCCTCGAGCGAATCGCGCCATTTTATCTGGCGCGGAAATCGGCGGCTAGATCGGTGCAATTAATGTAGCCAAAGATCAGCATTGGTACACATGGACTGTTCGAGCCGGGATGACTGCCCGTTATCGGCAACGTTTCAGCCATTAATAATATTCGCCGGAGCCGCGCAACGGAGTCAGGGCTATTGACGTCGAAAATAAACAACGCGCCTCTCATGTTCGCCTTTTGTGCTCAAAAAGTCGCATAAAACGCAGTCTGGAAGTTGAAAGTTCAGGACCCAAAAGGGCCTCATTTCATTCCATTGAACCCGCCTTGGCCGGATAACCCTTTGCGACGTAGCTAAGAAGGCGGCTTCATAGCCGAGCGCGATGGCGAAGATGCGCTAGTCTAGAATGCATCTGTGAATTTTTGCATGCGCATCGCTGCCGACACCGCCTGGCATGATTGTCCTGCTCGAAAACGGCTGCGGCGATCGCGGCAACGCGATCGATGCGGTCGTTTAGACAGAGGCCTCCGCCTGGCATCGAGCAACATGCACGGAGGTACGCAAAGCGCAAATTGCATCAAGTATTTAATGGGACGAGCCCCCCGCGCAAAGAGCTTGCGCTGCGTCCATCGTTCCGCCGAACTAGGGGGCGTGACGATCGACCACGATGGCCTATTTTTTGCAAAGTCGAATGTCCCGATTCCGAAGCCGAGGGAAAAACTCGACCACGCCGAAGAATAGTAACAACACGGGCAACGCAAGCCGCCTTGCCCACTACCAGAGAAGGTGCTTGCGGTGCTCTCACTGACACGAGATCGCAAATGGCACGTGGGTGAGCAACAGAACTGGCGACACGCATGGTGATCAGCTTGACTCGCTGAGGAAGCACAAGGTCTCAGCGGCAGAGGCGCAGGCGACGGTCGAGGCTGGCCGCGCGGGATCTGATCGAAGCGTAGTCGGACAAGGAAGCGGTGTAGTGCCCCACCTCGATGTTCCTAGAAGCGCGCCGGCAGCCTGGGCGGGGGGCTTGGGTTAGACTGCCGGCGCACGCCACTCATGAAGAGCGACCCCTTTTCGCGGTTCGGACACCCATAGTCAACCCGGCAGCGTCTGGATGCCCGCTGTGCTCTTTTCAGAGCGGCTCGCGATGCCGGCCATGTCGGCCGATCCTGCCTAGGATGGTGGGCCACTCTCGTCGGCCGAGTTGATGCTCCAGCCAGTATCGCCTTGCCGACCAGCATGAGTTTGCCGTGAGCAATCCGTCGTCCCGAGCGGATACTATCGTGCACGTGTCGCAGCACTCCGGGCGGCTATATCACCTAAGACAGCATGAAGAAGCGTTCCAAGTTCTTGTTCGGCGAGCCCGTGTGCAGTTCCTGAATCGGACAGTGGACGAGAATTCTCATGGCGGTACTGCGCCAGAAGGCATTCGCGTCCAACGGAATCAAGCCTCGACTATCAGTCCCAAACTACACATCACAAGAGCGATCTTCCACCCATTTGCAGATTATCCGACTGATCAGGCGGCGTTCGATATGTCCGACTCTGCCTCAAGCATTCCCACAGGTATGGACAGCGATCTCGCTATTTGTCGCAACGTGCTTAGGTTCAAGACTCGATTCATAGTTTCTCGAAGGCGATGACAAGGACGTCACGATATGCGAACGGCATTCTCGGATTTTCGGTCACGATCGATGATACATCATGAAACGTCTTGCGGTCGTTGCAGATCACAAAATCATTTGGAAGGTTCATTTCGACATCGCCGAGGAACCGCTTTGAGGCATCTGTAATCGTGCTCATACCGCCGGTGACGTTAACCCGCCCGATCATGTGAGAAACGATGAAATCCACCCCGTCCTGATGGAGTCCCTCGGGTGCTGGTTTGCCGTTTACACCGTCGCGTGCAACAATCCGGTAGGGATGAAGCTTAATATTCCAACGATCATGTCCTGCAGTTTCACAAAGAATTCTGCAGAAACCTGTCAGAATCTTGTTTAAGACAGATGATCGATAAAGGATTGTTCAAAGGGCTCAAAGTAGCGCTTGAAGCCGCCATTCAAGTGGTTGATGGCTTTCGATTGCTCGTAAGGGGCATGCGGCAGGAGCCGAAAAATTCCCTCCACTGCGTCATATTCAAACGCACCATAGCGCCGGTAGCGATAGGTCCCGCCGTCACGCATGTATTCATCGAGAAGCAGTCGATTCCAAGACCCCCTGCATCATCCGCTCCCGTTTTCGCGGCGGCACATGGGAATTCTCCGCTCTGTTGTTCAACCCCTTGTGCGACCGGTGCTCGACGTCCGGCATCACCTGTCGCTTTGCCGCTCCATACGAGCGCAGCTTGTCGGTGATCATGCGCTTCGGCGCGAGCCCCTGCTTCTTCAACAGCCGCGTCAGCAAGCGCTTGGCGGCTTTGGTGTTGTGGCGGTTTTGCACGATTTCGTCCAGCACATATCCATCCTGGTCGACGGCGCGCCACAACCAAAGCTTTTTGCCGGCGATGGTGACGACCACTTCGTTCAGGTACCAGACATCATTCCGGCACGGCGGCTTGCGGCGCAAGCAGCGAGCGTAGTCCGGCCCGAACTTGATGCCCCACCGGCGAATTGTCTCATACGAAACCACGATGCCGCGTTCCAGCAGCATTTCCTCAACCAGGCGCAGGCTCAGCGGAAACCGGAAATAAAGCCAGACCGCGTAGGCGATAATAGGCGGCGGAAATCGGGGGGCGTGTAGCTGACGGCGGGCGTATTCATGCCCCCCGGCGTCTATGTCGCAAATCTTGGCGATTGGTTTGTGTGACAAGCCCGCCGCAGGTCTCAACGCGTTCATATGCAGACAATGTGAAATCGCCCTATTCCGCCTTTTTTTACCGCCCCTTAAGTCCCTCGCTCGCATGCTTGTCGATGCCATTGAACTCATGGCCATCGGCCAAGGATTTGGAAAATATGTTTCCTCTCGCAGCAGAAACCGTGAGAGTCGCTGTAGGCCTAACGTTAAGGGGCTGGGAGAGAGCGGTTTGATTGGACGAAATGTGTACCGGAGTACCGAGTCATGAAGCCACGAGGTAATCTGGTCCGACTGAAGCAATTTCAGGTGAATGAGAAGCGGCGACAGTTGCAGCAGCTAGACATGATGATTGCCGATTTCGAACGCATGGCGCGAGAACTGGACTTCCAGATAAACGCCGAGGAAACGAAGGCCGGCATCTCCGATATCAATCATTTCGCTTATCCGACGTTCGCCAAGGCCGCCCGCCTACGTCGTGACAACCTCAAGAATTCGCAATCGGACCTTCTGCGGCAGAGAACCACAGCCGAGCCATGCCTCGCCGAGGCTGAAGCAGAGCTCTCCAAGGCGCAAATGCTAGAATCGCGCAGCGGCAGAGGCCACGACCTCGAACCCGGCAACCGAAGCGCCATGATCGGCTGAGCCGGACGGCTTCAGCGCGCCTCAATTCGCGACACCCGACTGGCCGTTGGCGCGTGTGTCGCCGCAGCGTGACAGCCGTCCCGCCCACTATCGCTGCATTAAGCCGCTGAAACTTTACAGTGCCGGGCGCGCTGCTACCTCAATTTCCTTACCGCTCAATCAATGTGACAGCACCGATTCTTCTCAACCGCGGCATGCCCTAAATCGTCACCTGCGTCCCGATCTCGACCACCCGTCCGGTCGGGATCTGGAAATATTCCGTTGCATCGGCCGCCGTGCGCGCCAGCCCGATGAACAGCTTGTCCTGCCAGACCGGCATGCCGGAATTGGGCGAGGCCTTGAGAGAGCGCCGCGACAGGAAGAAGGACGTCGTCATGATGTCGAACTTCCAGCCCTGTTTGCGGCAGATCGCCAGCGCACGCGGGATGTTGGGCTGCTCCATATAGCCGAAGGTCAGCGTCACCCGCATGAACAGCTCGTTGACCATTTCCATCTTGACGCGCTCGCTGTCGGGCACAACCGGCTGCGGTGCCGTCACCACCGATAGGATGACGTTCTGCTCGTGCAGCACCTTGTAGTGCTTCAGGCTGTGCATCAGCGCGGTCGGCGCGCTCAGCGGGTCGCTGGTCAGGAACACCGCGGTGCCCGACACCAGATGCGGTTTCTTCTTCAGTAGATTGCCGGCGAGGAAATCGAGCGGGATCTCGTTCCGGCGGGTCTTGTCGAACAAATAGCGGCTACCGCGGATCCATGTCCACATCGCCAGCACGATGGTGAAGGCTACCGCCAGCGAAGCCCAGCCACCTTCGAACACCTTGACGATATTGGACGCAAAGAAGCCGATATCGATGAAGGCAAACAGCGCGGTCAATGGGATCGCCACCCTCAGCTTCCACTTCCAGATGCGGGTCATGATCACATACAGCAGCACCGTCGTCACCAGCATGTTGCCGGTCACAGAGATGCCGTAGGCCGACGCCAGCTTGCTGGATTCGCCAAAGCCGACCACCAGCAGCATCACCACCAGCGCCAGCAGCATGTTGACGCGCGGCATGTAGATCTGGCCGGACTGTCTTTCCGACGTATGCAGGATTTCCAGGCGCGGCAGCATGTTGAGCTGCACCGCTTGCCTGGTCAGCGAGAAAGCGCCGGAGATCACCGCCTGGCTGGCGATGACGGTCGCAGCGGTGGCGAGAACGACCATCGGAATAAGCGTCCAGCCTTCGTTCATCTCGAAGAAGGGATGACCGACCACTCCGTTTTTCGCCAGCACGAATGCGCCCTGCCCGGCATAGTTCAGCAGCAGGCAAGGGAACACGATGGCCAGCCAGGCGAGCACGATGGGCTTACGGCCGAAGTGGCCGAGATCGGCATAAAGCGCCTCGGCGCCGGTGACGGCGAGGAAGATGGCGCCGATCGTCACGAAGGCGACGTCGGGTGAATTGATCAGGAATGCGACGATGTAATGCGGGCTGACTGCCAGCAGGATTTCCGGATCGGCGATGATGTGGTTGAGACCGGAAAGGCCGATGGCCAGGAACCAGACTGCCGTGATCGGGCCGAAGATCAGGGCGACGCCGCCGGTTCCAAACCGCTGTGCCGAAAACAGAATCGCCAGGATGACCAGCGTCAGCGGCACCACATAGGGCTGGAACGTCGGCGTGACGACGTTCATGCCTTCGACCGCCGACAGCACCGAGATCGCCGGCGTGATGACGGCGTCACCAAAAAACAGCGAGGCACCGACGATGCCGATGCCGAGGATCACCGCCGAGCGGGTCGGGAAACTGTTGCGCGCCAGCGCCATCATCGACAGCACACCGCCCTCGCCGCGATTGTCGGCCCTGAGCACGAACATGATGTATTTGATGGTGACGATGATCGTCAGCGACCAGATGATCAGCGACAACACGCCGAGGATGTCGCCACGGTTGGCGACTTCGCCCCCCGACGATGCCACCAATGCCTCGCGGAAAGCATAGATCGGGCTGGTGCCAATATCGCCGTAAACCACGCCGAGTGCGCCCAGCATCAGCACCTTGGTGCTGTGCTGCTCGACCTCAGAATGGCTCGATTGTTCGACGGGTTCTGCCTCGTTACCAGCATTGGTAAGGGCCATGGACGACACTCCGATAAGCGCGCGGTGCTCTACGCTTGCTGCACTGCAATATCAAGTGCCTCACGTAATGGCTCCGTATGCGGACCGCATTTGTTGCCCCACCGGCGGATTGTCTCATACGAAACCACGATCCCGCTCCAGCGCCATTTCCTCGACCAGGCACAGGCTCAAGGGGAACCTGAAGGAGAGCCAGACCGCATGGGCGATGATCTGCGGCAGGAAACGATGGCGCTGCTTGTAGCTGACGGTCGCGATGTTCAGGCCATCGTCTATGCCGAAAGTTAAGTTGATAACGCCTTAGCATATCTTTCTCCTGTGTGTGTCTGCCAGACGAGCGGGCGGGCACGGAAGTGGTCGCGCTCTGGCTGCCAGACATACTCGTCGAACCTGATGAAAACCTGACTTGTACACCCAGCCCAAACCGGTGCGAGGGGTCGGTCTAATACCAAAGGCTCTGAGGGCTGACTCTCTAGGGTTCCCGCCTCGATTGATCCCAAGCAGTTCGAAATGCTCGCCGCATGAGCGCCGCGTGACGATCAACCTGCCCGACCTCAGCTGGAGTTTGCGACGGAACCGGGAAATATGCCGGACCAAGCTGACTGGTGACACACGAACGCCTTATTGTCTTCCGGTCTGGCGGCAACAGTATCGGCAGGACGCCAAAGCTGACCGGCTGCTGCAGCGAAGCGCAGGTGAAGCGCGTCTGGGCTCGACATCAGAAGGAAAGCGGGAAGCAGGAAATGTTGTCGCAAAAGTTGAGTTCTGCGACGGTGCAAAAGTCAGTTGCAAATCGTCGCGACAGAGGCTCGGCAGCTCCCCGAAGTAGCCATTTCAGATTGCTTGCAGGTGCGGATAAAGTCCTTTATGCATGGGCACATGATCAAGTCCGCGCTCATCGCTGCAATCTATTATGCGACGCTTCCATAAGGAGCGGCGCGTTTCGATCATGCCTTGAAACAAGCCGCCGTCAGGCGGCTTTGTTCATGAGAGGACCCCCTGGCGGCAATACCAGGAGGATTCCCTATATGGCACTTCCCGATTTATCAACCGGTCATTCCGAACCATGTTCGGCGGCTTTGAAGACGCTCATTGAGCGCGGCTATGTAAATCAAGGGACCGACCTGCCGGGTGTCGATGCCGCCTTTGAAGCAGGCATCGTACCCGCTTACGCTGGTTTCGATGCGACGGCTGACAGTCTTCATGTCGGCCATCTTCTTCTGATCATGGCGCTTCGTCATCTTCAGCAGACTGGCCATAAACCCATCGTTCTCATTGGGGGTGGGACTACCCGCATCGGCGATCCCAGCTTCCGTTCGGAGGCGCGGCCGATGCTGACGGACGAGCGGATCGCCGCCAACATTGAAGGGATCAGAAAGGTCTTTGACCGTCTCCTTGTCTTCGGAGACGGCCCGACGGATGCCGTGATGGTGAACAATGCCGACTGGCTGGACAGCATTCGTTGGATCGACATGCTGAGAGACGTCGGCAGGCATTTCTCCGTCAATCGGATGCTCTCTTTCGACAGTGTGAAGTCGCGGCTGGAAAAGCAGGAGAACCTGAGCTTCTTAGAATTCAACTACATGATCCTCCAAGCGTTCGACTTCCTTGAGCTATCCCGCCGGACCGGTTGCCGTCTGCAGATGGGTGGAGCCGACCAGTGGGGGAACATCATCAATGGCATCGACTTGATACGGCGGACGGATGGAAAGGAAGTCTTCGGAGTGACTACGCCGCTTCTGACGACTCCTTCAGGTGTCAAGATGGGTAAGACGGCTGCCGGAGCTGTGTGGCTCAACGAAGATCGCCTTTCGCCATACGATTACTGGCAATTCTGGCGTAACACGGAAGACGCTGATGTCGTTCGGTTCCTGAAGCTTTTCACCGATCTGCCGATGGACGAGATCGAGCGATTTGGACAGGCTGAAGGAACCGAGCTAAACGCCGTCAAAGAACGTCTGGCCAACGAAGCTACGGCCCTGGCACATGGAACTAACGCCGCCAAACAGGCGGAGGCCACGGCTAGCCAAGCATTTGGGCAGGGCGAAGCCGCAGAGGGGCTACCGACGCTTCATTTAAATGACGCCGAGGGCTTGGCCGGAGTAGCCCTTGTGGATTTGCTGGTACGCGCCGGATTGACCTCCTCCAAAGGGGAAGCGCGAAGGGCGATCTCGGGACGAGGTGTGCGGATCAACGGCAACGTCGTCGAGGTGGATACAATGATATCGTCCCAAGACCTCCCGATCCGGCTTTCGCTCGGCCGGAAGCGCCACACTGTTGTAAAGTAGGGTTTCAGCAAATGCTGTCGCAGAAATTCTGCCCGCTTAGCGGATATTGCAGACATTCGCGTCGAGTTCCCTGAGGACTGTCGAGAGACATTCCTCAGGGGGTAGTTAGAGCCGGGCAAAGGCAGCAAACTGGCCGGGTGGGTGATTGGCTACTATATTGCGTGATGCATTAACATGTAGGAGGTCGAGCAGCATTGTCACGCATCCATGCGGCAATGGGCGGGCCGTTTCCTTTGATGTGATCGGCATTGACGGCGACCGCACACAAGGTGTCAACCTATTTTGGTGACGCCTCATGCATCAGAGCACTCAACAGTAAAAGGTGCGGGGAAATTCGCGCTTACTAATTAACTGCCAAGCGACACACGTTTCGCGCGCGGATCTGCAGATCATCTTGCGGCGCGCGGCATTGATGCTCAGAAACGTCGCCGGCGTGCCGCTGGAACCGGCCACCGAGGACGCTCTCAACGCCATTGCTGCCGAAATGGAAATCGGCCGGGCGGACCTCATTCAGATCGTGCTGCGGGAATGGCTGGAAACGAACGCCTATCTGCCCGTGCGCGAAATCGATGAGGAGAATGAAACCGACGGGAGCGCGTAAATGCAAACTTCCGCGATCACGCTATGCACGGCGAAGCTGCGACTCATCTATCGCTAAGGCGCGGCGGACCTGATGGCCTGTCGTATTCGTCGATGGCCATGGTTCGAGCGATAGGAACGCGGAACGCCTCCGTGGCGCCCCGAATGTCGTCATCATATACGGCTTGTACGCGTCCCCAACTGCCGCAGCTTTCATCGGCTGCGCACTTCGCCATCCGGACTTGAGACAGTGCCGGCTCTGCTTCGGTGCAACGTCCGCGATGGCGGCTCGATTCCTGGGCCAAGACTCCATTTTCGGGCGGCAATTCCAGCACCGACCTTGACCGAGTCATGCCGCATATCTGTTGGATGTCGCATCGTCGTAGCCCCGCTAAGCCGACCAGGCCTCCCGACCGCCGGATCGACAATGATGATCGCCTCTGGAGAATTGTTCTTGTTGTCGAGCGCGATGGTCTCCACCGTCTTGCCGTGCTCTATTTCCGCTCAGTCATGAGCAACGCCAGCCAGCCTGTCGACACTTTCGACGAGGTCCCGTGCCTTATCTGCATCGTGTGAAGGCTTTGTGGGTTCGCTCGGGCCGCGCCATCCCCAGCCTATCTTCCTTCACGCCCAACAGCGAAGCATCCAATGCTAATTCGTGAAGCGTCGAGAAAACAAAATTTGACTGGCAATCAAGTTTCTGTGGCGCGACCTTTCGTGGATGCGACAGCCAAACAGCCTGACTTCCCCACTGGGAATGCTTGCTGCCTCGACCTCTCTCCGGCCGGCCGAACGCCCTTTGCGGTGCCGGCCAACACGTTCCGTGCCGGTGCCGGAGCCGAGGAGAGCCCGAGGCCTTCACCATCATCAATCCGCTATATGGGCCATGCGCTCAACAACGCGCTGCAGGACACAGGACGTGCCGTCCCACAGGGATTATTGAATCCCGTTAGGATTTAAACGCCATATCCAATCGCAGCCATCCGCTGAACGCAGCTATCGCCGTCGACGCGAACATCGAACAGAACCGACCCTGCGGTTTTTTCCGCAGCGTCAGCCACACGATCGCAGAACGGTCGATTGAGGTAACAGGCACAGCAATAATCGTGTTGGGGAACAACGGAGAACTTAGATGCGCGTCGGTAAACGGGGACACCGCCCTTTTGGTGGCGGAATTGGCTGCGTGGAATGCGTCTCCGCTGAGTGAGTGCGCATTTCGCAAAAACGGGACAGTCGTTCCGCTAAATCGCGGACATATACTCGCCACTGAATTCGCAATCTGCCGGTTCGACTGGCAGGAAGAATGTGACTCGCGAAATCGTCCAAGAATAATTCCGAGACTCCTCATTTGGTCGCCATGAGATCGCGCTCCAGTTCCGCAATGCGCACGCACTTGCCGAGCCTCGTCCTGACGCAACGCCTTGATCCATCCTCGCCCGCCCATAAGTCTTCCTGCCAACACCCAACCGAAAAGCCATGCGGATTCCTAATTTCCGGCAAGCCGAAACGCTTGTGGAAAAGAAGCGCGGCGCTCGGGAGGACGAATGAAGCGATATTACAAGGTTGTTCGTCCTATTGGCCATCTTGGGCTGTGATGTTATGGGCAATCTGTTCGAGGAGCGCTCCAACGGCTTGGGCATGCCGCGGACAAGCGAAGTAGCGCCCGCCAAGAGCGCAGTTGCGATGTAGGCATCGGGAGGGCGATTGGTGCGTGGATAGTCAGCCCTGGCCTATTGTCGATTGTGCCAGCCGGCGCGCATTTTGCAGCCATGGTGGCGCAGCATGTTGAATTGGCGTTGTTTGAGCAGTCACTAGGCAATATCGAAGGCCTGCATCGGCCGTTCTGTGATCGTGTGGCTGACGCTGCGGAGAAAACCGCAGGATCGGTTCTTTTCGATGTTCGTGTCGACGGCGATATTTGCGTTCAGCGGATGGCCGCGATTGGATATGGCGTCACCGGCACAGCAATAATCGTGATGGACAAGTACGGACAACTTAGATGCGCATCGGTAAACGGGGACACCGCCCTTTTGGTGGCAGAATTGGCTGCCTGGGATGCGTCTCCGCTGCGTGAGCAAGCGAGGGTTGACCACCGCGGAACGGCCATCATCCTGCTAGCCAAACTTCGGAGCTCTGGTCACTTCGCCCGGTTCTAGCCGGCTGAGCGCCGCTTCCTACCTTGCGGGCTAAGCAGATGGCGCGGCGGCGATGAGGCACCAGCGCGCGAATCCCCGCCAGCAGCAGCCGCTCCGCAGTGAGACCCAGCTTCGTTCCCGTCATCAAACTGCTCACGTTGAACGCCGGCGCGACTGGCTCCGGGCGGAGATCGATCCGAACTACCTTGGGGTCGTCTTCGGCCTTGCGACCGGGCTGCTGCTCGCAGAAGCAGCGTCAGTCTTCGGTGCGCGAGTAGTCGGGCTTCAAGACGGTCAAGCGCTATCGGCGTCTGCCACCGAAGACGTCCGGCGTCGTGCGTGTACGGCGGAGGCTGAAATCTCAGGGATGGAAGGACCCAGCAGCCAATGCAGGCGGTGTCCCATCAGATTCCATAGGACATGAATTGTCATCGACGTGCTTTCATGATTGCTGGGGTCGATGTCACGTCGTCGCTTGCTACCCGAAAAGAATTTCCCGGGCTACGCATACCTGCCTGGCAAACATCCGCATCCGGTTCGCGACCCGCTGGGTCACAGTTACCAAAGCGACCCGGTGACCGTTGTTGCCGTCGAGGAATCACTCAGCTCAAACGGGTTCCGATGGGGTATCGACCTGTTCAATCACGGTTATTACTGGGAAGCCCATGAGGCTTGGGAGCCTCTTTGGCACGCTGCGAAACAAGGCACTCAGCATCGCCTTTTGTTCAAGGGATTGATCCTGTTGGCGGCGGCCGGGGTGAAAATCCGCGAGGGAAAGCGGGTCGCTGCCGCGCGCCATGCGGCGAGAGCTGCAGCGCTTTTTCGTCGGGTGGCGCCTCTGCCGAGCCGGCCCTTTGAGGCCGCACTCGGAATGACACCTGCCAAGCTCGCGGTACACGCCGAAACGGCCACAACTTTCCCAGCTGTTTTGCGAGAGCCGATGCCTGGCCAGCCTGAGCCCGTTTTCGATTTCATTCTCGCCCCTAAATCCGAGGGCGTCTGATAGGCAAGTGCACTGCCGGCCCGTCATGGACAGTTCGACAAGGGCAGCTTCAATCCTGGTGCGGTTGACCTACGGCACAGCCCGGCGCTGGCGGAGCACCCATGGCAGGCGCCGCTTCCATCGTTCACCTCTCGGCAAAGCAACATCTTTCTGCCGCCGCTTTTTCTGGCGGGTCCGTCTGTCTTCAGTCGGTGGGTTCGATGCCTTCGGAACCGGCGCTTTCTCAACCGTCGGCTGCTTAGGAAGCGATCCGTCGGGCATGATCACCTCCTTGCCGTCGGGTACCGCTTCACCAACGGCGGCCATGGGCCGAGAACGGATATCTTCACAAGGAAAAATCGGCACTTCAGCGATCGCACCTTCAGTCTTCGCTTCCGCGATATCGTTCGCGATGGCGGCCAGGTCGATGCCGCCCCAGATTGACTGTGGCCGCTTCATGAGCCCACGCTTCTGTTTGATCTCGACGACAAAAGGTCGCTGCTGCTTCATAGTGCTCTCGGCGGATTTGGGAGCGTGCGAAATGTCGTCTAGGCCGATCGCACGCTTTCGTCCACCCGCCCACGCATTTTCCAACGGTTTTCGAAGACCGTGAAATCGTCCATGCCACGACTGAAGCGGCTCACCGCCGGAGCCTAGGTGTTTAGGCCCAGGCTCCCGATCTGTTGTCTTGCCGTCAGCATGACCGCCATAACGACCATATCGCCCACGCAGTCGCCTTTAGTAGGCCCATCGCGAAGCCGCAAAATGTTCAAGATGCAATGAAGATGGCCGCCACTTTTCCATGCTCGCATGTTCCCGAGTAAATCGGACCCGTCCAACGCATTTTTGCAATCGGCCACCTGCGACTGATTATGCTGCTGATGGTCCGCATGCCGGATGTCTGGGTGGCCGGGCACAGATTGCACTCGCAAGCGCTCGGCAATCCCAAAGCTGCACTTGCTGCACATGCATCGGCTTTCCTCCACCGATCAACCCTTAGTGTGGGTTGCGAAGTCGCAAGAGGTGGCGCTGACCAGGCTTGTTCCGCAGCCCTCGTTGTCGTTGATCCAGACGCTGGGTGGTGCATGAGGAATCGCAGCAGCGATCACCCACAGAACGGGTCAGCTTTGCTGCGCTCGATTTTGTCGATGATCAGATCGGCCCCCTTCTTCGCGAGAGTGGGCGCTCTAATCAGCCTAGAACGGCCTGATCCTGGTCAATCTCACGCGCGCCAACTGCCTCGCCGGATTGTAGAGCCTCTTGCGGGTGTTTTCTACAACAACCACCAGGGCATCAAATCAAGCAGGAAGTCGTCGATCGCGTGGGCGGTTGTTCATGACTCACCTTTGAACTGATCCAGCAAAACGCGCGCCTGATCGATCGCATCCGCGCTGGCCGCAGTGATTAACGCTTCGATCCTCTGACGATGGCGATCGTACGAGGTGCCGGCCCCCGACTCCTCATTGCAAGGTTCACCACGTGGTGCGTGAGTTTCGTCTACCTTTGCGACTGCCGCTTGATCGCCGCCAGTCCACTGGCTGCTCGATGCGCTTACCACGGCGTGTCGCTCCGGGCGCCCGGCATGATCGCCGACCAAAACGTGTTGCGAACTTTACAAGGAATACGCATATGGCAACTGGAACCGTGAAGTGGTTCAACAGCACCAAGGGGTTTGGATTTATCCAGCCCGACAATGGTGGTCAGGACGTTTTCGTCCACATTTCCGCTGTCGAACGCGCGGGCCTCTCGACCCTCGCTGACGGCCAGAAGATCAACTATGAGATCGAGCAGGACCGCCGCACTGGCAAGTCCTCCGCTGGCAGCCTCAGCAAAGCTGGCTGATTTTTCTCCTGCCCCCGGCAAGAGCCGGAAGTACGCGGCAAGTCCGGATGTACTGACGGCCGCTGGACAAGAGCGGGCGAGAATAGGGTTCGGCGCAGCACATTGCTGGCGGAGGCGCTTCTTGTGAAACAAGGATGTTTGCAGTTGAAGGCGGGCTGTCCCCGCCTTCTCGTATTCTGCGCAGATGCCGACGGTAGCTGCGCGCTCCAGCACGACCTCGATTGCCGAAATTCTAAGCTGCGACCTTCTTGCGGGTCCGCTTCGCCGGTGCCGGCGCCGGCGTTTCCGGCTCTTTCGGTTTGCGGCCGAGTCCCATCGTCTTGGCCAATGCCGAGCGCGCGGCAGCGTAATTCGGCGCGACCATGGGATAATCTGCCGACAGGCCCCATTTGGCGCGATATTCATCTGGCGTCAGGCCATGGTGGGTCGACAGATGGCGCTTTAGCGATTTGAACTTCTTGCCGTCTTCAAGGGAGATGATGTAGTCCGGTGTCACCGACTTCCTGATTGGGACAGCAGGCGTAAGCGCAACCGGCTTTTGTGCGGTGACGCCTGCAGCCGTGCCTTTCAGCGCCGCGTGCACTTGGCCGATCAGGGCAGGGAGATCCCCCACCGGGACCGGATTGTTGGAGACATAGGCTGAGACGACATCGGCCGTGAGCTCGATGAGGGTGTCAATGTTTTTTGCGGCTTCTTCTGTCATGAAATTCTCCGGGCAGCCTGAAACACAGTCGGCGAAGTGTTGCTTAATAGTGGCGGTTGTCGCTGAAAGCAAATACAGCCCGGCAGGACTATCGCGATGCTCGTCGGCACCGAGGACCATAGCGCTGCATCCGCCGTCGTGCGCGTGTTGATCTGCGCGCTGTCGGCCGGGCAAAACGAAGCGCCAAAGATGTTTTGCGCCCCCCATGAAGCTCCAAGGTCGTCCTTCCGCAGCTCACGAAGCCCTCACGGATGCGGTAGCTAGGCTTCGGTTCTTGACTTTCGATTTGACCTGCGCCCCGGCCAGCGCGCCCTCGGCAGGCGCTGCGAACTCGAATACGGTGGTTGAACCGATGCTGAGCATTGCGGTAATTCAAGCACAAGCTTTGCCTGTTAATCCTGTGGTCACAAACGACCTTGATGGCCACCAATCCGCGCGAAACCCGATGTGCAGCCGCACGGTCTTGAGCTTTTTGCAATTCTCGCTAACCTGGGTCGAACCGCTCAGAAGATGCGCATATCGCCTCGAGCGGGCGCTTGCGGGTCATGATCGCGGTGTTGTGTTAGCTACGATGTTTCCCATGCGCTTGGTTAGGCTGTCGAAAGAAACAATCGCTCTTCGATCACTTACTTCCGGAGCCCGATATCATGATGAAATATCCAGACGTTAAACCAGGCCTTAAAGAAGAAGTGCCCTGGTCTGACAGCCTGACCAGCTACGACCGCCAGCACTTCACGACCTACCTGAGGCTCCTGGATGCAGGTGCCGACGAGGCAAGCTATGAGGAGATGGCGCAGGTCATCCTCGGCATCGATCCGGTGCAAGAGCCGGAGCGGGCCCGGAAAACCGTGCGAAGCCATCTCGATCGGGCGAACTGGATGGTGACGACCGGTTACAAGGAATTGTTCGCCGGATGAGGGCGAACAGGCGGCGACACGCTCCGCCTGTTCAGATGTGGTTACGGCGTCCGCGAAAAGAGCGGTCTCACGGTCGGGGCTGCGGGAATTAGGTTCAAATTGAAAGACCTCAGTTCTTTGCTCCATCATGACGATCGACCAGATGGCCGGCGACCGGTGCGAGCACCAGACCCGCCACGCTGGACGACAGCAACACGAGGCCAACCAAACCCGAACCGCCAACATGAAAAGCCAACCATGCAGGCAGGACAATTCCGACGCCAACGATAACGAAAGAAGCCGATGAAAAAGCTATAAACAGCGGGTCTTTCGAATCGTCAAGCGAGACACTTTCCCGGCTCGCTTTCCGATGAAGATAGCGGTGAAGGAGAAGTCTTTCCGCAATGGGAAGCACAAGGCGCAGTGGTCGATGACGTTGCGTGAATATGCCAAGCCGCTGCACAAGAGGCCGATCGCCGAGATCGCGCGCGACGACGTGGTCGAGACGCTGAAGCCGATCTGGGAGAAGATACCAGAGACTGCTGACCGCCTCCGCATGTGCATTGCAGCAGTAATGGATCACGCGAAGGCGGCGGCTTTTATGTCGGCGACAACCCTGCCGACTGGCGGAGAGGGCTGAAGGATATGCTTCCGGCTCGACAGAAGCTCACGCGCGGCCATCACGCAGCAGTCGGCTACAAGGAACTGCCTGCCATCATCAAGCGCCTACGAGCCGCCGCTGGCGTGTCAGCTAGGGCTGTGGAGTTCGCCGCATTGACCGCAGCGCGTTCCAGTGAGGTTCGCGGCGCAGTGTGGCCGGAGATCGACCTTGATGCGGCCTTGTGGACGGTACCCGCCGCAAAGATGAAGGCTGCGCGCGACCATGAGGTTCCGCTTTCCGAGCGCGCCGTGACAATCCTCCGCGCTACACAGCAGCAGTCGACCAGCGATCTGGTGTTCGAAGGTGGACGCGACGGAAGGCCAATCAGCGACACAGCGATGACGAAGGCGCTTAGGGCCGCTGGTGCGGGCGATGCGACCTTGCATGGTCTGCGCTCATCGTTCCGTGATTGGGCTGGCGATAGACCGATTACCCGCGCGATGTAGCCGCGGCGGCCTTGGCTCATGTGCTCAAGGACAAGACCGAAGCCGCATACAGACGTGGCACCGCGTCGCAAAAAAGACGCGGCTTGATGGTAGACTGGCACAGTATTGTAAAATAAAGCCCGTTGACCATATTGGCATTACAGGCGAAACGCATATTGTTCTTCACCTTGGCTTACCTCGCCTAAGTTAACGGCGACCCGAATCCCTCTCTAAAGATTCAGATTTGAACGTGCCCCTTCGCACGTTGGATTTTCCGCACGCTCTTTTTGCGCCGGGTTGCAATGGGGATTCCGATGACAGCAAACGACAACCGACCGCGCCTGATCGCACCAAAAGACGCGGCGTCAGCCACGTCTCTTTCTCGTACACTATTGATTTTGATGGCCGAAGCCGGGGGGTTCCCGAAGCCCGTTTCGCTATCCGAACGACGTAGTGCATATATGCGTGCCGAGGTCGAAGAGTGGATTGATAAGCGTATCGCCGCGAGCGCGGCAGCATGAGCCACAATGCCGAAACTGTTGCGAAATGTTTATGCTTTGGAAGGCTACCGAGAAGGCGTTCCTGCAGCATCTTCTGATCCGCTTGATAGAGGATGTTCCGGACTTCAATAGGGAAAAGTTCGCAACCGGCTTGCACCTACTGCAAGAGGAGTGGCCCATCGACCGAACAGACAAAGATCGAGAAGCGCAGGGCTTAATCAGCATCCGCTTCCTTGGCGAATTAATTGAAATGACAGCAATGCGCATCGCTCGAGAGTGAGCACACTGACGGGCCGCGCGTTTCTTCAAAAAACACCGCCGGACCAACGGCGGCACTCCAAGACTGGACCGCTCCCCTTGAAAATCCTTGATGCCCGACCGGAGCCGCCAGGCTGCGGCAACGCAAGGGAGTGTGAGTATGGAACGGCGAGAATACGAAGCCGCCACGGATAAGGGGCGCCCTGGTCAACGTCTGGTGAGACTGCCGGGCGATAAACAGCACACCAAGCGTGGTGACAGCGCAAAGGTCATCGCGCGCCGCATTGCGCTAGACAAAGCGGAGAAGCGCCTGCAGAGGCTGACGAATGGCTGAGTATCGGGCTACGCCATCCAATGGAGCCAACCCGCGACTATCGCGGGTCTCTTCGTTGAACAGTTTGCGCGCGGATCTTTCGACAAGTCATTGCTCCACAATCCTGACGTGGCGGCTCTGTGGTCGCATGACAGCAGCCGGCCACTTGGGTGTGTTGGCCGCCGCGACAGCAAATATCGCAGCGGCCGGTCCACCCGCCGAGCAAGTCATATTCTTCCACCATGTAGCTCTTGATCTTCAGCCAACTGCCGTGCCGCCAACCGGCTTCCATGGATGCAGGTCAATTCACGATTTGCTGAAACGCGCTGTTTCCGCCCGGGTGGAGCTAGCCTGTCAGTTTAGTGAAGTCGTGGCGCCGCGCGCGAACATGTGCCAGCAAATTCGTTTCGTTTACGACCCCTGATTGAAAGAGATTCAGCGTGGTCGAGGCCAGAATCTGACCGTCTATCGAAGTGCTGTACCATTTAGCGTCGGCGGTTATCTGGTCGACAACCCGCTGGCAAATCGCCCGATCTTTAGGTCTAAGGAACTGACTTTTCGGCGCTCGTAGCATCTCGATGCCTTTAAAGGGGAGTCACTTGTCTCCCAAGCGACACCCATGCGTGGGTCTCCCGAGAATGGATACTAAACGCATCCAGGCCATTCGTTTGAGTGGTACGATGCGGGGCGTTGGCATCGGTGACGTGGTTGCGATCACGGCCGCGGTACGGAGGCGGTCACCGACGACCGTATCAGTGATACAACGCACTTCCTTAGCGGGCGGCCCAGCAGCTTGGGTTAGGGGGCGGCCGCTGGGCCTGACCAGCGAGCGTTCGGGAATGCTCGACTGGCTGGTTGGTATTTTAGATAAATCTAATATAATCGAACCATGCGAACGAAGTACGCGGCGGTAAGAAAGTGGCTGGCGTCCGATTCACTTACCGCGCGCTTTTGCCTTGGGTTCTGGCGAGCTTTCGGACGGGTTTGCAGCCAATTTTGCAGATCGCCGATCTGTTACCCACAGGGACTTTTTCCTCGTCAACAAATCGTCACGATCGCCCTCAGCGGTCGCTCGGCTATGCATCGCAGCTATGGCGTAGTCGGCTCTGTTGGTTCGATAGTCTTCTTTTTGGACAGTCATCGTTTGCTCCCAGTTTCATAGCCCCTCTTTTGCCCTGGCGGGGAGATTAACTGCCGGTGCATTACGCGAGTCAATCGATGAAACGACCACTCCGCAGTGGCCAAGGCGGGAAGCAAGCCGACAATTTTAACGTTGGAACGGCTTACAGAGTGCCGGCAACACAGCCGCCCTTTCGTCGGGCTGCATTGATCGCGTCCATGTTGCCCTTCAGCTCGCCGATCTTGGCTTCACGTGCCTTGATGTCTGTGTTGTCCATCATACTGCCAACCGGCAAGCCAAGCCAAAACACGCCGTCCACGTCATGGCGGGCGGTTCTGTCTTGTACGGCCATTATCGGCGCCAGGTCGGAACTCGTTCGGTAAAGTTCGGCTTCCAACTGGCTGCAGGACTTGCCCGCGCATACGCTGGACGAAACCAGCGTGGGCTTGATGTCGGCTGGGCGAGTAGCGCAGCCCGACAAAACGCTGATGGCTACAAACGCACATAACTTGATTCATGCTTCCCCCAAAATGCCCGCGGCGAGCAGGCGCTGAGGGCAGGACGAAGTAGTCTATGTGCCTTGACGACATGCGGAATATATTCCTATTCTGCGGGATGCCGCACCCTCGCCGACACGAAGCCGTTTCCGAATATCACCTCGCCAAAATTGAACGACAGGCGTGGCGCCTTGTCTCTGTCGGTCGGGGCGACGCTTTTGGACCTCAAAGTGTGCGCTGCCGACCTCGGCCTGCGGGTTGGTGAACCCGTTGAAATCATCGTTGATCTGATCGCCGCACAAAGCCTTCAGATCATCGGCAGCATCGCGGTGTCATCCGGGGTGGCGCACAACGAGAGCAACACGGTCAACCCGGCAGTGGCGGGCGGGCTGGGCTACATGAGCGTTGGGCTGACCGTCACGCCGACCCAGAACGATGTCACGTTTGGCACGAGCCTGCTGGTTCGGCTCAACATCGCTGCCGGCGTCGGTGCGAATGGCCTGTTCGTGCTCGGCTGGGCTGTCCAGAAGGCCAAGTCACGCCTGACCTACATCGGCGGGGCTCTCCAATCTGCGGCCATGGTGGCGGAGGATGCGAACCCGAAGCTTAACATCAACCCGTTCTTCCGCATTGCGGCCAGCGGCGTCACCAACGACTATGCTGGCAACCCCCTGATCGGAGCATCGGCTGGCGGGTTTCCTCCTGTTCTGGTCAACGCGCCGGCAGGCTCGCCCTTCGGCACCAAGGCCATCAAGCTGCCGGCCGGCCACGCTGCACGACATCAAGACGCCCGTAGCCGAAGCAGGGTTGACGGTGGGAGAAACTGTCTGGTGTATCTTCGCCTTCATGGCGGGGAGTGCCCAGTCCATCCAGTTCATCCACTACATTTCGGTGTCGTCCGGGGTGACCCAGACCGCTCAGATAACCAAAACGGTCAATGGCCTGACGTATATTTCGCTGCCCATCGTGGTCACCCAGAACGACGTTACCTACGGCCTTAATCACCAGCTCCGCATCCTTCCGACAGGGGCCTTGGCCGCGGATGCCTACCTTCCCGGCTGGGCCATCCAGAAGGCACCGGGCCGGCTGATCGATAACCATGGCCGGTTTGACAAACTGGCCAAGGACGTTGCCTCCGTGCCGGCCTCGCAGTTCGCCGGCAAGATCGGTGCGCACTTCGGCGATAGCATCATCGAAAGTGTCATCTGGCCGGGCATCACGCCGACCGCCAAGATTGCCCAGCGCACCGGCATGACGATCACCAACTGCGGCGGCGGCGGCACCCGCATGGCCAACCATGCTGCGAACTATGACAAGTTCTCGTTTTACCGGCTGGCCGATGCCATTGCCTCCGGTGATTTTTCCCAACAGATAGCCGCAGCAACGGTCATCGGAGGCACCTTTCCAGCGATTGCAGCGCGCATGGCATCGGTGGATTACAGCCTGCTGGATTACCTGATCCCCTCGTTCGGCACCAACGACTTCACCGGCGCCGGCCCGACGTGCCCCATCGGCACCAATGCGGACATAACCGGGGCGACCTTCAAGGGAGCCATTAACTACGGCATCCAGACGATCATGACCGCCCGGCCGAACCTGAAGCTCATCTTCACGACGCCGATATGGCGGACGCTGGACGGCACTGCGGGAGGAGCCGGAAGCCAGCTGATCGACTACGCCAACGCCATGCTTGAGGTCTGCGCCCTAAACAGGGTGCCAGTGGTCGATCTGTACCGCCGCTTCATCATCAACCAGTTCAACTACGTTCATTGGATGGGTCCTGGAGACGGAACTCACCCCAACAATCTTGGACAGGACCTGATCGGCGGCATGATGGCGGCGGGGCTGTTCGACAACTTCTAAGTTGCGCCTAGACAATCTCGGCGCGGACGAAATGCCATGACGCCGTGTTAATGATCGTGTCCGGGGTGTAGGGATTGGTGAGTTTCACTAGCGTCCCATCAACTTCCGCGACCGTCCAGACGCCAGTTTCGTCGCTCCAGTCGCCCGGAACCGCTACAATCATGGTGATGCGGTAATCTCTTCCGATTTCGAACATTCGGCCCTCCCCAGTTTTTGGTTCGGGGCAGAATGCGCGCGTGCTTGGGTCGGCGCAAGCGTTATCGACCTCGCAGGCGCGGATGGCGTCGACCAGCGCGACAACCGCGCCACGGGCCAGGTGGATGCCATCCTCGACGTGATCTCGAGCAACCTTTTCACGGCGATGGCAAATCTACCCTAGTGGAAGTCAATCTTTTTCGACGGCTGCGCGGTGTGGCTTTTGAGACTGATGAGCGCAGGCGTGTCGATCTTCGATGCTATCCGCCGGGCCAGTTCCCGCAATTCGAAAAAGCCGTCAATACTCATCAGGCTCAACGGTGTGCCTGACGAAGTATCCCACCGCAAAGGTACTTTGTCTTGCCTGTACGAAGATCCGTTCATCTCGCAAATGGCGTCGTAAATCGCCTGTGCGATCGACATTTCGGCACGGATACGCTCTGCGTCTTTTTGGCTGTTCATAAGAATTTTTCCCCAAACCACGGTCCCCCTTAGCCGCTTTCATTAGGTGTCGCTAGATCACGCGGATGTGACACGTCGGATAAAATCGATTGATATGGCCGAGGGAGCGCACGCGGTTTTCTTTGGTCTTCGCCGTGTTGAGCGCCGTGCAAGACTCGTGCCGCGTCCATCTTGATCGCAGCGTTGAATGGGCACTATTCGCAATGTATATTGCGCGCATGAGCACTGCAGCTGACAACAATTTTTTGCTGCCGCCCCCGGCTCCAGCGTATCTGCCGGCGCGCGTCATCGGCGACCCGAAGAAGGCGGCGTAGTGGTCAGCCCGCTTCCGGATCCCGAGGTCGCGGACGAAGCGCCAAGCGAGCCCTACCTCACCCCATACGACAATAAACGCGTCGCCATGTATATGTGGCTGCTGGACGCCGCCTATGACGACGAGGATTGGCGCGTGGTTGCCAGGACTGTGCTGCATATCGATCCCGAGAAGGAACCGAAGCGGGCGCACCGAGCCTGGGAAACTCATCTCGCCCGCGCCCGGTGGATTCTCAAGGAAGGGTACAAGTTCCTGTTCCCGAGCCCCACGACTCACTGACGAGTCTGTCCGTTAGGGCCGAAATTGGGGCCGCAAGAAGATACCGACAAAAGGTTTAAAGGGCATCTGGCGGAGGGAGTGACCGTCCGGCTGTTTTTTCGCGCCGACGTCATGCCTTTTCTTCGCACCGGTTAAAGGTTTTGGTTCCCTGGACCAGGAAACATCGATGGGGCTCGCGGTCACCCAGGTGAAGCCACCGCATCCACCATGCGCATCAAGCGCACTGGTCAGTCGACGCGACAATACACGAGACCCGCCGCGCAGTGCCTCCAGTTCTTTGAGACTGGCACTGATGAAGGCAAGTGCCTCGCCGCGGTTGGGAACCGGTCCCTTCTTCATAGCACGAACCCTGCTGCCACGAATTGACCCCAACTTAATTAAACGCGCTCTCATGGGTGAAAGTGACTGTCAGCATTGGAGGCGCGGAAATTTCTCCCAATGCAGATGCTCAGGACGTCCTTCGCACTCGGACGGTGCCTTTTTGAAGCGAAACAACATGGACGAAATCGTGTTTCATTCGTCTATGACGCCGCCATGTTGCGGGTCGTGACGCCCTAACCTACCGCTGGCCCAGCCCTGACGCTGGCAGAGTATCGCGAGAATGGGGCCTGCCTTCCAACCGATTGCGGATGCACCAACAACCCGGCCACGTTCGACGTTTCACAGCCTGGGGCCTATTTTTCAGGTAACCGGCAATTCGTTGGAGTCCGTTCTCCAAAGTGACGCAAAAAGGCCCGCCCCATTGTCTGGAGCAGGCCCTTTGACTTGCGCGGTACTCAGAACCTTGCCGCTTCGCGAAAGATAATAGCGAATGGTAAACATCGACTGAACGTCCGTGCCGCTTCGGTGGCCTTGGGTTAGGTGCGGCCTGTCCTTGTTGCTTGGCGAGATCGGGGCGGCTGATGCCGGCTCAGTGCGACGCGGGTTTCGTGCAAACCCCAACAATGCTGCCCCCGCATCGATCACCGCAAGCAGATTGGCCAGCTAAATGTCATCCACTGCAGGGCAAATTCGTTGCTCGCCGGCCGACAAATGCTGGGAGGCACTGCATGCGCGCGCTCGGGGACCTGCGGTGAAAGATTGGCGCCCGGCCGCGATTGATCAAAGTTGGGCCTACGGACCGAGTGTCACCGCTTGCGATCGTAACATTGCTGCGATCCGAATTTACTCTTTGGCTCGCGCCCAAGCTGGACGCTCAAGAATGCCGCGTCTTCGCCGATATCCTGACGCTTCAGCCCGGCGACCGGTGGCGCAGAGAAATCTCACGAACGCGAGCCGGATCGCGAGCCAGACCGAAGATGAGCTTTCCACCTCTGCATGATACCGGAGTCTGGGCCCGTTGGCGCAGGATGGAAGTCGATCCTGATGTACGATGATACACTTCCCGTGCGTCGAGATGGGCGGACTCGAAATGAGGCCGCAGTTCGTCAACGACACCGTTGTCGCTCGGGATTGCCTGCTCGAACAGCAGATGTCCGCAATCGGCCGTCAGGCTTCGAGCTCCTTCGGCTGACTTTTGAGGGCGGCGATGAGTAGCCCCAAAAGAGCCTTCCGCCACCGGAGCAGAAGCGAGAAGTTGTAGCCGGCGGGGGCCAGGACGGCGTCGCCCTGCTGGCGGGCGAGGTAGTTGCGGCCAGCTTCTTTCGCTTCGCGCCACCAACCTTCGACCAAACCGGTGCCGTGACACCCGTTCCGAGAACAGGCGAGCCGCGCGCCGGTCCATATGCCGCGAAGGACAGACGAGCCAACATCCCGAAACTTGCTTACGTCGAACTCGCGGGAGACCGGCACCAGGGGGCCTGACACCAAGTCCTCGAATGCCCTCGATGTGTGTTCAAGATCCTAGGAAGTTCTCTCCTTACCACTGGAAGACAGCTCGTCCAGCCGCATCTGAACAGGAGGCCGGTGCTCAATCAGTGCCGCGCAGGATGTGCCCGATTGACAGGCATCAGGGAAGCCCAGGTCCTTAGTCCACAACGCTGTGACGAGCGCGACAACCGCGGCGGGGTTAGCCAGCTCACAGTTCAAGTCGATGGCTCAACTGTTGCATGGGGAGAGCTCTTACTTCTCGCTCCAAGTGCGGACGCGGCGCACGAGCTCGGAAGTTGAGATCCCGTAGCGATCGTGAAGCGTCGGCAGCGCGCCAGCGTCGAGGAACTCGTCCGGCAGGGCGATCTGCCGAAAGACTGGGGCCACTCCCTCCCGCATCAGCAGCGCGGCGACACCTTCGCCCAGCCCACCGATGATGGTGTGGTTCTCGGTCACTATCACTAGCCGTCCCGGACGGCGCGCAGCGGCAAGTATCGCCTCCGTATCCAGAGGCTTGATCGTCGGAACGTGCAGAACGGCGCAGCCGATCCTGTCGGCTTCAAGCGCCTTCGCCGCCTCCAGCGCACGCATGGTCATCAGGCCGCTTGAAATGAACAGCACGTCCGCGCCCTCGCGCAACAGGCGTGCCTTGCCGATTTCAAATGTATAGTCGTCTTCGTCGAGCAGGACAGGGACCTTGCCGCGCAAAAGCCGCATGTAGACCGGCCCGTTGTAGTCCGCGATCGCCTCCGTGGCCTGTTCGATGTCGAGCGCGTCGCAAGGGTCGATGATCGTCAGGTTCGGCATCCCGCGGAAGATCGCGATGTCCTCCGTCGCCTGGTGGCTGGGGCCGTAGCCGGTCGTCAGCCCCGGTAAGGCGCAGACGATCTTCACATTGAGTTTCTCCTCGGCGATCGCCATGCAGATGAAATCGTAGGCCCGCCTTGATGCGAAGACGGCATAGGTCGTCGCGAAGGGCGTGAAGCCCTCCCGCGCCAGGCCGGCGGCGGCGCTCATCAGCACCTGCTCCGCCATGCCCATTTGATACAAGCGATCCGGATGCTCCTGTGCGAAGACATGGAGGTCCGTGTATTTCGCGAGGTCTGCCGTCATTCCGACGATCCCGGGCCGCTGGTGCGCCAGTCTGGCCAGTGTCTGTCCAAACGGCGCATTGCGTGTCGGTACGCTATCGGGCGCGATCGACGCGATCATCGCCGATGTGGTCTTGCGCTCACCGGCATTGGCGGCGTGGCGCGGCGCGAATTTTGACAGCCTCACTGCGGACGTCCCTTTTCCAGAGCTTCGAGCGCCAGCGCCCATTCATGCGGTTCGACGCGGATGAAATGCGTGATGTCGCGGGTTTCCAGGAACGGCACGCCCTTGGCCATGCGGGTATCGCAAACGATCACACGCGGACGAGGCTCCTTCAGCCCGCGCGCCAGGTCGAAGGCCACGCGGACCGCTTCGATGTCGTTGCCGTCGACGCGCTGCGCGTGCCAGCCGAACGCCTCGAACTTGTCTGTCACCGGCTCGGAGGAAAGCATGGCCGTCGATGGACCGTCGGCCTGCTGGTTGTTGAAGTCGACGATGGCAATGAGATTGTCGAGCTTGTGGTGGGCGGCCGACATCGCGGCTTCCCAGGTCGAGCCCTCACCGAGCTCGCCGTCGGACA
>NZ_JAMYOE010000019.1:0-112307 GCF_040319695.1 Mesorhizobium sp. M0898 | reverse complement strand
TTCTGTCTGGGAGGTGGGGGTGCGGCCCCCCGCGTAATCCACCGCGCGGCTCCCGCATCGGAACAGCGTGCGGTGGTCTATACGACGGCGATGCTCATGCGGCGTGCCGGCCGGCTGGACGAGCTGGGAGGCCGCTATGCGGCCTTGATGCGGGTGCGCGCCGGCGCGCTGCTCGGCGCACCGCAAGGGTTGCAAGGCAAAGCGCTCGACCACTGGCTCGACTCTCGCGATAAGGAGCAAGCCGGCGGCTTCACGACGCGCTCGCAAGCGGCCGGCGAGGCGAAGAATCTGACGCAGATGCAACAGGCAGCAGAACGGCTGCATGACTGGACGGCAAGGAGGCTCGGTGAACGTCGATGATGTGAAGGCCCTGGCGACACGGATCAGGGAAGAAGTGGCCAAGGCGATCACCGGGCAGCACGATACGGTCGACCTGATGCTGACCGCCTTGTTTGCGGGCGGGCATATCCTGCTGGAAGGTCCTCCGGGCACGGCCAAGACCATGACCGCGCGCTGCTTCGCCCAGGCGCTTGGGATCGCCTACGGGCGGATCCAGTTCACGCCGGACCTGATGCCCGGCGATATCGTCGGGTCGAACATCTACAACTTCCAGACCGGGCAGTTCACGCTGACGCGCGGCCCGATCTTCTGCGATCTCCTGCTTGCCGACGAAATCAACCGCACGCCGCCCAAGACGCAGGCCGCACTGCTCGAGGCGATGCAGGAGCATGCGGTCACCTTCGACGGCACCACGCATTCGCTCGGCCGCAATTTCATGGTCGTCGCGACCCAGAATCCGATCGAGCACCAGGGCGTCTATCCGCTGCCGGAGGCGCAGCTCGACCGCTTCCTGTTCAAGCACCGCGTCAGCTATCCCGGCCCCGAGGAAGAACGAGCCATCATCGTCCATCACGGCGGCGGCTCCGCCTCGCACGACATCGCGCAATATGGCATCGAAGCGCAGACGGACCGCGAGACGCTGCAGGAGGCCCTTGAAGTCGTCGGCTCCGTCACCCTTGTCGACGATGTCGTCGGCTACATAGCGGCGCTGGTTCGGGCTACGCGCGAAAATGCCGATCTGGAGGTCGGGGCCAGTCCGCGCGCCGGCGCCATGCTGGCGCGGGCGGCGCGTGCGCGGGCGGCGCTGGACGGACGCGCCTATGTGATCCCCGACGACGTCAAGGCGCTGGCGGTGCCGGCGCTGCGTCATCGCGTCATCCTTTCGCCTGCCGCACAGATCGATGGCCGGCTGGTCGAGCAGATCGTCTCCGACCTGGTCGACCAGACGGAAGCACCACGTTGATCTATCCCAGCGGCCGAGCGGTATGGGCAGCTGCGGCCGGCGCGGTGCCGGCCTTCCTGGTCGCGCTGGCGCTGCCGTCGTTCTGGTATCTGGGATTGCTGTGGAGTTGCCTGCTGCTTGCCTTCCTGGCGGTGGATGCCGCGGCCGGACGCGGACGGGCATCGCTGAATGCCAGCATCGATGCGCCGCAGCAGGTCGGTGTCGGCGGCGAGTTCAGCGTGCACGTCGCCGCCCGTCACTCGGGGCCGCGCGCCGCGGAGGCCCGCGTCGGCCACGATGCGCGTCTGGCGCCGGTGGACGGCAGCGGCGGCGCCTTGCTGCCAACCGCCGGAGGCGGCTCGCTCAACCTCCGCTTCCAGGCGCTGCGGCGCGGCGTCGCCAGCTTCGACCGTCTCTGGGTGCGCTGGCGCGGGCCGTTCGGGCTGGTCTGGAACCAGGTCGTGCTGCCGGTGGAAAGCAAGGTTGCGGTGCTGCCCGACGTCAGCAGCGCCCGCGGCGAGGCGATCACGCTGCTGCAACATGCGGCGCTTGCCGAAGGCCATGCGCAGCGCCGCGCCGGTCAAGGCCGCGAGTTCGACGCGCTCAAGGACTACCAGCCGGGCATGGGCCGGCGGATGATCGACTGGAAGCGCAGCGCCCGCCACGGCAAGCTGTTGGCGCGCGAGTTCCGCATCGAGGAGAACAACAACATCGTGCTGGCCATCGACAGCGGACGCCTGATGTGCGAACCGGTCGACGGGGTGCCGAAGGTGGACCGGGCGGTGACGGCCGCCCTGCTGTCGGCATTCATCGCGCTGAAGGGCGGTGACATGGTCAGCCTGTTCGGCTTCGATGCAAGGCCGCGCGTTTCGAGCGGCGCGGTGCGCGGCCCCGCCAGCTTTGCGATGATCCAGAAACGGGCCGCCGAGATCGACTACTCCAGCGAGGAGACCAATTTCACGCTGGCATTGACGACGCTGGCGGCGCGGCTCGACCGCCGCTCGCTGGTCATCATCTTCACCGATTTCGTCGATCCGATCAGCGCGGAATTGATGCTGCGCACCGTGGGCCGGCTCACCGAACGGCATCTCGTGCTGTTCATGATGATGAAGGACACCGAACTGGAGGGCCTGGCCGACCTGCCGCCACGCTCCGGCGAGGATGTTGCCCGCGCGGTCGTTGCCGGAGGGCTCTTGCGCGAAAGGCAGGTCGTCATCGGCCGGCTGCGCCTGCTCGGGGCGCATGTGATCGAAGCCGACCACAACCGGCTCGGCCCGGCGCTGGTCGAGCGCTATCTGCAGTTCAAGCAGGAGGATTTGCTGTGACGGCGCCGGTACGCGGCAATGCGGTGCGCGGCGACGCGGTACGCCAGTCGCTGGCCAGCTTCCGCCGCGAGCGCGAGGCCGACTGGAAGGCATTCGAGGCGCTGCTGGCGCGTGTCGAGAAGCGTGCGCCGCGGACGCTTTCCGAAGAGGAGCTGCTGTCGCTGCCGCTGCTCTATCGATCGGCGCTGTCTTCCCTGTCGGTGGCGCGCGCGACATCGCTCGACAATGCGCTGGTCGGCTATCTCGAAGCGCTGTCGCTGCGCGGTTATTTCTATCTCTACGGCGCGCGCCGCGGGCTGCGGCAGCGCCTCGCCGATTTCTTCCTGCATGACTGGCCCGAAGCCATTCGCGACCTGTGGCGCGAGACATTGGCGTCGGTCGCGCTGATGGTGATCGGCATTGGTGCAGGCGCCTGGCTGGTGGCATCCGACAAGAGCTGGTTCGACGCGATCATCCCGCCCGGCCTCGCAGGAGGCCGCGGCCCCGACACCTCGGCCGAACTGCTGCGAGGCATGCTTTATGATGGCGACAATGGCTTTCTCTCAGGCTTTGCCGCCTATCTGTTCACGCACAACGTCCAGGTCGCAATCCTGGCCTTCGCCCTTGGCTTCGCCTTCGCGGTGCCGACGGTGCTGCTGATGCTGTACAACGGCTGCATGATCGGGGCGTTGTTCCAAGTCTATTGGTCCAAGGGGCTTGGCATGGAGCTCGGCGGCTGGCTGGCCATCCACGGCACAACCGAATTGTTCGCAATCTCTTTGGCCGGCGCGGCGGGCATGCGCATCGGCACCAGCATCGCCTTTCCCGGCGAATTGACACGCATGGCGGCAGCGGCTCGCGCCGGACGCATCGCTGCGAACGCCATGGTCGGGGTCTCGGTCATGCTGCTGTTTGCCGGGCTGCTCGAGGGCATTGGCAGGCAGACCATCACCAGCGACGTCACGCGCTACGGCATTGGCGGGGGCATGCTGGTGCTGTGGATCGGTTATTTCTACCTGTTCCGGGCGGTGCGGCATGGCGATCGTTAAACGCGCCGCCTTCGCGGCTGTACGGCCGCTGATCACGCCCGAAGGCGTCGATCTCCGGATAAAGTTGGCCGACGCCGGCACGCGGGCCTCCGCCTTCCTGCTCGACATCGTGTTCATCGCCGTGGCTGCAATCGTGATCACGATCGTCGCGCTGTTCGGGGTGGGAGGCCTTGGCAGCGAGGGATTTCAGCCGCTCTTCGTCGTCTGGATCATCCTGATCTTCTTTCTGCGCAACGCCTACTTCATCGTCTTCGAAGCGGGCCGGCGCGCGGCTACGCCCGGCAAGCGGATCGTCGGCATCCGGGTCGCGTCGCGCAGCGGAGACGGCCTGTCGATCGACCAGGTCATCGCCCGCAACCTGATGCGCGAGATCGAGGTGTTCCTGCCGCTGTCGATCATCGTTGGACGCAGCGGGACCGACCTCGCCGACACGTTGACGACGGTGTTCGGACTGGTGTGGACGCTGCTGTTTGCCTTGTTCCCGCTGTTCAATCGCGACCGCATGCGGATCGGTGATCTGTTGGCGGGGACCTGGGTGGTAGAGGCGCCGAAGCGCGCCTTGCTTGAAGACCTGTCGGCACGGCAGGATCCGGCGGCCGGCGCCTTCCGGTTCAGCCACGCCCAGCTCGATGCCTACGGGATTGCCGAACTCCACAAGCTGGAAGAGGTGCTGCGCCGCGACGACTATTTCGCCCTGCGGACGGTGGCCGAAACGATCGGACGCAAGATCGGCGCGGCACCCCAAGCCCATGACGCACGCGCGTTCCTGACGGCGTATTACGGGGAATTGCGGGCGCATCTCGAGCGCAAGCTGCTGCTGGGCAACCGCAGGGCCGATAAGCATCAGCGGTAGGTTCGCTTTCGCAGCCCTTCTATTGGAGAACTACGATGGCTTGGGTTTGGTACGATCGATTGGATACGTCGTTTCAGCCGGCGACTTTTGACTACGGTTCTCCAGTAACCCCCGTTGATGCGATGACCTCCGTACCAATCGAGGAATCTCGTGGTCGGCCGGTGCTTCGTGCCAGATCCAATTTAATCAATTTTGAAAGCCTTCACTGCCCACCAACTGGCAACCCTCCGGCTGTTGATGATACGTGGCAGGAAATAATTTTGAAATTCGTGCCCCAAGAGTTTGTTCAATTTTATCCAATAACCTTAGTGACCCGCGACGGAACGACTAACAAGTTTTCTTGGGTTCTGCCACTCAGCCGGGTTCGCTGCATAGATCCAGAACGATCTGATGTTGCCAGCGCGGTGGAAGGAGGTAACGTCTTACATATAATTTCTTGTAATTTTTACGTACACTTTGAGCACTGCTTAGGTACTATTCATCTGGCTAGAGATGAGCAGCAGTTAAATCATATAGTTTTGTCCGACGAATTGAGAACTGCACTCGCCGTAACAGGCGAGTCCTCAATGTTTTTTCGACCAGGCGACGTTCCCACGTTGATTAGGCGGAGGGTCCACTGACCAAAGATAGCGCAAACTTTGCCAACCGGCCAGACCGCCCGTCGCTTCTTACCCCACCCACTTCTCATAATCGGACACCAGCAGATGCAGCGGTGCCGTGTCCTCGTCGATGTCCGCGAAGCGGCCGATTGGTTCGCGAAAGACATTGTCGGTGAGATCGTCGTTGACGGTCGAGACCTCGCCGATCAGCACGTCCTTGCCCTCGGCCCAGAAGGCATGCCAGATACCCGGCAGCAAAGTGACGCTCTGGCCTGGGTCGAGCTTCAGCAGCCCACCCGCAGGTAGTCTGTGGATGGTTCCGTCGACAGGCACCGATACCTCGGCCTTCGGATCGATGCCGCCATCGCGATCATGCATGAACAGCTCCAGCACCAGCTTGCCGCCGCCACGGTTGATAATGTCCTCGGCCTTGATGTTGTGGCGGTGCATCGGCGACAGCTGATCCTTGCGCGAGATCATGATCTTTTCGGCATAAAGCATGCCCATGCCCTTCTTCATGTCCTCGTAGCGGCCGTTGCGAACGGTGAACAGGAACAGGCCGAGCTCGTCGAATTTCTCCTGACCGTAGTCGGTGATGTCCCAGCCAAGCCGCGACGAGAAGATTGCCGACGAATCCTGCCGGCGCGCCTTCATCTCTTCCGGCGACCAGTAGGCGAAGGGCGGCATGATGTAGCCGAACGAGCGGATGAAGGCGTCGGCGTCGCGGATGATGTCGTTGATGGCGGAGCGTTTCATGGTCGTGGTTCCTTCCCGTCGCTTTGCGAGCGCTAGAACGATTCATCGTTTCACGGAACGCCGAACCGCTCTATCTTTTTTTGGACGCAATTCCGGACGGAAAACCGTTTCACACTTTTCCTGGAATTGCTCAAACCGCAATAGCCGAACGTCCATCCGGTGTCGATGCAAACTGCTGTCGCTGGCCCCATGACATGGGGTCCGATCAGGGCCATAAGGTCAACCAATTTTCCGATGGTGAGACCATGCGCAGCATAGACGACCTCGATACGCCGGCGATCCTGATCGATGCCGGCCGCGCCGAAGCCAATATCGCGCGGGCGCAGGCCCATGCCAACCGGCACGGGCTGAAGCTCAGGCCGCACATCAAGACCCACAAGCTGCCCTACTGGGCAAAGAAGCAGATCGCGGCGGGCGCCGTCGGCATCACCTGCCAGAAGATCGGCGAGGCCGAGGTCATGGCCGACGCCGGACTGACCGACATCTTTCTGCCCTACAATATCGTCGGGCGGGCCAAGCTGGAGCGCCTCAAGGCGCTGCACGGCCGCGTAACCCTCTCGGTGACAACGGACAGCATGGACACGCTGATGGGACTTGCCGCCACCTTTACCGATCCCGGCCACCGCCTGCCGGTGCTGGTCGAATGCGACACCGGCATGGGCCGCTGCGGTGTGCAGTCGGTCGGCGAGGCAGTCGCGTTGGCGAGCGAGATCGACAAGGTCCGGGGGCTCGTCTTCGGCGGCTTGATGACCTACCCGGGGGCTGGCCGCGCCGCCGAGACCGAGGCGTGGCTCGCCGATGCGCAGCAAGCACTTGCCGCATCCGGCCTTGCTTGCGAGCGCATCTCCAGCGGCGGCACACCCGATATGTGGCGTTCCGGCGAGCATAGCGTCATTACCGAATACCGGCCCGGCACCTACATCTATCTCGACCGCTATCAGGTCGCCAAAGGCGTCGGCAGCCTCGACGATTGCGCACTGACGGTGCTGTCGACGGTGGTCAGCCATCCAACGCCGACACGCGCCATCCTCGACGCCGGCAGCAAGGCCCTGTCCAGCGACACGCTGGGGCTCGCCGATTTCGGCGAGCTGCTGGGTATTTCAAGCGCAAGGGTGACCAGCCTCAGCGAAGAGCACGGCAATGTCACGCTGTCAGGCGGCGCCGAGCTTCGCATCGGCGAGCGCGTGCGCGTCGTGCCCGATCATTGCTGCGTCGTTACCAACCTGTTCGACGAGGTGCATCTGGTCGAAGGCGAGACGGTGATCGAGACGCTCCAGGTCAAGGCGCGAGGACGGATGGGGTGAACCAAGCTGGAGCGCGTGCGCTTCAGGTACAAAATCCTTCAAACGCTGGAGGGACAGCGCCCCCCCTCTGGCCTGCCGGCCATCTCCCCCTCAAGGGGGGAGATCGGTAGCTTCGCCTCTCTTTCAACATTCGCGATTGGCGAAACGATACGTGACATTCAATCTCCCCCCTTGAGGGGGAGATGTCCGGCAGGACAGAGGGGGGCGCGAAGGAACTCGACGGCGGTCAGTTAGCCTGCCTTGCCGCGACGCGGCGCATCGAAATGACTCGGCGGCGGAGGATTTCCGTGCGCATCGCCGCTAGGTGCAGCGCGAAGAAAAGCACGGTGAAGCCGAGTGCCATCACCAGCAATGGCCACAACAGGCTTGGGTCGATGGTCGGGCCACCGAGCCGGAACACCGACGCCGGCTGATGCAGCGTGTTCCACCAGTCGACCGAAAATTTGATGATCGGAATGTTGATGAAGCCGACCAGGGTGATGATGGCGGCGGCCCACGCGGCGCGCCCGGCATCGTCGAGCGCGCGGGTCAGCGCGATGATGCCGAGATACATCAGGAACAGGATGAAGACCGAGGTCAACCGCGCGTCCCATACCCACCAGGTGCCCCACATCGGCTTGCCCCAGATCGAACCGGTGATCAGTGCAAGGGCGGTGAAGACGGCGCCGATGGGTGCCGCCGATTTCAGCGCCACGTCGGCCAGCGGATGGCGCCAGACCAGCGTGCCCAGTGCCGAGACCGCCATCAGCGTGTAGCACATCATGGCGAGCCAGGCGAAAGGCACGTGGATATACATGATGCGAACGGTGATGCCTTGCTGGAAGTCCTCGGGCGCCGTGAAGCTCATGTAGAGGCCGACAGCGAGGATGATGGCGGCAACGCTCGCCAGCCACGGCACGACCTTGTCGGCCAGCCCGACGAACCGCGTCGGGTTGGCAAGGTCCATCCAGCCGGAGAGGCGTGAAGTCGTGTCGCTCATGCCGCCTTACATAGACCGCCGGCGGAGTTGCGGCAACCGCAGCGGCGAGGTCGGGGGCAGTTCCTCTTTCCCTCTCCCCTTGCGGGAGAAGGTGGCCGAGCGAAGCTCGGTCGGATGAGGGGTGCTGGACAGAATGGGGCGCTGGAATTCTGGCGCGTGGAGTTTCTTCCAACACCCCTCATCCGGCTCGGCGCTGCGCGCCGATCCACCTTCTCCCACAAGGGGAGAAGGGAAGCGTTCAAGCGGCTTCGTTCACCGGACGGCTGAGGCGGCGGACCTCCTCGTCGTTGAGCAGGCCGCCGGCGCGCAGCAGACTGGCGAAGCGACCGTTGCGCAGCGACAGTTCGGTGAACCCGCCCATCTCGACCACCCGGCCCTTGTCCATGAACACGACCAGATCGGCATCGCGAACGGTGGTCAGGCGGTGGGCGATGATGAAGGTGGTGCGGCCGCGCCGCAATTCGTCGATGGCGTCCTTGACGCGGTCTTCCGTCTCGACGTCGAGCGCGCTGGTCGCCTCGTCGAGAACCAGGATGGGCGCGTCCTTCAGCACGGCGCGGGCGATCGCGATGCGCTGGCGCTCGCCGCCGGACAGCTGTCCGCCGCGTTCGCCGACGACCGTGTCGTAGCCCTCGCTCTTCGACAGGATGAAATCCTGCGCGGCGGCGGCATTGGCCGCGGCATGAACCTCGTCATAGGTCGCCTCCGCGCGGCCGACGCGGATGTTGTCCTCGATCGAGCGGTTGAGCAGGCCGGCATCCTGGAAGACGGTCGCGATCGAATGGCGCAGCGACTTGCGGGTCACCGTGCGGGTGTCGATGCCGTCGATCAGGATACGGCCGCTGGACGGGGTGAAGACGCGCTGCAGAAGGTTGATGAGCGTCGTCTTGCCGGCGCCCGTCGGGCCGACGATGGCGACGGTCTGGCCGGCTTGGACCTCGAACGACGCGTCGTCGACGCCCTGCCCGGAATTGCCGAACTCGAAGCAGACATTCTCGAAACGCACATGACCGGTGACGTTGACGAGATCGCGCAGCCCATCGGGCTCGGCGGCGTCGGATGCAGAGTCCTCGAGATGATAGAATTCCTCGAGCTTGGCGCGCGCCTCGGAAATCTGGTTGGCGAAGGCCGACATCTGGTCGAGCCGGGCAATCAGCAGCGTGGCAAAGCCGGTAAAGGCGATGACGTCGCCGATGCGCAACTGGCCGTGCGTCACCAGATAGGCGCCGATCAAGAGCACCACCATCATCGAAATCGTCGACGACAGGCGGTGCAGCGCGTTGGCCATCGCCCACCAGTCGAGCACCGGATTCTGTGCGTCGAGCAGGTTCTTGACGTAGCACTTCAGCGCCTCGGTCTCATGGCCGATGCGGTTGTAGCTCTGCAGGACGGCGACGTTGCTGACCGAGTCGGTCACATGCGCAAATACCTTGTGGTAGTGCCGCTCCACGGCCGCCTGGCCTTCCTTGGTGCGCCGCATCACCAGCCGTCCGATGCCGACATAGAGCGCGCCAAGCGCCAGCAGCACCATCGACATGCGGATATCCATGCTGAGCGCGGTGGGCACCAGCAGGACCAACGCAACCGCCGTCGACAGATGCTGCCGCATGAATTCCAGCCAGAGGCTGAACAAGGTCTCGACCGCGCGCAGGAGCGTGTGCAGGGAATTGGAGGTGCCGCGCTGATGATGCCAGGCAAGCGGCATGGTGATCACGCGCTCGAACGACTGGCAAAGAACCTCGCTGCGCCGCTGGTGGGCAAAGCGGTCGGCGCCGCGCGCCACCAGCACGAAGGCGATGATGTTGAACGCGCCGAGGCCGGCCCACATTGCGAGTGTCGCGAATACCGAGCCGCGGTCCGAAATGGCATCGATCACCCGGCCGAACATGATCGGCTCGAGAATGGCGATAATGGCAAGCGCGACATTCGCCCCGCAGATAAACGCAACGCGTTTCCTGTCGGCAGCGAGATAACCAAGGGCTCGCCAGTAGATTTGCAGAAGTGACACTTCAGCTACTCCGCCAATTATTTATGGTGCAGTGCGTCATTTTTTGACTCGTATCGGTTGACGCGTCGCAAAACAATGCTCGTCTAGCTCTTCCGTTCCCATTCCGCGAACAAAAGATGACGACGCTTCGAAATTTGCCGTGATCGTCTAACAGTTTGAGATAAAAGGTGAAATGTCAGCGTTGCGGCAAAATCATGGCAGCTCGAAAGCACTGCCACAATTTTAATCAGCAAGACCCTGGGCACGACGTCTAAAGTCGTGTGCAGGCATTCAGCAAGGTCAAACGCAAATATAACCGGTAGAGGCACTTGGAGCGCCCGTGCGTGCCCTGGGAACGCTAAGCGACGCTCCAAGCCCTTGAATCTAGGCCGGTATTCTGACGACCACCTCGGCACTATCTCCGGCTTTTGGCTCGAAGGACGAAGATTTGGTCTTCGTGCCATTCACTTCAAGTGAGATGGCCCGGGCCTTTTTGTCGCGGACGACGCGTACCTTGATCTCGGCGCCCAGCATCTTCAGAGTTGCCGAATAGCCGTCCCAATGGCTAGGAAGCCTCGGCGTGAACTGGAGGCGCTGTCCGCGGCGCTCTATGCCGAGAATGCTCTCGACCGCGGCGCGATAAAGCCAGCCCGCCGACCCGGTATACCAGGTCCAGCCGCCGCGGCCGCCCTTGTCTTGCCCGGAATAAACATCGGCCGCGACGACATAAGGTTCCACGCGGTAGCGCTCTGCCGCGGCTTCATCGCGCGCATGGTAGACCGGATTGAGCATTGAAAGGCAGCGGTAGGCATCGTCGGTGCGGCCCATTTCGGCGAGCGCAATGACGAACCATGTTGCCGCGTGCGTGTATTGGCCGCCGTTTTCACGGACCCCCGGCGGATAGCTCTTGATGTAGCCCGGGTCCTTTTCCGTCTTCGAGAAGGGCGGGGTGAACAGTTTGACGATGTTGAGGTCGTCGTCGACGAGCGCTTTCATCGCCTGCGCCATTGCCGTGGTCGACCGCGCCGGGTCGCCCTCGCCCGAAAGCACGCTCCAGGACTGGGCGATCGAGTCGATCTTGCACTCGTCCGACTTGCGCGAGCCGAGCGGCGTGCCGTCGTCGAAACTGCCGCGCCGATACCACTCGCCATCCCAGGCGGTGCTTTCCAGCGCCCGTTTCAGCACCTCGGCGTGCTTCGTCCAGGCCTGCACGCGCTTGGCATCGCGCTCAGCCTTGGCGACAGCGGCAAAGTCGCCCAGCGTCTTCAGCAGGAACCAGCCCAGCCACACGCTCTCGCCCTTGCCGTGCTCGCCGACGCGGTTCATGCCGTCGTTCCAGTCGCCGCCGAGGATCAGCGGCAGCCCGGCTGGGCTGCTGCGCTTGACGGCAAGATCGAGCGCCCGCGCGCAATGGTCGTAGAGCGAGGCTGTCTTCTTCGAGATTTCCGGGATGAAGAAAGCATCGTGCTCGCCTTCGCCCAGCGCCTGCCCTTCGATGAAGGGCAGTTGCTCCTTTAGGATCGCGGTGTCGCCGGTCACCAGCAGGTAACGGGCCGTGGCGTGGGCCAGCCAGACCACGTCGTCCGAGATCATGGTGCGGACGCCGGCCTCGGTGCGCGGCAGCCACCAATGCTGCACGTCGCCTTCGGGAAATTGCCGCCGCGCCGCGTTGAGGATCTGATCACGCGCCAGCTTGGGGTCATGCGCCAGCAAGGCCAAGGTATCCTGCAGCTGATCGCGGAAGCCGAAGGCACCGCTCGCCTGATAGAACGCAGAGCGGGCACGGATGCGGCAGGCCAGGCTCTGATAGGGCAGCCAGTGATTGACCATAGCGTCGAGTGCCTTGTCCGGCGTCTCGACCTGGATGGTGTCGAGAAAGCCGCGCCATGTGCGCTCGTTGTCGGCCAGCCGCTGATCGAAATCCCTTGAGCGATGGGTCTGCACCAGCGCGCTGGCCGCCTCGGGCGAGGCCGCGTCGCCGAGCAGCCAGAGCAGCGTGACGTCGCCGCCGGCAGCGATGTCGATGTCGCGTGCGATGGCCGCGCAGGGATCGTCGCCGGCCTCGATACGGCCGGACAGGCCGGCGCCGCTCAGCACGGCATGCGGAAACTCGCTCGTGCCTTGCCTGCCGATGAACTCGCCGCGATCGGCGGTGACCGAATGCACAGCACCGTCGGCGGCCAGAAAGGCGATCCGCTCGCCGAAATCGAGCCCATAGGGATTTTGCGCCAGCAATGCGCCGGTTGCGGCATCCCTCGACGGAACGATGCTTGCAGCGGTGCGCGAGCGATGGCCGCCAAGAACCCATTCCGCATAGGCGTAGACGCGCAGCCGCATCGGCACCGAACCCGAATTCTGGATGCGCAGCCGCGATATCTTCACCGGATCGACGGGATCGACGACATGGGTCAGGTCCATCGACAGCGGCCCGCGTTTTGAGCGGAACGTCGAAAAACCCTGCCCGTGCCAGGTTTCGTAGGTCATTGTCGGATCACGCACCACGGCAGCCATTGGCGAGAACGCCCTGCCACTGGCGTGATCGTAGATGTAGATGCCCTCGCCCGGCCGGTTGGTGACCGGATCGTTCGACCATGGCGTCAACTGATAGTCGCGGCTGTTGCGGCTCCAGGTGAAGGCAGCGCCTTCAGCCGAAATATGGAACCCGAACGATGGGTTGGAGATGACGTTGATCCACGGCTGCGGCGTTGTGCGCCGGCCGGCAAGACGCACGACGTAGTGGCGTCCGTCGCCGTCGAAGCCGCCGAAACCGTTCCATTGCTCGAGCCCGCTGCCGTCGACGCGGCCCTCGATCAGTGCCTGGGCGGCCGATGCTTGCGACGTCGGCACAGGCAAGGACGGCTCGCGAAGCGCTGCAAGGTCTGCCGGCTGGAGGGCGGCGTCCCGCGCCTGCAGTGCCGCGGCCTCGGCGCGCTCGATCTGGTCGAAGATGGTGCCGTTGCGCGTATGCAGCACCACCCGAGCGACGGCGAGCAAGGTCCTGTAGGTCGTTTCCTCCATCAGATCGCGGCGCACTGCGAAGATGTGCTGGCGGGGTCCGAGTTCCTTGCCGCGCAACCGGCTGTTTTCGCACAGCGTCTCCACCGCGCGCTGCAGGTCCTGCACGTAGGATGACGCCTGCTCGTTGACGACGACAAAATCAATCATCATGCCGCGGGCGCGCATGTATTCCTGGAAGCGAAGCGCCTGGGCGACGATCTCCAGATCGGCGACATCGGCGATCCTGACCAGGAAAATCGGAAAATCGCCGGATATGCTGGTCGGCCACAGGCTGGACTGCCTGCCGAGCCCGGAGACGATGGATTCGCCCGGAAGGCGCAGGAACGGATCGGGATAGATCAGATAGCGCGCCAGCTTCTGCACATTGGCGGCGTCGGACAGGCTGAGGCCAAGGTGCCGGGTCTGCACCTGCGAGCGCGTCCAGGCGAGCATCGCCTGGCGGGCGAAGCTTTCGGGATGGTCGAGCCGTGCGATGGCGGCATCCAATTCGGCGCGATGAGTACCGACGACGGTCCAGAACGTCAGCGAAATCTTCTTGTTGGCCGGCACGCGCACCTGCCGGCGAAGCGATGCGATCGGATCCAGGGTGAAGCCGGAATGGCCGCCAAGCTTGGCGCCGGGATCAAAGGCAGCCGCTTCGGTGATGGTGCGGCCGCGGCCGATGAAGGCGCGCCTGTCGGTTTCCGCCTCGGCATCTCGCGCCGATCCAGACGGGTCGGTGACGAAATGCACTATGGTAACGTCGGGTTCGTCCTTTTCGCGCTTGCGCCTGGTGGCGAAGATCGCGCCGTTGTTCGGCGCGATCTCGGTTTCCACGAACATCTTCGAAAAAGCCGGATGGGCATTATCCGAGGGCTCGGAGCCCAGCACCAGTTCGGCAAACGAGGTTACTTCGATATGCCGGTCGGCGGGGCCATCATTGTGGAGCGTCACCCGTCGGCCCTCACCATTGCCTTCCGAGATGACGATGCACTCGACTTCCGAACGCAGCGATCCAATCGATTTGACGAAGCTCGCCTTGTCGTCGGAGAACAGCGTCTGCGCACGCTCGCCGGCGGCGCGCTTCGGCTCGGCGGTGGCCGACCACCAGTCGCCGTTGCTGGCGTCGCGCAGGAAAATATAGGAACCAAGGCGGTCCTCGGTCGGATCCGGCTGCCAGCGCGTGACGGCAAGTTCGCCCCAGCGGCTGTACCCGGAGCCGGTGGCGGTCACCATGACCGAATAGCGGCCATTGGACATGACACTGGTCGAGCGGAGCGCCCTGAGCGGATCGAGCACGATGCGGGTATCCGGGCTTTCCAGCTCGGTCTCGTCCTTCGAGCGCTCGTCGGCCTCGGTCCTGACGGTCGCAGTCGGGATGTCGCGCGGCGCCCTTTCCTGCAGCAGCAATTCGGCCGACTCGATCACCGGATCGCTGTGGAAGCGGTCGCGCAGGCGCCCTTCGAAGATCGCATCGGCAACTGCGGCAATCGACATGCCGGAGTGGTGGGCCATGTAGTTGAGCACGACGGCGTGGTCGGTGCCCTCGGGGACGCGTTGCGGCGTGAAATCCACCGCATCGTAAAAACCGTGCCGGCCCAGTGCGCCCAGCCGCCTCAGCCTGGCCAGGTTCTGCACGGATTCATGCGGCGTGAACTGCGCTGCCAGCACGGTCGCGTAAGGCGCGATCACCGTGTTTTGGCCAAGGCCGCGCTTCAGGCCGAGCCCGGGCACGCCGAAATTGGTGTACTGGTAGGTCAGTTCACGGTCGCGGGCGTTGTAGGCCGCTTCCGAAATCCCCCAGGGAACGTTCTTCGAACGGCCATACTGGATCTGGCGCTTGATGATGAGCTTGCTGGTCTGGTTAAGAATGCTGCCTTGCGGCTCCTTCATCACCAGCGGCGGCATCAGATATTCGAACATCGAGCCGGACCAGGACATCAGTGCGCCCTGGAAGCCGATCTCGACGATCGGCCGGCCGAGCCGGAACCAGTGCTCGGTCGGCAAATCGCCCTTGGCGATGGCGAACAGGCTGGTCAGCCGCGCCTCGGACGCCAAAAGGTCGTAGCAGCTTTCGTCGAGCTGATGCTCCTCGACCCGGTAACCGATCGACAGGAGCTTGCGCTCGGGCCGCATCAGGAACGAGAAATCCATCTCGAAGGCGAAGCGGCGCGTGCGCTCGCGCAAGGTCAGAAGCTTGGCCCGCAACGCCGCGACCGCGTTTTCGTCGCTGTGCGCGTCGTGCACATGCGCCTCGCAGGTGGCTTCGAGCCTGGCCGCCCAATCGGCGATGGTGTCGCTCTGGGTCGACGCGGCCTCGGTGTGGATGGCTGTCGCGAGCTTGCGTATCTCGCCGGCCAGGACGGCCAGGTTGATGGTACGGATCGACGCCATCTCCGGCTGCGCCTTGATCAATTCGACCGCCCGCCGCATGCCGTCGAGACGGTCGGCGAGCCGCTGGCGCAAGGGCCGCAATTGACGCCGGTCGTCGGGCAGTTCCTCAAGGCTTTCGTCGAGGATGGTGACGGTGTCGAGGATGCCTTCGAAGTCGCCCTGCACATGCACCGACGGCGCTTCGGCCCATTCGGCGCAGGCAGCGGCCACGGCCACCAGATGGCCGGCGAGATTGCCGCTGTCGACCGCCGAAATGTACAGCGGGTAGAGAGGCTTCAGGGTCGTCGTGTCGTACCAGTTGAAGAGATGGCCGCGGTCGCGCGGCATGCTCTCGATAGTCGACATGGTCGCGTCGATGCGGTTGACGGCGTCGGAGAGGCTGATCCAGCCGAAATCGCGTGCCGAAATCACCGACAGCAGGTAGACGCCGATATTGGTCGGCGAGGTGCGGGGCGCCACCACGGGGGCCGGGCTTTCCTGGAAATTATCCGGCGGCAGATGGTGATGCTCGGCCGTCACGAAGGTCTCGAAATAGTGCCATGTACGCCGCGCCACGGTGCGCAGCGCGTGGATGTCGGCGGCCGATATGCGCAGGCGGTCCTCGGTTTCGGCCGAACGGCTGATCCAGCAGGCGATGGCGGGCGAGCCGATCCAGAACAAGGCAAAGAAGAAGGCGACGAAGGCGCCGGTGGAATCGGCCAGCACCGGGACAGCGAGGCCGACGACGCCGATGATCACCGCGCCGTACATGATGCTGTAGTAGGAGCCGAGATCGTTGTCGCCGCCCTTGTGTGCCTGCGAGGCGGTGCGCCATTCGAGCAGGTTCTGGCGGCTGACGAACAGGCGGTAGAGCGTGCGGATGATCGCGTCGCCCATCATCCAGGCAAGATGCGCCATCAGCACGATCTTCAGCGCCACCAGAGCGGTGCCGAAGGCAACGTCGCGTGCCAGTGCCGAGAAATGGCCGCGCGGCGTCTGATCGCCGCTCTTCGGCAGGATGGCGTTGACGATGTCGAAAGTGGGCGCCATGAACAGCGTAAGGATCAGCAGCGCCTGCCATTGCGCGGCCTGCGTGAAGGGCAGCAACGTCCAGCCGGCGATCGCGGCCATCACCCAGAAGATCGGCGTCACCGAGCGGCGCAGATTGTCCACCATCTTCCAGCGCGACAGCGCCGGCACGTTTGAGCGTGGGCCAAGGATGAAGCCCAGAAGCTGCCAGTCGCCGCGTGCCCAGCGATGGTGGCGCGACGCATCGACCGAATAGCGGGTCGGATAGTCCTCGACCAGTTCGACGTCGGTGACCAAGGCCGAGCGCGCCAGGGCGCCTTCGAGCAGATCATGGCTGAGGATGGTGTTTTCCTCGATGCGACCCTTCAGCGCCGCCTCGAAGGCGTCGACATGGTAAAGACCCTTGCCGGTGAAGGAACCGTCGCCGAAGATGTCCTGGTAGAGGTCCGACACGGCAAAGACGTACGGATCGAGCCCGCGATTGGCGGAAAAGACACGCTGAAAGAACGACGCCTCGTCGCCACTGGTCAGCGACGCGGTGATGCGCGGCTGCAGGATGGAATAACCTGCCGTAACCTCGCGCCGTGCGACATCGAAATGCGGACGGTTGAGCGGGTGGCAAAGCTTGCCGGCCAGCGCAGCGACGGCGTCGCGGGTGGTGCGGGTGTCGGCGTCCAGCGTCATCACGTGGACGACGCTCTCCGGCAATGGCACTTCCAACGGCAGGAAGGTGGTGTCGCTGTCTCCGCGCAGCAGAAGGTTCAATTCGTGCAGCTTGCCGCGCTTGCGCTCCCAGCCCATCCAGACGCCTTGCGACGCGTTGTAGAGCCGGCGCCGATGCAGCAGATAAAAGCGCGGCGCCCCTTCCGAGGGATAGCGGGCGTTCAGCCTGGCGATTTCGGCGCGGGCGAATTCGAGGATTTCGACATCCGCCGTATCGATCTCGGTCTTGGAGTCCGGCCAGTCGGAAAGCAGCGCGAAATAGACTTCGCCCGCCGTGTTGGCGAGGTGATGCACCTCGATGTTGCGGATGTTCTCCTCGACATCGTCGCGCGAGCCGATCAGCGACGGCACCACCACCAGCGTGCGCGCCTCGGGCGGCACACCGTGCCTGAAATCATAGCCGATGAGACGCGTCGGCTTCAAAAACAGCGAGACGACGGTGTTGAAGAACGCGAGCGCGCCTTCGCTGGCCGGCACCGCGAACAGGGCCAGCATCAGGACGATCGACGGCACCGACAGGCCGAGATTGGCAAGCGCATTGCCGGAAACGACCAGAAGCAGGACCGTCAGCGCAAACACCGGCACGACAATGCCCAGCCATCCGGTCTTGCGGAAGGTCCGGTTGAGCGTCTTGCCGATGGTCGGCCGGTAGCCGATCGACCGCTCGAGCTCCTGCCGGCGCGGGCCGACCAGAAAGAAGCCGACGTCGGTGTGAGCGATCGGACCGGTTTCGGAGCCCGGTGCAGCGGCAGCATGGCCGGCGAGCTCGATCGCCCTTTCGGCAACGCGAAATTCGGAGAGATCGGAACGGCGCGCCAGCTCCTCGATCGCAGTCCGGTACTGGTCGCGCGAAAAGAAATCGAGCGCGGCGAAATCGGTGCGTTCGCGCAGCAAGGTGTCGATGCGGCTGACGCCCTCGAACCACACCGTCCAGTCGATGTCGTTGATCAGGCGCAGGCCGCGGATGATGTTGCCGGTGGTCACGTTGCCGCTGGACAGCGTGTGGTGCTCGCTGAGGATGATCTCCTCGGCGTCGGAGCCGGTCCGTTCCAGCTCGCCCTCCAGCCATTCCAGCGCCCTGCCGGCATTTTGCGAGCCGTCACGCAGCCGGTAGAGCAACTGGGTGGCGAAGGTGGTGTCCTGCGCATGGGCGCTGTAGTGGGAAAGTATCGCCTGCCGGTCGGCGCTGTCGTCCGTCGCCAGCACACGGTCGGCGACCTCGTTGGCGATCTGGCGCAGTTCCCGCGTGCGATTGACGCGGACCGCGATCCGGCGAAGGTTCTCGATCAGGACGAAGCGCAGCAGCGACGGCAGCGCCCATAATTCGCCGATCTTCAGCGGCTCGACGGACTGGAAGCCTTCGACAATCGCCTTGAACATGGCCGACGAGACGGAACTGTCGGAATGCGCGACATAGGTCCACGCGACCGCCAGTGCGCGCGGCACGCTGGATCCGTCGGACAGTTTCAGCGTCGGCAACTGACGGTAGAAGCGGCGCGGCAGGTCGCGCTTGACCTGAAAAATGGTCTCCTCGACCAGGTAGTTGTTGTCGAGCAGCCACTGCGCCGCGGGCGTGATCGTTTCGCCCCTCGCCTGGGCAGCGTTGGTGGAACGGTAGACATCGAGAATTTTCCTGGCGCTGTCGCGGATGCGGGCCTGAAAATCGAAAGGCGTCAGACCGAACAAGTCCTTGGCATCGCCATTGGCAAGGGCTGCGCCCAAAGCGCGCAGCCGATCTTCCGGCAGGAAATTGGAGCGTATCGGCTCGTCGGTGACAGCCGGGAAGCTGGCGCTCGTCTTTTCGATCTGTGCGAGATTGGTCTGGATATTCATCTAAGGTTCCGTGTTGGGGACGCAGTGCGGCGTCACCGCCACGGCAATGTCCCTAAAACCGGTCCAAATGCAATTGGTTGCATCGCAACACTTGGCCGAAAGTTTGTTTCCGCACCACGACAAGATGCCGTCTTTCGACAACTTCCAGGCGAGCACTATGAGCATCGTTTCGGCTTCTGATCGGCGGAAGATTCAGGCTTTTTCGTGATGCAGCGACCAGCTTACGCGATATTTGGCCGGCGTCACGATCATGTTTGGAAACAGACGTTAATCGTTGCCGGCAATGCGGTCGATGCGGATCACGAACAGCATGGCCGGCCGGACCGGATCCAGGCGCAGTTCCGGCGCTTGCGCCCCGAGCAACAGCGCGTCGAGCGGCCCAAGTTGCATGGGCGCCGCGCCGGCCACGCTGAGTTCGCCGTCGACGCACAGGATGAGTGTTTCATCGGCTTCGGCCTGGATCTCCGTCGGAGCCGAAATCAGCAGGCGCTCGACCGTGTGGATCGCCCGGGCGCGGCGGGTCATGACGTTGAGGTCGGTGATCGGACCGGCGATCAGCGTGGCTTGCGTCGGCACGTCGGCCGGAAAGGCAAGCGGTGCGGAAGCCTTGGTGATTTCAACCGGTAGCCGGCCGGCGATGTCGAGGATCATGCCCTCGCCTTCCAGCAACGCCAAGGTCCGGTCGACGCCGGCAAATCCGGAAAATGGGCCGCCGCCCTCGACCAGCGCCATCGAGACGCGCCAGTCGAAATCGTCGAGCCCGGCACCTGGCGGCGAGACGGCAATCTCCGTCGTCACCCCGCCGCCGTTCTTCCACGGCATCGACCGGTATTCGGCTGCCCGAAGGATGTGCAAGGCGCGGCTCAGCCCAAAATGCCGGGCAGGTTGAGCTGGTTCTCCCGGGCGCACTCGATCGCGATGTCATAGCCGGCATCGGCGTGGCGCATGACGCCGGTCGCCGGATCGTTCCACAGAACCCGCTCCAGGCGCTTGGCCGCCTCGGGCGTGCCGTCGGCGACGATGACCATGCCGGCATGCTGCGAAAAGCCCATGCCGACGCCGCCGCCGTGGTGCAGCGACACCCAGGTGGCGCCGGACGCGGTGTTGAGCAAGGCGTTGAGCAACGGCCAGTCGGAGACGGCATCGGAGCCGTCCTTCATCGCCTCCGTCTCGCGGTTCGGCGAGGCGACCGAGCCGGAATCGAGGTGATCGCGGCCGATGACCACCGGCGCTTTCAGTTCGCCCCTGGCGACCATCTCGTTGAAGGCGAGGCCGAGCCGGTGGCGATCGCCAAGCCCAACCCAGCAGATGCGCGCCGGCAGGCCCTGGAAGGCGATGCGCTCACGCGCCATGTCGAGCCAGTTGTGCAGATGGGTGTTGCCGGGGGTCAGCTCGCGCACCTTGGCGTCGGTCTTGTAGATATCCTCGGGATCGCCGGAAAGCGCTGCCCAGCGGAACGGGCCGATGCCGCGGCAAAACAGCGGACGGATGTAAGCCGGCACGAAACCCGGGAAGGCAAAAGCATTCTCGAACCCCTCCTCCTTCGCCACCTGGCGGATGTTGTTGCCGTAGTCGAGCGTCGGCACGCCGGCATTCCAGAACGCCACCATCGCCTCGACATGCTCGCGCATCGACGCGCGGGCAGCTTTTTCGACGGCCTTCGGGTCGGAGGTGCGTTTCTCGCGCCAATCGGCCAGCGACCAGCCCTTGGGCAGATAGCCATTGAGCGGGTCATGCGCCGAGGTCTGATCGGTGACGATGTCGGGGCGCACGCCGCGCCGCACCAGTTCCGGCAGGATGTCGGCGGTGTTGCCGACCAGGCCAACCGATTTCGCTTCACCGGCTTTGGTCCAGCGCTCGATCTTTTCGAGCGCCTCGTCAAGGGTGTCGGCGCGCTCATCGACATAGCGGGTGCGCAACCGGAAATCGATGCGATCGGGATCGCATTCGACGGCCAGGCAGCAGGCGCCGGCCATCACCGCGGCGAGTGGCTGGGCACCGCCCATGCCGCCGAGGCCGCCGGTCAGGATCCATTTGCCCCTGAGATTGGCGCCATAATGCTGGCGGCCGGCCTCGACGAAGGTCTCGTAGGTGCCCTGCACGATGCCTTGCGTGCCGATGTAGATCCACGAGCCGGCCGTCATCTGGCCGTACATCATCAGGCCCTTTTTATCGAGCTCGTTGAATTTCTCCCATGTCGCCCAGTGCGGCACGAGATTCGAGTTGGCGATCAGCACACGCGGGGCGTCAGGATGCGTGCGGAACACGCCGACCGGCTTGCCCGATTGCACCAACAGCGTCTCGTCGTCGCCAAGCGTCTTCAGCGAGGCAACGATGCGGTCGAAATCGTTCCAGGTGCGCGCCGCCCGGCCGATGCCGCCATAGACCACCAACTCGTTGGGGTTTTCGGCGACGTCTGGGTCGAGATTGTTCATCAGCATGCGCAACGGCGCTTCCGTCAGCCAGGTGCGGGCGTTGAGCTCGCTGCCGCGCGGGCTGCGCACTTCACGGATGTTGTGGCGAGGATCGGTCATGATTGTTCCTTTCGAGTGAGGTGCACCGCGCGTCAGCGTTCGGCCCAGGCGATCGCGGTTTCCAGGATCTTCTTCAGCGTGACGCGGATCGGCGCCGCGAATTCGGCCTCGTAAGGCACCGGCCAGTTAGCCGGTTCGCCCTTGCCTTCGGGCTCGCGCATATAGCCGCGGTTGGAGAGTTCCATCTGCAGCGCGTGGACGCCGGCTTGCGGCTGGCCGAAATGGCGTGTGATCCAGCCGCCCTTGAAGCGGCCGTTGACGACGTAGCTCTCGCCGGTTTCGGCGAGGATCTGGCCAACCGTCGCTTGCAGCGTCGGATCGGCGCTCTTGCCGTCATTGGTGCCGAGATTGAAGACCGGCAATTTGCCTTCGAAAAGGCGCGGCAGCACCGAGCGGATCGAATGGCAGTCATAGACGACGACCTTCCCATGCAAAGCGTGCAGCCTGTCGATCTCAGCCTGCAGGGCGGCATGATAGGGTACGAAGAACTTCTCGCGGCGCTCGTCGATCTCAGACGGCCCCGGCTCTTCACCCTTGCGGTAGAGCTGATCGCCGTCAAAGGTCTCTGTCGGGCAGAGCCCGGTCGTCGTCTGGCCGGGATAGAGCGAAACGCCGGACGGATCACGGTTGACGTCGATAACGGTGCGCGAAATCGCCGTATGCACGACCGTCGCGCCGAGGCTCTCGGCGAAGTCATAAAGCTTGTCGATCCACCAGTCGGCGTCACGGCGGCCGAGCCAGGGCGAGACCAGCCGGCTGTCGAGGCCGGCGAGATCGATGCCGGTATGCGGGATCGAAACCAGCAGGGGTGCTGTGCCTTGGGTGACGGTGAGCCAGGAGGGTGAGGTCATCGGAAGTCTCCGCGCGAAGGAACGCGACTTTGCAATCGTCCTTGAACACCGACTTCGGTTTTTATCGCTCGCAACGCATTTTGTTCTTGCTTTGTGCCGGCAGCTATGCTACTAAATTCGGTATGGTGCTGATTCGGCCCGACGACCCGCCTTTGAGGCGGGTTTTTTGTTGCCGGGCTGAGGTTGGCGGGACAGCGCCCCACTCTGTCCTGCCGGACATCTCCCCCACGAGGGGGGAGATCGGTAGCTTCGCCGCTTCGCTCAATCCTGCAACGTTGGAGATTGGCGAAAGACTCGATGATGGCCAATCTCCCCCCTTGTGGGGGAGATGTCCGGCAGGACAGAGGGGGGCGCGACAGAACGCGGCCTGTGACGGTACACCGCCTCATGACGCAACGCCCGGCAGTTTCACCGCACCCGCGGCCTTCACCGCCGCGCCGCTGCGTATCATGGCGATGGCCTTCTCCATGTCGGGGTGGAAGTGCCGGTCGTTGTCGAGATGCGGCACCTCTGCCCTGACCAGCCGGCGCACCGCCTCCAGTGCCGCGCTCGAGGCCAGCGGTGCGTGGAAATCGCAGCCTTGCGCGGCGGCCAGCAATTCGATGCCGATGACGGCCGTCGCATTCTCGACCATGCCGATGAGGCGGCGCGCGCCATGCGCCGCCATCGAGACGTGGTCTTCCTGGTTGGCCGAGGTCGGGATCGAATCGACGCTGGCCGGATAGGCCTTTTGCTTGTTTTCAGAAACCAGTGCTGCCGCCGTGACCTGAGGGATCATGAAACCGGAATTCAGACCCGGCTTGGGCGTGAGAAAGGCCGGCATGCCCGACAGCGCCGGATCGACCAGCATAGCGATGCGCCGCTCCGACAGCGAGCCGATCTCGCAGACGGCGAGTGCGATCATGTCGGCGGCGAAGGCGACCGGCTCGGCATGGAAATTGCCGCCCGAAAGTGCGGAGTCGTCCTCGGCAAAGATCAGCGGATTGTCGGTGACGCCGTTGGCCTCGGTGCCGAGCGTCTCGGCGGCCTTGCGGAGCACGTCGAGCGCTGCGCCCATCACCTGCGGCTGGCAGCGCAGGCAATACGGATCCTGCACACGCTCGTCGCCGACGCGGTGCGATTCACGGATGGCGCTGCCGGCCATCAAATTGCGCAACGCCTCGGCCGTCTCGATCTGGCCGCGATGTTTCCTGAGCAGATGGATGCGTGGATCGAACGGAGCGTCGGAGCCCTTGGCGGCATCGGTCGACAGCGCGCCGGCGACCAGTGCCGACTGGTAGAGCACTTCCGCCTCGAACAAAGCGGCAAGCGCATAGGCGGTCGAAAACTGGGTGCCGTTGAGCAGCGCCAGGCCTTCCTTGGCACCCAGTGTCACCGGCTCCAGGCCGTGCGAAACGAAGGCGACCTTGGCGGGAAAGCGGCCATGCGGGGTAAAGCACTCGCCGACGCCGATCATCACGGCGGTCATGTGCGACAGCGGCGCAAGGTCGCCGGAAGCGCCGACCGAGCCTTGCGCCGGCACCACGGGGATAACGTCGTTGGCCAGCATCGCCTCGAGCAGTTCGATCGTCCGCGGCCGCACGCCGGAGGCGCCCTGTGCCAGGCTGGCCAGCTTCAGCGCCATCATCAGCCGGCAGATTGCGACGGGCATCGGCTCGCCGACGCCGGCGGCATGGGACAGCACGATGTTTCGCTGCAACGTTTCCAGGTCGGCGGCGGGGATGCGGACGCTGGCCAGCTTGCCGAAGCCGGTATTGATGCCATAGACCGGCTCGCCCTTGGCAACGATCCTGGCGACGGCCTCGGCGCTGGCCTTGATCTTCGGCCGGCAGGCATCGTCGAGCCTCAGTGCGGCGCCGCGATAGATGGCGCGCCAATCGGCCAGCGTGGCATTGCCCGGCCTTAGCTTGAGTTCGGTCATTGTCCCCTCCAGATGCGGGCATGCAGCGGGTTGAAGCCCATGCGGTAGACGAGTTCGGCCGGGCGCTCGACGTTCCAGATCGCCAGATCGGCCGATTTTCCGGCCTCCAGCGTGCCGGTCTGTCCAAGCAGCCCGAGCGCGCGGGCAGCCTCGCGGGTAACGCCGGCAAGGCATTCATCGACGGTCAGGCCAAACAATGTCGCGGCCATGTTCATGGTCAGCAGCAGCGAGGTCAGCGGCGACGTGCCGGGATTGTTGTCGGTGGCAACGGCCATCCTGACGCCATGCTGGCGAAACAAGGCGATCGGCGGCTTCTTGCTCTCGCGGATGAAGTAGTAGGCGCCGGGCAGGATGGTCGCCACGGTTCCGGCCTTCGCCATCGCCGCCGCACCGGCCTCGTCGGTGTATTCGAGGTGGTCGGCCGATAGCGCACCATAGCGCGCCGCAAGTTCGGCGCCGTGCAGATTGGACAGCTGGTCCGCATGAAGCTTGACCGGCAGGCCCGCCGCCTTCGCGGCATCGAACACGCGGGCGATCTGCTCCGGCCAAAAGGCAATGCCTTCGCAAAAACCGTCGACGGCATCGGCCAGGCCCTCGGCAGCGACGGCCGGCAAAATCTCGTTGGCGACAAGATCGATAAAGGCGTCCTTGTCGCCTTTTGCTTCGGGCGGCAGTGCATGAGCACCGAGGAAAGTGGTCCTGACCGTCACCGGCCGCTCACCGCCGAGCCGTCGTGCGGCGCGCAGCGACTTCTTCTCGTTTTCGAGGTCGAGACCGTAGCCGGATTTGATCTCGACGGTGGTGACGCCTTCGGCGATCAGCGCATCGAGGCGCGGCAGCGACTGGGCGACCAGCTCGTCCTCGCCGGCGGCGCGCAGTGCCTTGACCGAGGAAACGATGCCGCCGCCGGCCTTGGCAACCTCTTCATAGGTAGCGCCGGCCAGCCGCATCTCGAATTCATTGGCACGGTTGTCGGCGTGAACCAGATGGGTGTGGCAGTCGATCAGGCCGGGCGTAATCCAGCGGCCTTCGCAGTCGGTCGCCTCGGCGTCTTTGCCAAGTGCTCTGGGGCGGAGCGCTGCCGGCATGTCGGCTTCCGGCCCGGCATAGACGATCCGGCCATTGCGCACGGCGATTGCACCGTGCTCGACAACGCCTGACCCGGGGCTGCTTTCGGCCATGGTCGCGAGGCGCGCATTGCGCCAGAGGCGAACCTCCCCTGCCCGGCTTTTGCTCTCTGCAGCCATCATCTTTTCCGTTTCAATAGGTGACGATTATGTATATACATATGAAAAAGGCACTGCAAGCGCTATCATCGCACGGCAGACCGGGATTTGGAGAAAAACGTGACAGCAATCTTTGCAGAACAGGCGCTTCTGCCCGACGGCTGGCACAGCAATGTGCGGATCGTCATCTCCGACGGCAGGATCGCCACGGTCGAGGCGAATACCTCGCTCCTGCCCGGCGACGAGCGCCGTGCCATCCTTTTGTCCGGCATGCCGAACCTGCACAGCCATGCCTTCCAGCGCGGCATGGCCGGCCTTGCTGAATTGCGCGGCCCTTCCGCCGACAGTTTCTGGAGCTGGCGCGAGGTGATGTACCGTTTCGCGCTGTCGATGACGCCGGACCAGGTCGAGGCGGTCGCGGCCCAGCTTTATGTCGAGTTGCTGGAGGCCGGGTTCTCGCGCGTCGGCGAGTTTCACTATCTCCACCACGACCGTGATGGCCGGCCCTATGCTGACATCGCCGAGATGGCGCAGCGCATTGTTGCCGCAGCGTCCGAGACAGGCATCGGGCTGACTTTGCTGCCCGTGTCCTACGCGCATTCCTCTTTCGGCGGCGCTGCGCCAAATGAAGGCCAGCGCCGGTTCATCAACGATGTGAACCAGTTCTCGCGGCTTGTTGACAAATGCCGAGACTCCATTCGCGCGCTGAATCAAGGCGTCGTCGGCGTCGCCCCGCACAGCCTGCGTGCCGTGACACCGGAGGAACTGGAAAACATCACGGTGATGGTGCCGGAGGGGCCGATCCACATCCACATCGCCGAGCAGATGAAGGAGGTCGAGGACTGCCTTGCCTGGTCCGGCGCGCGGCCGGTCGAATGGCTGCTTGCCAACGCCAAGGTCGACCAGCGCTGGTGCCTCATCCACGCCACCCACATGACCGAGACCGAGACGACCGATTTGGCGAAAAGCGGCGCCGTTGCCGGCCTCTGTCCGATCACCGAGGCCAATCTCGGCGACGGCACCTTTGCCGCGTCCTTGTTCATGCAGCATGGCGGCCGCTTCGGCATCGGCTCGGATTCAAACGTACTGATCGGCCTGCCGGACGAGTTGCGGCAGCTCGAATATTCGCAGCGCCTCGCCCACCGCGCCCGCAACGTGCTGGCGGTGGCCGGCGGCTCGACCGGCCGTGCTTTGTTCGATGCCGCGCTCGATGGTGGCAGTGCCGCGCTGGGCGCCGGCCTCTCGCAGATCGCAGCAGGTGCCTCGGCCGATTTCGTCTCGCTCGACGGCAAGCATCCATCGCTGGCCGGCAAGACGGGCGATGCAATCCTTGATGCCTGGATTTTTGCCAACGGCACCAAGGTCGATTGCGTCTGGGTGCATGGCAAGAAACTGGTCAGCGGCGGCATGCATGCCAGGCGCGATGCCATCGCCGAGCGCTTCCGCAAGGTGATGACGGCGCTTTCGGCATGAGCATAATCGGGACAATAAGCGCGGATTCCGGAAGCGCGGACGGCGGCGAGGTTCTTTCGCTGCACCAGCGCATCCTGTCGGACATCAGCGAACGGATCCTGTCGGGTGCCTGGGCGCCCGGCCACCGCATCCCGTTCGAGCATGAACTGACGGCCGAATACAGATGTTCGCGCATGACAGTGAACAAGGCACTGTCGCAACTGGCCAAGGCCGGGCTGATCGAGCGCCGGCGTCGCTCCGGCAGTTTTGTCCGCCAGCCGCAGTCGCAGGCAGCCGTTCTCGAAATCCACGACATCCGGATCGAGGTCGAGGCACTTGGCCTGCCCTACCGCTACGAGCGCATGGCGCGAAACAGAAGGCGCAGCAGCGCCGACGACCGCGCCCTGCTGGAACTCGACGTCGCCGGGCCGGTGCTGGTGCTGGAATGCCGGCATTTCGCCGGCAAGCGGCCGTTCGCCCACGAGCAGCGGCTGATCAACCTGGCCGCCGTGCCGGAGGCTGCCGAAGAGGCGTTTTTCGACACGGCGCCCGGTCCGTGGCTGATCGGGCGCGTGCCGTGGAGTGCCGCCGAGCATCGCATTCGCGCGGTTGCCGCCGAAAAGCACATCGCGGCGGCGCTCGACATCCAGACCGGTGCGCCGTGCCTGGTGATCGAGCGGCGGACATGGAGCGCCGAGCACCCCGTCACCCATGTCCGCTTCACCTATGCGGCAGAGAACCACACGCTGGTGGCGCGGTTCACGCCGTCAAGGGGGTAACCCTCCCCCTCGAGGGGAGGGTCGCGGAGCAAATTGCCGCATGGCGGCATTTTGTGACGCGGGGTGGGGTCGGTGCAACCTCGCCGACGCCACCCCGTCTCGCAGTCTCCGCTTCGCTCCGACCACTCGCCGACCCTCCCCTCGAGGGGGAGGGTTAGGAGCCGTCTCTCAAATCGCCGCGGTAACAATAATCTCGACCAGATATTCCGGTCCGGCAAGCTTGGCTTCGCCGGTGGCGCGGGCCGGCGTGTTGCCTTGCGGTACCCATTTGTCCCACTCCGCGTTCATCTCGGCAAAGGTGCTCATGTCGGCCAGCCAGATGATCGCCTGCAGGATCTTGGTCTTGTCGGTGCCGGCCTTGGCCAGCAATTCGTCGATCGCCGCCAGAATGTCCCTGGTCTGGGCACCGACGTTTCCGCCCGGCTTGCCGACCTGACCGGCCAGATAGACGGTGTTGCCGTGGATGACGATCTGGCTCATGCGCGGGCCTACATCGATACGACGAATGCTCATTGGATATTCCTTCTCCTCTTGTCGCTGCGCCTGTTTAGGGGCCGGGTTCGCCGGGGGCAAGGCCGCTCGAGCGGAACTTCTTGAGCCAAGCCAAAGCACACAACAAGACGGCCCGGCCGCAATTCCGCCCGATTGGCTTGTTGACTAATGTAATAACATCACATATCGAATCCGCCCCTGCAGTACCGATCATCGCCCCATGGATCGTCACATGAGCCAAACCTGCCTGACCTTCCGCGACCTGACGCTGGGCTACAATAGCCATCCTGCGGTCCACCACCTCAATGGTACGATCCGCAAGGGATCGCTGACGGCGGTCGTCGGCGCCAACGGCTCCGGCAAGTCGACGCTGATGAAGGGCATTGTCGGCGTCCTGAAGCCGATGGCCGGCGCGGTGATCCGGGCGCCCGGCGTACGCGCCGCCTATCTGCCGCAGCAATCGGAGCTCGACCGCTCCTTTCCGGCCCGGGTCGTCGACCTGGTTTCGCTTGGCCTGTGGCCGCGGCGCGGCATGCTCGGCCGTTATACGAGGGAAGACCGCGACTCGGTCAGCAAGGCGCTGATGGCCGTCGGCCTCGGCGGCTTCGAGAAGCGCCCGATCGACACACTGTCGGGCGGCCAGCTGCAGCGCACGCTGTTTGCCCGCGTGCTGTTGCAGGATGCCGAGCTCATCCTGCTCGACGAGCCGTTCAACGCTGTCGATGCCAAGACGGTCGGCGACCTGATCGCGCTGATCAAGCGCTGGCACGGCGAGGAACGCACGATCATGGTTGTGGTCCACGATCTCGATCTGGTGCGGCAGAATTTCCCCGAAACACTGCTCCTGGCGCGCCAGCCGATCGCCTGGGGCGAGACCAGGGAGACGCTGCAGCCGGAGAATCTGTTGCGCGCGCGCCGCTTCCACGAAGCCTGGGAGGACAACGCGCCATGGTGTGAGCCCGGCGAGCATGATCACGAGCACGGTGGCCACGAGCACGGCCATGACCACGACCATTATCACGGCTCCGGGCCGAGGGCGGCATGATGGAGGTGCTTTACGGTCTGTTCGTCGCTCCTTTCGCCGACTACGCCTTCATGCAGCGGGCGCTTGCCGGTTCGATGATGCTGTCGCTCGGCGCCTGCCCGGTCGGCGTGTTCCTGATGCTGCGGCGCATGAGCCTGTCCGGCGACGCCATGGCGCATGCCATCCTGCCGGGTGCCGCCGCCGGCTTCCTGTTCTATGGCCTGGAGATCCTGCCGATGACCATCGGCGGACTGATCGCCGGCATCATCGTGGCGCTCGGCGCCGGCGCCGTCTCGCGCTTCACCATCCAGCGCGAAGACGCCTCCATGGCGGCCTTCTATCTGATTTCGCTGGCCATCGGCGTGCTCATGGTGTCGATCCGCGGCTCCAGCGTCGATCTCATGCATGTGCTGTTCGGCACCGTGCTGGCGCTCAACAACGAGGCGCTGACGCTGATCGGCGGCATCGTTGTGGTGACGCTGGTCAGCCTCGCCATCTTCTGGCGGGCGCTGGTCGCCGAATGCCTCGACCCTTTGTTCCTGCGCTCGGTCAGCCGGATGGGCAGCCCGGTGCATTTCATCTTTCTCGGCCTCGTCGTGCTCAACCTCGTCGGCGGCTTCCAGGCGCTCGGCACCTTGCTGTCGGTCGGGCTGATGATGCTGCCGGCAGCGGCGGCCCGCTTCTGGACCTCGCGCGTCGAGCCGATGTGCGTGCTGGCCACAGTAATCGGCTTTGCCTCCTGTATTGCCGGGCTGCTGTTGTCCTACCATGCGTCATTGCCGTCCGGCCCGGCCATCATCCTGTCCGCCGGCGTCGTCTATTTCGCCTCGATCCTGTTCGGCACGCGCGGCATCCTGCGCGCCCGCATCGTCCATCACCGCCACAGAACTGCCTGATCCCAACAAGGAGAAACTGTCCATGCTGAAATCGATCCGCGCCGCTTTGGCCGTGAGCGTTATAACATTAACCGCCTTTGGCGCATCTTCGGCCTTCGCAGAGCCTTTGAAGGTGGTCGCCAGCTTCACGATCATCGCCGATTTCGCCAAGAATGTCGGCGGCGACCGCATCGATCTGACCACCATCGTCGGGCCTGACGGCGACGCCCACGTCTACGAGCCGAGCCCCGCCGATGCTGTGACGATGGCCAAGGCCGACATCGTGCTGGTCAACGGCCTGCATTTCGAAGGTTTTCTGCAGCGCCTGGTCGACGCCAGCGCCACCAAGGCTTCGATTGCCGTGCTGACCAAGGGGGTCACGCCGATCAATTTCAAACCCGAATTCGCCGAGGCCGATGCCGCCGAAGGCGCAGAAACCGATGGCGGCAAGACGGTCACCGATCCGCATGCCTTCCAGTCGATCGCCAATGCCAAGATCTATGTGAAGAACATCGCCGACGCCTTTTGCACGGCCGACGCTGCGGGTTGCGACAGCTACAAGGCCAATGCAGCCGCCTATACGCAAAAGCTCGAGGCGCTTGAGGGCGAAGTGCAGGCGGCGATCCAGTCGATCCCGCAGGAGAAGCGCGTCGTCATCACCTCGCATGACGCCTTCGGCTATTTCGAGCAGGCCTACGGCTTGACGTTCCTGGCCCCGGAAGGCGTGTCGACCGAGTCGGAGCCCTCCGCCGCCGACGTCGCCAAGCTGGTCAGCCAGGTGAAGCAGGACAAGGCGGCGGCGATCTTCGTCGAGAACATCACCAACCCGCGGCTGATCGAGCAGATCGCCAGCGAGACCGGCATCAAGGTGGGCGGCACGCTCTATTCCGATGCGCTGTCGCAGCCCGACGGCCCGGCCGCGACCTATATCGACCTGATGCACAATAACATCGCCCAGATCAAAGGCGCGATCCTCGGCAGCTGAGCTGTCTAGTCACTCCATCCGGTCGGGCTGAAATTGCCCGGCCGGATTTCTATCTAACGGCGGTTGCCGACCGGGTCCGGGAGTGGCAAGACTGCCGCTAGCCAGATTGCGAGGACACCGCCATGGAATACCGTCAGATCAGCGAGGACTATTCGGTCTCCGGCCAGATCCAGCCCGAAGATGTCGCGACCATCAAGGCCGCCGGCTTCAAGAGCGTGATCTGCAACCGGCCGGACGACGAGCAGCCCGGCCAGCCATCGGCCGACACCGTCAAAGCGGCGGTCGAGGGCGCCGGGCTCGCCTTCCGCTACATCCCTGTCATCAGCGGCCAGATCACGGCCGAGAATGTCGAAGACCAGGCCGAGGCGCTTGACGAACTCGAAAGCCCGGTCTTCGCCTATTGCCGCTCCGGCGCCCGCTGCACCAATCTCTATGGGCTGATCAAGCAGTCGAAGGGGTGAGAGGCCTCACGTTCCGAGCGGAGGAAGTCAAGTTCCGCACTGTGGCGATCCTTCACACCCCCCTCTGTCCTGCCGGACATCTCCCCCTCAAGTGGGGAGATTGGATGTCGCGTTGGCTTTCGCCAATTTTCAGCGTTGCGGAGTGGGCAGCGAGGTCAGAGCTGCCAATCTCCCCACTTGAGGGGGAGATGGCCGGCAGGCCAGAGGGGGGTGCTGTCCTGGGTGCTGTCCCTCCGCCATATCTAACGAAAAGCCGTCTGGGCTAAATCGGCAGCGCGCCGGTTTCCTTCAATGTCTCAAGCACGATCGCCGTCTTCACATGCTGCACCGATTCGTGCGGCAGCAGCACGCCGTTGACGAACTCCGACAATGATTTGAGATCGGGCGTCACCACTTTCAATATATAATCCATCTCGCCGGTCAGCGCGTGCGCTTCCTGCACTTGCGGCAGCCGCGCCACCAATTCGCCGAAACGCCGCGCATTGTCGCGGTTGTGGGTGGCGAGCGTCACCGAAATGACGTTGACCAGGGAAAAGCCGAGCTTGTCGCGGTCGAGCACCGCCCGGTAGCCCTTGATATAACCGTCCTCCTCCAGCCGCTGGCGACGGCGCGAGCATTGCGACGCCGACAGGTTCACCCGTTCCGACAGATCGTTGTTGGTCAGCCGTGCATCGCCCTGCAGCAGAGCCATTATCTTGCGGTCAAACCGGTCGATGCGCGCGTCATCCATGGATTTTTCCAAACATATGCACAATTCACGCATTATCTGATCATTTCAAGCGTTTGAATGCAAGCACCATGCACCGCGTCCGCGTTATCATTGTGTTGAGATGGCTTTTCCCGGCCAACAACAGCTTTGGAGGATACTGCCATGGGTCCCTTCCCGCACGACGCACCGCCCGCCACGATCAGCAAAACCAATCCCGCCGGTACCGACGGCTTCGAGTTCGTCGAATTCGCGCATGCCAAGCCGGAAAAGCTCGCCGAGTTGTTCACCCGCATGGGCTATGTGCCGGTGGCCAAGCACCGCAGCAAGGACATCACCGTCTGGCGGCAGGGCGACATCAACTATGTCGTCAATGCCGAACCCGGCTCGCATGCCATGAAATTCGTCGACAAGCACGGCCCTTGCGCCGCCTCGATGGCGTGGCGGGTGGTCGATGCAAGGCATGCCTTCGATCACGCGGTGGCCAAGGGCGCGACGCCCTATGAAGGCAACGACAAGACGCTCGATGTGCCGGCGATCGTCGGTATCGGCGGGTCTCTGCTCTATTTCATCGAAACCTACGGCGAGAAGGGCTCGGCCTATGATGCCGAGTTCGACTGGCTGGGCGAGCGTGACCCGAAGCCGGAAGGCGTCGGCTTCTATTACCTCGACCACCTCACCCACAATGTCTATCGCGGCCAGATGGACAAATGGTGGGATTTCTATCGCGACCTGTTCGGCTTCAAACAGATCCATTTCTTCGACATCGACGGCAAGATCACCGGCCTGGTCAGCCGCGCCATCACCTCGCCGTGCGGCAAGATCCGCATTCCGCTCAACGAGTCCAAGGACGAGACCAGCCAGATCGCCGAATATCTGAAGAAGTATAATGGCGAGGGCATCCAGCACATCGCCGTCGGCACCGACGACATCTACGGCGCCACCGACAGGCTGGCCGCCAACGGCCTGAAGTTCATGCCGGGCCCGCCGGAGACCTATTACGACATGTCTTATGCCCGCGTGAACGGCCATGAAGAGCCGATCGAACGTATGAAAAAGCACGGCATCCTGATCGACGGCGAAGGCGTCGTCGACGGCGGCACCACCAAGATCCTGCTGCAGATCTTTTCCAAGACGGTGATCGGCCCGATCTTCTTCGAGTTCATCCAGAGGAAGGGCGACGAAGGTTTTGGCGAGGGCAATTTCCGCGCTTTGTTCGAATCGATCGAGCAGGACCAGATCAAGCGCGGCGTGCTGAAGGTGCAGGCGGCGGAGTAGGCTGCACCAGATTTCTTGCGATTCGGTCAGTAGTAGCTCAGACTCTGGCCATGAACATTCCTATCGCAGAGGCCAAGGCAAGATTGTCGGAACTCGTCAGCCGCGCGGAAGCTGGCGAAGAGATTGTGATTACCCGTTACGGCAAAGTCGCGGCTCGCCTCGTGCCGCCGGCCGTGCCCGAGTCCCTCCCTCGTATCGGCGCCATGAACGGCAAAATCAGGATTGCCGACGATTTTGACGAACTCGGTCCCGAATGGGACGGGTATGCCAAATGACGCTATCACAGGCAAACGTCTATTTGGCGAGGCCGGCGGCTTTGCGCAGAATCTCGTTGATGCGGCTCTGCCAGCCGGGGCCGCCGGCACGAAAGCGGGCGACTACGTCACTGTCGAGACGGAGTGTTACCTGCTTCTTCGGATTATCGAGAGCCGGCCGGCCGCGCGAACGGCGAATGCTTTCGGCAAGCTCAGGGAACGCTTCGGCGAAAGGACGAGCGTTTCGAAAATCCTCCTCTGTCCATTCCGGATTCTCCGAAACGGCTTCCCAATCTTCTTTGCTGTAGCCGCGACCAGCTTCGAACTCGGTGCGCACCTTACGCTTTGCCATTGAACAATCTCCTTTCCGCGGGACTTGCCGGGCGCACCGAAATTATCGAGATGCCCTCGGAACCGAGCCGGGCAACCACCGCAACGATGCCATCGATGATCCCGCCAATTGCCATGAGACGTCCGGCCTTGGCAGTGCGGATTGTCGAGGCAAGAAAAAACTCGTCACCAAGCGCCGCAAAATCCAAGCCGTGCCTGTCAATGTTGGCCAACCGTTTTGGTTCGTTCCAAACGATCTTCATCAGAATTTATGTACCTACAATAATTAAGTCAATAATTTTCGTAACTACAACTAATTGCGACCTTCGAGCACCAACCTCTCGACCTCGGCTTTCCTGAGTGTCAGATCATAATCGAGGAAAAACTCGTCGAGTTGCGGCGGTTTCACCGAGGTGCCGGACTGCATCGCGTGCACCTGGCCGCGATGATGGATGTCGTGGATGAAGAGATGGGCGAGCAGGTCACCGATCCGTTCCGGTATCATGCCGTCCTCGCGCCGGTCGGTGAGAACGCGGCGCTCGAGATCGTCCGCCGACAGGCGGCCGCAAAAGGCGATCAGCCGCCGATCGGCCTCCGCCTGTGCAACAAAAAGCGCCTTGGCATCATTGAACGGCACAAAATCGTCATGGGCGGCGGCGCCGACGCCGCCCTCTTCGAGAAAATCGAGATAGAGGTGATCGACCGCCAGGATGTGGTTCAGCGTTGCCTTGATCGACGGAAAGAAGCTCGTCCGTTCGGCTTCGAATTCGCCGGGCTCAAGCTGCAGCACGGCGCGGTAGAGCCGGTCGTTCGACCACAGATTGTTGGCTGCCATGCGGCGGAAATGGTTCAGCAGGTCCATGACTTCACGGCGCGACCCGGAATAGCGACACACCCGCCCATAGAAGCGCAAACCCAGCCAAAACAATCAGCAGCAGCCCGATCATGTGCCGCCGCATGGCTTGCGTTTCCTGGTCCAGCGCGACATTCGTGTTGGTGACGGTGTGAAACATCATCGCCTTGCGCGGCAGGCCGCTGCGGTTGGTCAGGCCGGGCGAGCGCGCCTCGATGCGATAGCTCAGGCGGATCGCCTGGATGAAGATCGCCAGCATGACAAGGGCCCAGACACCGCACAGCAGATAGAATGTCTCGCCCGTCATTCTCTTGCCCCCTCGTACTTCTCGACCCTCTGCTCGATGGCGCCGAAGATCGAATGCCCACCCCTGTCCTTCATCTCGATGCGCACGCTATCGCCAAAGCGCAGGAACGGCGTTTTCGGTTCGCCGGTTTCGATGGTCTCGATCATACGCAGCTCGGCGACGCAGGAATAGCCGGCGCCGCCCGCCGAGACAGGCTTGCCCGGCCCGCCGTCGAGCTTGTTGGAGACGGTGCCCGAACCGACGATGGTGCCGGTGGCCAGCGGCCGCGTTTTTGCGGCGTGAACAATCAGCGCCGGAAAGTCGAAGGTCATGTCGATGCCGGCGTTCGCCCGGCCGAACGGCTTGCCGTTGAGATCGACCAGCAGCGGCAGGCTGACCTTGCCGCCGTCCCAGGCATCGCCCAGCTCGTCCGGCGTCACCGCAACCGGCGAAAAGGCAGATGACGGTTTCGACTGGTAGAAGCCGAACCCCTTGGCGAGCTCGGGTCCGGTCAGGCCGCGCAGCGTTACATCGTTGACCAGCATGACCAGCCGGATCGCCGCCCGCGCCTCATCGAGGCTTGCGCCCATCGGCACATCGTCGACGATGACGGCGACCTCTCCTTCCATGTCGATGCCAAGGGTGTCGTCGACCATGCGGATCGGGTCGCGCGGTGCGAGGAAAGCGTCCGAGCCGCCCTGGTAGATCAGCGGATCGGTCCAGAAGCTTGCCGGCATCTCGGCACCGCGCGCCTTTCGCACCAGCTCGACATGGTTCACATAGGCCGAGCCGTCGGCCCATTGGTAGGCGCGCGGCAGCGGCGAATGGGCGTCGTGCTCGTGAAAGCGGGCGGACGGTACCGCATTGTTTTCCAACGATTCCGCCATGGCAGCGAGATGCGGGGCGATGCGATGCCAGTCGTCGAGCGCGGCCTGCAGCGTGCGCACCAGGAACGAAGCATCGGTAAACCGCGTCAGGTCGCGCGAGACGACGACGAGCTTTCCATCGCGCGTCCCGTCCTTCAATGTGGCAAGCTTCATGCGTCCTCCCTATGCGTTTATTCGTAGTATTTGCCGGCATAGATAATTCTGGCCGCGGCTCTCCAGGGATTGTCATTTGCCAGCAACGCCGGGTCGCCGCGCCGACTGTCTTCGGTCCAGGTGACGGCCCAGGCGACTGCCGATTCGAGAAAGGTGCTGATCGAGCCGTTGTACCAACCGTTCCAGCCGGGATCGGATGGTCCCGGCATCGCAGTCTCCTTGCGGTCGGCGTCTTCCCGATCCCTCCTCAACGCATCGAGGAACCGGACAAAAGACGGCAAGTCTTCCACTCTGTCGAGAAACAAGGAGAGCTGCGCCCAGGATGTCTCCTCGGATTTGCCCACCTCTTCCCAAAGCTTGTCTTTGGTCACGTCTCACTCCCAAGCCCCACAACAAGGCCGTCGCGGGCGATCGTCAAGTCGCCGGCCCATGTTTTCCTGACGGCGGCAATCCAGTCGGCCTCGCCGATCTCGGGATCGTCGGCCGGAATGAGGTGGTTGACGACTAGCCTTTTGACTTTGGCATCACTAGCAATGCGGCCCGCCTCTTCGGCAAAGCTATGGCTGGCAAGCAGGTGTTCCCTCAGCCTTGCGCCGTTGCCGGTCTTCGCGACCAGCCGCTCGATGCCTTCTTCCAGCATGGCCTCGTGGACCAGAATGTCGGCGCCCTCGGCGAAATCCGCCAATGGCGGAAAGAACGCCGTATCCGACGAAAAGACGATGCCTTGCCCCGCATGATCGAAGCGCAGCGCAAAGCAGTCCGTCACCGGCGGGTGGTCGACACGCAGCGCCGATATTTTGAGACCGCGCTCTTCGGCCACCTGGCCTTCACCAAACTCGACGATCGAGACCAGGTCGCGGAGATCCGGCCTGCCTTCATCGGCGATGCGGATCTCGATGTCGAACTCCATCGCCTGGCAAAAGCGCTGCCAATAATGGCCGATGCCGGGCGGGCCGAACAAAGTGACGGGCGCCGCCAGGCCGGCGGTCCAGGCGGTGTGGATGAGAGGTCCGAGTTCCAGAACATGGTCGGAGTGCAAATGCGTGATGAAGATCAGGTCGAGCGCCTTCAGGCTGATGCCGGCATCGGTCAGCCCGCGCGTTACGCCCAGCCCGCAATCGACGACGATGGTGCGGCCGCCAATCTCCAGCAGCGACGAACTCGGCCACGGGCCGCCGGGTCGCAGCGCCGGGCCACCCTTCGAACCCAGAAGCACCAGACGATCCGTCACGCGACGGCGCTCAAGACCAGTCGCCCTCTGGCGTGCCGTTGAAGCGCTTCTTCAGGCCGGCCCAGCAGTCGATGTAATTGTCCTGCCGGGTTTCGAGCTCGGCGCCATAGCGGGTCACCATCTGCGGAAAGCGTGTCTCGAACATGAAGGCCATGGTGTTGTCGAGCTTGACCGGTTTCAGCTCCGCTCGCGAGGCTTTTTCGAAGCCAGACGCATCGGGTCCGTGAGCCAGCATCATGTTGTGCAGGCTGATGCCGCCGGGCACGAAGCCCTCCTCCTTGGCATCGTACTGACCATGAATCAGGCCCATGAACTCGCTCATGATGTTGCGGTGATACCAGGGCGGGCGGAAAGTGTTTTCCGCCACAAGCCAGCGCGGCGGGAAGATGACGAAATCGATATTGGCGGTGCCTTCCTCGCCGCTCGGCGCGGTCAGCACGGTGAAGATCGACGGATCGGGGTGGTCGAACAGGATCGCACCGACCGGCGAAAAGGTCGCAAGATCATATTTGTAGGGCGAATAATTGCCGTGCCACGCCACCACATCCAGCGGCGAATGGTCGATTTCGGTGACATGGAACTGGCCACACCATTTCGCGATCAGCCGACAGGGCGTGTCCTTGTCCTCGAACCAGGCGCAGGGCGTCTTGAAATCGCGCGGATTGGCCAGGCAATTGGCGCCGATCGGGCCGCGATCCGGCAGCGTCAGCTTGGCGCCGTAATTTTCGCAGACATAGCCGCGCACTTGCGGATCGACCAGTTCGACCTTGAACACCAGGCCGCGCGGCAGCACGGCAATCTCGCCCGGCCTGAGTTCGATAACACCCATCTCGGTGACGAAGCGCAAGGCTCCAACCTGGGGCACGACCAGCAACTCGCCGTCGGCGTTGAAGAAATGATCGTCGACCATCGAGCGATTGGCGACATAGACGTGTGCCGCCATGCCGGTCTGGCCGAGCACGTCGCCGGCGGTGGTGATCGAGCGCATGCCGGCGATGAAATCGGTCGGTTCCTTCGGCATCGGCACGGGGCTCCAGCGATACTGGCCGAGTGCGAGCTGATGGTCGCCGACGTTCGGCGCGCTTTTCCAAAGCGGATAATTCGCCGCTTTGAAGCGACCGGTGTGCCTGACGCTCGGCCTTATCCGATAAAGCCAGGAGCGCTCATTGGTGCCGCGCGGCGCGGTGAAAGGAGAGCCCGAAAGCTGCTCGGCATAGAGGCCGTAGGCCGGCCGCTGCGGCGAGTTTCGCCCTTGCGGCAGCGAGCCCGGCAGAGTCTCGGTCTCGAAGTCGTTGCCGAAACCCGGCATGTAGGAATAGGCCATGGAATCCTCCCGAATTCATGGTCTCGGAGCATCGTTTGCGCATCCGCAAGGATGCTCCGAGTTGACCATACCGGTTTCATTTGTAACCATTGAAAATGTAACCATCAACGGTGATTTCGGCATGAGCCGCCAGCATGCCAGTCAGGGCCAACCATGGAAATCCTCGAGCTGGAATCCTTCCTGCCTTACCGGCTCTATCGGCTTGCCGATGCCGTCAGCCGCGAATTCTCAAGGATATACAAGGACCGCCACGGCCTGACCCGGCCCGAATGGCGCACGCTTGCGGGACTTGGACAGCACGGCACGATGACGGCGACGGCGCTCGGCGAGCAATCGGCCATGCACAAGACCAAGGTTTCGCGCGCGGTCGCCGAACTCGAGCGGCGCCGCTGGCTGACCCGCACGCCAGACGAGAAAGACCGTCGCGTCGAGCATCTGACGCTGACCAAAGCGGGGCTTGCCGCCTATCGCGAAATGGTGCCGCTGGCGAAGGAGTTCGAGCGGGAGCTGCTGGAGAGGCTTGGTGCGGAAGAGCGGGCGGCGATTGTCAGTGGGGTAGCGGCGCTGGAGGCAAAACTCACAGTGGGTTGAAATCCTCCATGGGTTTGACCGTCGTAGAAATCAGATCGCTATTGCGGCAGGTAACGCTCCTAGACCGTAGTAGGCGCGTTCGGCTACAATGAAGCCTCTGACACGGCTTCGAAATGCTATCGGATCATCGATGTAGCCCAAGAGAAGCTGCGCCTGCGAAGCCGCATGTCTCTGAGCGCTTTCAAACAGCTGCCTTGCCGTTTCAAAATCACCAGCCAAACCGGCCGCCACCCCGGCGTGGAAGGCCGCCCACTCGCCGTAGGCGCCCGGCTGCAATTCATTCACGAGGATTGTCGCTGTCGCCTGCACGGAAGGGAACATTGATCGGTGAACCCGATCGATTTCGACGGCCTTCTTGGCCATTTGATCAACCGCGAGCAGAAACTGTGCCGGGCTCTCGAACGGAACGAACTGTCCAATGCGCTGAGGACGACTGTTTCAGGGAGCGAACCCCAGAGCCAGTGGACTGCTACGTTAAGGTAAGTGCCTTTGGACCAAGAGCTGGGCTGGAACTCGACTACACTTAGCCAGAAGCCGCGATCGGCGATCCAGATTCGAGACTTCCCTTTGCGTTGAAATCCGGCGGGCTTCAGTACGATCTTTGCCTGCGAGGCAATGATGCGACCGTGCTCACTATCCGCCATCTTGCACCCCTATATGCCTCACCAATCCATCACCACCTTGCCGGAATTGCCACTCTTCATCGCCTCAAATCCCGAAATATAGTCGTCGATGCCGATGCGGTGGGTGATCAGGCCGCTGACATCGAGAGGACCCTGCACCAGCGCGATCATCTTGTACCAGGTCTCGAACATCTCGCGGCCGTAGATGCCTTTCAGATGCAGCATCTTGAAGATGACCTTGTTCCAGTCGATCTCGAAGCCGGTCGGCGCGATGCCGAGAATGGCAATCTTGCCGCCATTGTTCATGGTGTCGATCATGTCGCGGAAGGCAGGTGCGGCACCCGACATTTCGAGGCCGACGTCAAAACCCTCGGTCATGCCGAGCGCCGGCATGACGTCGCGCAGCTTTTCCTTCGACGCATCGACGACATGCTGGACGCCGAGCTTTTTCGCCAGTGCCAGGCGCACCGGGTTGATGTCGGTGATGACCACTTTTCGCGCGCCGACGCACTGCGCCACCAGTGCACCCATGATGCCGATCGGCCCGGCGCCGGTGACCAGCACGTCCTCGCCGACCAGATCGAAAGACAAGGCCGTGTGGACGGCATTGCCCAGGGGATCGAAGATGGCGGCGATCTCGTCCGGCACATCGTCGGGGATGGGCACGACATTGTGCTGCGGGATCGCAAGGTATTCGCCAAAGGCGCCCGGCCGGTTGACGCCGACGCCGAGCGTGTTGCGGCACAGATGCCCCCTGCCCGCCCGGCAGTTGCGGCAATGGCCGCAGACGATATGGCCTTCTCCGGAAACCCGCTGGCCGAGTTTGTACTCGGTCACCGCCGTGCCGAAATCGGCGACGGTTCCGACGAATTCGTGGCCGGTTACCATCGGCACCGGCACGGTCTTTTGCGCCCACTGGTCCCAATTGTAGATGTGTACGTCGGTGCCGCAGATCGCCGTCTTCCTGATCTTGATCAGCACGTCGTTCGGACCGATTTCCGGCACCGGCACTTCTTCCATCCAGATGCCCGGCTCGGCCTTGGCCTTGACCAGCGCCTTCATCATGTTCGACATTCTTTTGTCCCCAGAACCTTAGTCGCTTGAATCTCTTGATCCGGCCGCTCAGGAAATCACGCCGAGTTCGCGACCAACTGCGGCGAACGCCTCAACCGCGCGTTCGATGTCGGCGCCGGAATGGGCGGCCGACATCTGCGTGCGGATGCGCGCCTGGCCCTTCGGCACCACCGGGAACGAGAAGCCGATGACATAGATACCGCGCTTCAGCATCCGCGCCGCCACTTCCTGCGCCAGCGTCGCGTCGCCCAGCATCACCGGGATGATCGGATGGTCGGCGCCGGCCAGTGTAAAGCCGAGCCTGCCCATCTCGGAGCGAAACCGCGCTGCATTGGCATATAGGCGCTGACGCAACGCATCGCCATTGCGGATCATCTCGAAAACCCGGATCGAAGCGCCAGCGATCGCCGGCATCAGCGTATTGGAAAACAGATAGGGCCGCGAGCGCTGGCGCAGCCAGTCGACCACCTGCTTCCTGCCCGACGTGTAGCCGCCCGACGCGCCACCCAATGCCTTGCCCAGCGTACCGGTGATGATGTCCACCCTGCCCTCGACGCCGCAATGTTCGGCCGAGCCACGGCCGTTCCTGCCGACGAAGCCAACAGCATGGCTGTCGTCGACCATGACCATCGCATCGTATTTGTCGGCGAGGTCGCAGACGCCTTTCAGATTGGCGATGATGCCATCCATCGAGAACACGCCGTCGGTGGCGATCAGCCGGAACCGACAGTCGCGCGCCTCTTTCAACCGCGCTTCCAGATCGGCCATGTCGTTGTTGGCGTAGCGGAAGCGCTTTGCCTTCGACAGCCGTACCCCGTCGATGATCGAGGCGTGGTTCAGCGCATCGGAGATGACCGCATCCTCCTCGCCGAGCAGCGTCTCGAACAGGCCGCCATTGGCGTCGAAGCAGGAGCCGTAGAGGATGGTGTCCTCCATGCCGAGGAAGTCAGAAATGGTCGCCTCGAGCTGCTTGTGTTCTTCCTGCGTGCCGCAGATGAAGCGCACCGATGCCATGCCGTAGCCGTACCGGTCGAGCGCCTGCTTGGCCGCCTCGCGCAGTTCGGCGCTGTCGGCGAGGCCGAGATAATTGTTGGCGCAGAAATTCAGCACCTTCTCGCCGCCGACCTCGATCTCGGCCGATTGGGTCGAGGTTATCACCCGTTCGGATTTGTAAAGGCCGGCCGATTTCAGTCCTTCAAGCTCGCTGTCGATGTGGGAAAGGAATGCTTCGGTCATGATCAGGCCCTGTTGAGATCGATGAGGACTGTCGCGCCGCGCGGACGAAAAATCCATCGCAAAAGCGACCGCTTCGGTGGCGGCAATGGCACGGCAGAGGCCACGATGTTCAAATGCGGAGGCGCCGCGAAAGATTGCAATAACCACTTTGCGGGTTTCTCGCCACGGTCGCCGCCGCCGGCATGCTGCCGTCCCAAACCTGTTAACACTTTGAAGCCAAAGGTTGTCGCACAAGAATTCGTTGGCGAGAGGGCCGCCTCAGAAAATGTCACAGCAGCCGGTGCACGCCGTTTCGGGCAGGCTCATACTCCTGATCAAATCCGGCTACTGGCTGGCTCTGCTGATCATCGCCGCCATGGTCGTGGCCTCCTTCATCCTGCTGCAGCAGATGATGGCGGCCCAGCAGCACAACCAGGCACTGCTCGATGTGGTCAGCACACAAAAAGCCCTATCGCAGCGCATCGTCTTCCTTGCCGGCGCCACCGGTACCGCCTCACGCGACCAGCAGCCGGCCCTGGTTAGCGCGCTCAAGCAAGCGACGGTGGAGTTCGAGGAGAACTACGATCTGCTGCTCGAACGGACCGCCGCCGATCCGGCGTCGCCGGCAAGGTTCGATCCGAGATCGATCGAGAGCGTACTTTTCGCCAAGCCGTACCATCTCGACTATTTCTCGGTCGGGCTTATCGCCAACGGCGAACGCCTGATCTCGTCATTCGAATCGCGGCTCAACATGGCCGGCAATGGTGGCTACAAAGGCGGAGAGGAGCGCGTCAACCTGAACGCTTCCGTTGCCAACGCAACATTGTCGGGCTATGCCGCACTTGGCCAGCGCATCAGTGCCTTTGCAGACCAGCGATCCGAAACACTTCTCGATCTTAACCGCACATTGTTCTACTCGACCATCGGCGTTATCGTGCTGGTGGCGCTTTTCATTTTCAGGCCAATGTCGAATGCCATCCTGCGCAGGACGCGCGAGCTGGTCGATGCGCGCAATTCCATGGCCTTTATCGCCGTGCATGACGGGCTGACCGGCCTGCACAACCGCACCTTTTTGACCGAGCATTTCGATACGCTGATCAATGCCGCGCGGCGACGGCGTGAACGGGTTGCCGTGGTGCAGTTCGATCTCGACCGGTTCAAGCAGATCAACGACACGTTCGGCCACGCCGCCGGCGATTATGTGCTGGTGGCGGCTGCGCAGCGCATGCGTGATTCGTGCCGTACGTCGGATCTCAACGTGCGGCTCGGCGGCGATGAATTCGTCATGATTCTCAACGGTGCCGGCAGCACCGAGGACATCGATACCGTCGCCCGGCGCATCCTGACCAAGCTCAACAAGCCGATCGTCTTTCGAGGCACGACAATCCATCCGGGCGTAAGTGCCGGGATTGCGGTCTACCCTGTCGACGCCGACAATGCGCAGGATCTGCTCGTCCATGCCGATCTGGCGCTGTATTCCGCCAAGAAGCAGGGCGGCGGCAGCTTGTCGTTCTTCTCCGAGGAGCTGAGGCACGAACTCGATTATCGCAAGCAGCTCGAGCTCGATATCAGGACCGCTATCTCGGAGAAGGCGTTCGAAGTCTATTTCCAGCCGCAAGTCTCGCTGTCGGACGGCGCCATCAGCGGCATCGAGGCTCTGGTTCGCTGGAGACATGCCGAGCGCGGCATGATCGCGCCGGGCGAGTTCATTCCGATCGCGGAAAAATGCGGTCTCATGCCCGAGATCGGCCGCATCGTCATCGCCAAGGCGATCGACGAAGCAGCCGAATGGAACCGCGCAGGCATCGCCTTCGGACGGATCGCCGTCAATGTATCCGGCTCGGAGCTGCGCGAGACAGATTTCGAAGTCTTCCTGTTCGACATGCTGGAGAGGGCTGGCCTGCCAGCGCACAAACTGTCGCTGGAGATCGTCGAATCCGTCATCCTCGACGACGAGAAGACCGGTATCGCGGCAAAGCTGCGGCACATTCGCGCCGCCGGTATCCATCTCGAGCTCGATGATTTTGGCACCGGCTACGCATCGCTCAGCCATGTCAATCCAAACGAGATCGATCGGCTGAAGATCGACCGCCGGTTCGTCCAGAACATCAACGAGAACAGCGGCAACACCAAGATCGTGCGTGCCCTCACCGAGCTCGCCCGCGGTCTCGGCATCTCGATCGTTGCCGAGGGCGCCGAAACCGAAGCCGAGCTCGACTCGCTGATGGCGATCGGCTGCGACCAGGTGCAAGGCTATTCCATCGCTTTCCCGATGCCGCCGGACAGCGTGCGCGAATGGCTGGTGGCGCGAACGCCCAAGAAGGCCAGGCTGACGGTGCTGCAGGGCTGCCGGGCGTAGGAAAGTCGGAACTACTGCAATGGCGGCAGGTTTCTCAGCGGATTGAGCATCGGCACCCCAAGTGGTGCGAAATGACGCTCGTTATCCGTCAGTATCACCAGGCCGTGAACCTCGGCCGTAGCAGCAATCGCTATATCTTCAAATCCCGGCCGATGAGCCCTTGCGCGATCAAGAATAGAACCCGCGGCATGCGCGGCTCGCAAATCGAAGGGCAGAATCCTTGCCCCGTAAAGGTGCTCGACTGCCTGCCACCAGTCGCGTAGCAGCGCGGCCTTTGTGGTCGCGCCGTCGCGCTCCGCCTTCGCTATCCCCGCCGCGATTTCGGACGCAGTCACAACGGATAGGAACAGGTATTCGCTCGCCATATCGAGCCATGCCATCAGCGCCGCCCGATCAACCTTCCTGGCTGGAGCCATTGCCGAGATGATGTTGGTGTCCAGCAGAAACATCAGGGCTGGTCGCCGCGCTACAACGCAACCTTGCGAGCCGGCTTACGGGAACGAGGCGGAATGTCGTCCTTGTCCCCGGGAAAAGCCGCCAGCAGCCGCCCGAAGCTCGGCACCCGAGACAGCCGCTGATAATCTTCGAACGACAGGATGACGGCCTGCTTCCGACCGTGGCGTGTGATAATGGCAGGCTCTCCTGCAACTGCCTGATCGACGACTGCCGAAAGCGTCGCCTTGGCGTCTTTCAACTGAATTTCGCGCATGTTGCCACCCTCGCATATGACTACCATGGTCATATAACATTGCAGACGGCTTGGAACAAGGGTTGCGGTCCAATCGGTATCAACTGACATTGGCCCGCAACGCGGCCAGCACCTGTGCAAACTCTGCCAGCCTGTCGTCGGACAGTCCTTTCCGCAGCCGCTTGTCGAAGGCTAACGCGGCGGTGCGCAATTGCAGGAACAGCGCTTCTCCGGCTTGGGTCAGCTCCACCTGGTGAACCCGGCGGTTCTCGGGATCGCGGCGGCGCATCAGCAGGCCTTGCGTCTCCATGGCGTTGAGGTGGTGGGTCAGCGTTGCGCCCCGGATGCCGATCATGCCGGCGAGCTCGCGTTGATTGGCCAGCTCCCGCGACTTGACCGACAGCAACGTGACCCAGACCGGCAGCGTGCCGCCTGCCTCGACCAAGGCAGCGTCGAAAGCCTGCGCAACCAGCTTGGCGGTGCGCGCGAGATTCATCCCGATCGGCGGGCGGTCAAAGGGCGTCATGATCCGACACTAGAACAAGGGCAAAGCCTATGGAACCGGCTCGAGCTTATGCGTTGACATCTAATCATTTGATATCTATCGATATGCCTGGCGGTGGGCAAGAGAGGAAATGCGGTCATGCAATATGTCTACATCATCGTCCTCGGCCTTCACGTCATGGCGGGCGTGTTCTGGGCCGGCACCACCATCGCGGTCGCCCGCGAACCGGAGATCAGGGCGGAACGTTTCTTCCGGCCGCAAATGGGCGCAGCCGGCGTGGTTTTCCTCACCGGCTTGCTGCTGTGGTATTTCTTCCACAACGGCTCTTTCGGCTCGATGGAGAAGGTCTTGGCGCTCGGCATCTTGACGGCGTTAATCGCCGCCGGGGTTCAGGGCGCGCTGGTGGGTTCCGCCAGCAGGCAGTTGGCCGGCGCTGATGCGGCGAAGCAAACCCAGTTGCGCGCCAAGATGACAAAGGGCGAACGCATCGCCGGCGGCCTGCTGGTCATCACCGTGTTCTGCATGGCCACCGCCAGGATGTTTTGAACGTCCTGCCGCAATCGCAAGATCGTACGGTGCCCGGCGATGGCCGGCGGCGTGCGCGGCGCGCAGACCGGACCGACGTACCGTGGTGGCTCTCCGTACGGAGGTTCGGCTGCGCGCCACCAATCAATCCAAAATATTCCTCAGATTCGCAAGCCGAACCTGATGCCGTCATAGATCGCAGCGTGGATATTGCGTGAAGCTACCGCGTCGCCGATGCGAAAGACGACGAAACCGCCTTGCGGATTGCGCGCAGGAAAGATGTCGCCGCCATTGATCAGTTTTTCGTAATCGATCGCGCCGGCGTTCTTCGACAGCGGCTTCAGCGCCAGGTAGAGATCGTCGAGCGGCAGCGTGCCGTGCTCGACCACCACCTGGTCGACCCGCCGCTCGCCGCGCCAGCCATCGGCGAAGTCGGAGGCGAGCTCGGCGATCAGCTGGTTGCCTTCACGCCGCACAGAACGTAGCCGTGTGTTGATGGTCACCGTGACACCCTTTTCCTGGAAGGCGCGCATGTAGGGCACATGATTCATGCCGCCCATTTCCGGGGCGAAGAAGCGCTCTGGTGAAACCAGCTCCAGCCTGGCGCCGCTATTGGCGATCAGTTCGGCGGCACCCATGCCCTGATGGCCGCCATTGTCGTCATAGAGCAGCACGTTCTCGGCCGGCTTGACGCTGCCGGCCATGATGTCCCAGCTCGAGGTGACGAGATCGTCGCCCGCCGTCAGAGGCGGGTTCTGCGGCAGGCCGCCGGTGGCGACCACCACCACGTCCGGCGACAGCGCCAGCACGTCGTCCGTCTCCGCCCATTTGTCGTAGCGGATCTCGACGCCCAGCCGGTCGAGTTCGGCCAGGCGCCAGTCGATGATGCCGATCAATTCCTTGCGGCGCGGGTTTTGCGTTGCCAGCCGCACCTGGCCGCCGGCCTGGCTCGATGCTTCCAGCACCGTCACCTGGTGCCCGCGCTCGGCGGCGACGCGCGCCGCCTCCAGCCCGCCGGCGCCGGCACCGACGACGACCACCTTCCGCTTCGGTCCCTCGGTTTTCGGAATAATATGGGGGATATCAGCCTCGCGGCCCGTCGCCGCATTGTGGATGCACAGCGCCTCGCCGCCCTCATAGATGCGGTCGAGGCAATAGGTGGCGCCGACGCAAGGGCGGATCTCGTGCTCGCGGCCCTCCATCACTTTTTTGACGATATGCGGGTCGGCAATGTGGGCGCGCGTCATGCCGACCATGTCCAGCTTGCCGGTGGCGATGGCGTGACGCGCGGTGGCGACGTCGGAAATCCGCGCCGCATGGAAGGTCGGGAATTTCGTCGCTGCCCTGATCTCGCCGGCAAAGTCGAGATGCGGCGACGACCGCATGCCGGTCACCGGGATGACCTTGGTCAGCGCCGCATCGGTCTCGATCGAGCCACGGATGATGTTGAGGAAATCGACCTTGCCGGAGCCGGCCAGCCGCCTGGCGATTTCGACGCCCTCCTGTTTCGACAGGCCTTTCTCGAAATCCTCGTCGGCGACCATGCGGATGCCGACGACGAACTTTTCGCCGACCGCGGCACGCACCGCGTCGAGCACCATTCCGGTGAAGCGCAGCCGGTTGTCGAGCGAGCCGCCGAAATCGTCGTCGCGCTGGTTGGTGGCCGGCGACCAGAAACCGTCCATCAGATGGCCGTAGGCTTCGAACTCGATGCCGTCGAGGCCGGCAGCCTGGCAGCGCTGCGCGGCCGCCGCATAGTCGGCTACGATGCGCTCGATATCCCAGTCCTCGATAGTCTTGGGAAAGGCGCGATGGGCCGGTTCGCGCACCGGCGAAGCCGACAGCACGGGCAGCCAGTCGGCCTTGTTCCAACCGGTGCGGCGGCCGAGATGGGTGATCTGTATCATCACCTTGCAATCGTGCTCGTGGCAGGCATCGGTAAGCTCGGCGAGCCACGGCACGATGCGGTCGTCATAGACATGCAGATTGCCAAAAGCGGCCGGGCTGTCGCGCGAGACGATCGCCGAACCGGCGGTCATGGTCAGCGCCATGCCGCCCTTGGCCTTTTCGGCATGGTAGAGCCGGTAGCGTTCCTTCGGCATGCCGTCCTCGGAATAGGCCGGCTCATGGCTGGTCGACATCACCCGGTTCTTCAGCATCAGATGCTTGAGCTGATAGGGCTGGAGAAGCGGGTCGTTGCTGGTCATCGTCTTCCTGCTGTTTCAAATTGTGCTAATGAGCGGCAAATTTTGTTTTTACGCATGTCGCTGTCCCAAAATCGCTGCGCAGTTTTGGGCGACATGCAGCAAGGAACCTGCTCATGACCGATACGAAAAACCTCACCCAGCTCGGCACCAACGTCGAGGCGCCACAGAGCCCTGAAGCGGCAGTCCTGGAAACCGTGCCGTTTTCGCGCGGCGACGGCCCGCCGGCCATCGTTCGCTTCACCTGCCCGGAATTCACTTCGCTCTGCCCGGTCACCGGCCAGCCGGACTTCGCCCATATCGTCATCGACTACGCACCCGATGCGCTGCTGGTGGAATCGAAGTCGCTCAAGCTGTTCATGACCTCGTTTCGCAACCATGGCGCCTTCCACGAAGAATGCACCGTCATGATCGGCCGCCGCATCATCGCCGCGACCAAGCCATTGTGGTTGCGCATCGGCGGCTACTGGTATCCGCGCGGCGGCATTCCGATCGACGTGTTCTGGCAAACCGGCGCGCCGCCGGAAGGTGTGTGGCTGCCCGACACCGGCGTCGCCCCCTATCGCGGGCGCGGCTGATCGGACGGAGCGGCTCACCTGATCCCGGTCCGGCACAGGTTGGTCTCCAGGAAAGGCATCACCGCGTCGCGGTACCGCTGTTGGTCATAGCGATAGAGATCAACATGCCGCGCGCCGTCGAACCAGACCAGCTTTGCGTCAGCGCCTGCCGCATCTTTCAACGCCAGTGTCTGGCTGCGAGCGACAAACGGATCCGAATTGCCTGCTAGCAGCAAAATCGGCCGATCAATCGCGCCGATGCGATCGACCGGCCTGACATCATCTACCCCGAAGCCAAGGCGGAGCTGCATCTGCGCCAAGAGGATGGTCGCCTGTACGTCGCGCAACATAGGCAAGGGCGCTCGCAACGCCGTGGTTTCCAGCAAAGTCGCGTAGAGCTGCTCCAGGACATAGGCGTCGGCATGCTCCTGCTGAGCGCCAAATACAAAAGCAGCCGCACCGAGCGACGAGCCGATGGCCGCCACCTTGCGACCGGCGAAGCGTTGCCGGGCAAAGGCGAGGATGCGGCTGGCGTCCTGCCGTTCGATGTAACCAAAGCCTCTGATATCGCCGCCGCTTTCGCCATGTCCCGACAGATCGAACAGCACGATCGAGTAGCCGCTTTCGAAAAGCAGCTTCGCTCGTGGAACCATGGCCAGCTTGTTTGAACCACGTCCGTGTAACAGCACGATTGTTCCGCAACTGTCCTGCCGATCCGCCACCCAACCGGCAAGGTCGGGCGCGCCCTCCCGCTTCAGAACGATGCGCTCCACCGGTAACCCCACAGGCAGCGTGAAGCTTTGCTGAGGGACGCGGGCCACCGCGTGGCTTCCTGCCTCCCAGGTGACAGCGCAGGCCAGGACGCAAACCGCCGCGAATAAAGCAACCACGACAGGACCTCTTCTCATCGATCGGTCACGTGCACTTCGCATCAGTTGAGCGGCAGCCGCCGGTAGCGGCTGGGGCTGTTCGGGTCGCTGAAATGGTGCATCGGCCCGTGTTCGGCAAAGTGCGCTGACCAGCGTTTCATTGCCGCCGGATCGAGTTCGACGCCCAGCCCGTCACCCTCCGGCACGCGCACCGTATTGCCCGTCTGGCGGAAAGGACCGTCCTTGATGACATCGCCGATCTGCCAGCGAAACAACGACTGCGACGCCTCGGTGATCCACGGTGTCGCCGCCACGACGTGCAGATAAGCCGATGTCATGATGCCGAGATCGTTCGAATAGCACCAGAACCCCTTGCCCATCGCCTCACAGGCGGCGATGAATTTCAGAGTTTTCGACAATCCGCCGAGTGCTGCGAAATTGCAGACGAAGTAATCCGGCGCACCGAGCGCGACTGCCCGTCTGAGATCCGGGATGTGCGTCGAGAACGGAATGCGCGAATGCTGGCGCAGCGCAGCCATCTCCTCGAAGGTCGCGACCGGATCCTCGTAGTTGCGGATGTTGAACGGCTCGATCTCGCGCAGCACCCAGCGCGCTGTGGTCAGCGACCACTGCATGTTGGAATCGAGTTTGATCTGCGCTTTATCGCCAAGCGCCTCGCGCAGCATGCGCACTGTCCTGATCTCGTGCTCGGGATCGCCCATGATCAGCTTGCCCTCGAAAATCGTCGAGCCGTGCTGTTCTCGCATGCCGAGACAGTAGTCGACGATCGCTTCGGCGGTCATCTCGCCGCCGGCTCCGCCGTGAGCGGGGCGAAAGGCGAAATATTCCGAAAACGGAATGTCCTTGCGCACCGCGCCGCCGAGCAGCTTGTAGAGCGGCATGCCGAAGACCTTGCCTCTTATATCCCACAGCGCCAGTTCGACGGCGCCGAACGCCACCGTGGCTGCATTCTCGCCGGTGTTGGCGGTAATCTGCCAGGGCGGCACGCAGCGCGCCTCGCAGTCGGCGATGTCGAGGGGATCGGCGCCAATCAGCGCCGGCGCGATCTCGGCCTTGATCACCTCGCCGAAATGCCACCATGGCGCCTCGCCCAGTCCGACCACGCCTTCGTCCGTCTCGACCTCGATGATCGATTTCGAGGCGCCGCCGTAGAGACCAGCCGTCCACCAGAACGGAGCATCGAGCGGGACGTTGACGTGGGTGACGCGGATGTTGGTGATCTTCATCGGTTCCGTTCTCACTCACACTGGTATTGGCTTAGCGCCCATTCGCCGGTCACCGAGAGCAGGTCCGATATCTTCCAGTCGCCATCGATCTTTTTGAACTTCCATTCCAGCCGGTGCGGATTGCCGGCGACGACAAAAGCGACGACGACCTTGGCCTCGTCGCCCTTGATCGCTTCGATGGTCTTCAGGCTCTTGTCGATCTCCGCCTTGTCGTATTCGGAATTGTCGAGCGCCATGTTGGGATCGAGGCACTCGCCCTGCCCCGACTTCCGCAGCGCGTCGCTCTTGTCCAGCACCGACTTTGCCGGGTCGGTGAAATGGCCCCGCTGAGCCGGATCGACCTCGAGCCCGGCATGCTCGTAGAACGGCTTCACCACCGCGGTCGGCGAGCCCGGCTGCACGGCTGCGGCCGGCGCGTTTTCTGCCGGCGGCGAAACTGCCGGCGGAGGTGCCGCACTGTCGGCCGGCGCGTTTGCGGGCGGCGCGCCGAACAGGTCCTGAGCGGCGGCGCTGCTCAATCCGGCCAGCAGGCACGCAGTCGCCAAAATCCAGGGACGGCAGCGAAGCACGGCATCACTCCGGCGACTGCCCGGCCAGGCATTCGAGCGCACTCAGGGTCCAGCCGCTGGTCTTCGAGGTAATGTCGGCGACCTTCCACTGGCCGTCGATCTTCTTCAACGACCAGACCATTTCGCGTTTGGAACCATCGCCTTCCGGAAAAAGGTTGAACGTCGCCGTCACCTCGGCGCTGTCGCCATCCAGCGTTTCGGCCAGCGTCAGCGTCTTGGCCACGGTCTTCTCGTCATAGTCCTGCGCATCGAGACCAGGGGCGAAGTCGATGCAGGGAACTTCATCCGGATGGTTCTTTGCCGCATTGTCGTTCAGTTCGAACAGTTTCGTCACCGGTTCGGTGAAGCGGTCGCGATATTGCGCATCGGCCTCGAACTTGACCGACGGGACATAAAAGAACTTCACGGCGTTGGCAGCAGGGCCGGCAAACGCGGCCGCCGGCACGGCCATCGAAAGCGCGGCAACAAAAAGTGGCAGTTTCATGGGTGTCCCCGATTGTTCACTGACGGAAGCTATCAGTACCACGCATCTTGCCCGTCGGCCTTCTTGCGGTCCATGAAATCCTGCAACGCGTCCTCTGCTGGCAACTCAGGCGTTCAGCCAGACGTTCTGGAGATCCATCTCGAAGGTTTGGTGGACACCGTAGTTCTTCACCTTCTCGTTCATGTGGCTGAACAGCTTCTGCCAAAACGGCTGAATGATGACGCCCGAATCTTGCAGGATCTGCTCGATGTCCTTCATGACCTCGCGGCGCTTTTCCACGTCGATGAGCGAAAGAGCCTGCTTGAGCTTGGCGTCGAAATCAGGGTTCGAGTAGCCGGTTTCGTTCCAGGCCTCGCCGGTGCGATAGCCGAGCGCCAGCACCTGTACGCCAAGCGGGCGCATGTACCAGATGGTCATCGAATAGGGGTATTTCGTCCAGTCGTTCCAGAATGTCGATCCCGGCAGCACGGTGCGCTTCACCTTGATCCCGGCATCGCGCAGCTGGCCGGCAATAGCGTCGCCGGTGTTCTTCTGCCAATCGTCCTCGACGGTGATCAGTTCATGCTCGAAGTCGTCCTGCCCGGCATCGGCCATAAGCTTCCTGGCGCCCGCGGCGTCGCGTGTCTTCTTGGGCAGCGCGTAGTATTCCGGATGAATCGGACTGACGTGGTGGTTTTCACCAACAGTGCCTCGCCCGGCGTAGCCAAGTTCGAGCACCGCTTTGTTGTCGACGGCCATCTGGAGGGCGTTGCGAACCCGCTTGTCGTCATAGGGCTTGTTCGTGATGTTGGTCCGGGCGACGAGCGTGGTCGCTGTCGCAACCTCCGATTTGACCAGCCCCATCTTGTCGAGAATGTCTATGAAGTCGGCCGGCGTCTCGAAATTGAGGTCGATTTCGCCGGAGTCGAATGCATTTATCGAGGCGTTGAAATCGCTTCCGTAGTCGATGAATTCGACGCCGTCGAGAAGCGCTTCACCGCCCCACCATTTGCCATTCTCACGACGCTTGACGACCGCTTTCTGGCCGACCGCATAAGACACCAGTTCGAACGGCCCGGTGCCAATCGGCTTCTCGATCGGATTGGTGCCGTCGGCGTCGAAGTTGCGATGGACCACCAGCGCCGGATAGTCGGTGAAGTTCGGGATCAGCGAGACGTCCGGCTCGTTCAGCTTCAGCTTCACCGTGTTGTCGTCGACCTTGGTGATCGCCCCTTCCCTGGCCTTGCCGGTCTTTGCATCGATCAGCGCACCGACGCGCGCGGCCATCGAATTGCCGGCGGCAGCCTTCTCGCACCAGCGCGTCAGATTGTAGGCCACGTCATCGGCGTTGAAAGCATCGCCGTTGTTCCAGGCGATGCCCTTGCGCACATGCAGCACGTATTCGGTGGCGTCGTCGTTGACCTCCCAGCTTTCGAGCAGAACCGGCTCGAATGTGAACTGGCGGGTGTAGCGTACGAGCGGCTCGAGCCAGCAGCGTGAAATGTTCGCAAGTTCCACCCAGTCGTAGGTGCGCGTGTCCTTTTGCGCCTTCACCGACATCGAAACGTGCAGCGTTCCGCCTTTCTTCGGCTCTTCAGCCAAAGCCCGCTCCGGCACGGCAAGTCCAATCATGCCGTAGGCAAGGGCCGTCGATGCGCCGAAAGCGCTTGCCAGGGCCAGAAACTCCCGCCGGTCGACGCGACCGGCGCGCGCCTCGCTGGCCATTGCTTCGATGGCGCTCGGTACGCTATCGCCGTTGCTTCTGAAGAGTGTCATTTTTTCCTCCCTTATGGTTCGCATCGGGTCTTCGCCCGTGATCAACTAACGCTGTCCGGCAGTTTCTCCTCGCGCCGCGCAATCAAATCTTTGAGACCATCGGCGATGCCCTCATCGAGCTTCGGCTCCTCATAATCGGCGAGCATGTTGCGCGCTTTCTCGCGGCCGCGGGTGTCGTGGTCCTTTGCTCCTTCCGCCTTCCACTGTTCGAATGAATTGAAGTCCATGATGCTCGGTATGAAGAAGGCGGACTCGAAATGTTCAAGCGTGTGCTGGGTGCCGAGGAAATGGCCCTGCGGTCCGACCTCGCGGATAGCCGCCATAGCCTCCTTGAAATCGTCGAATGGCAGCCCGCCAGCATATTTGTACCAGCCGACAAGCTGCTCGCAGTCGGTGGCAAATTTCGAATAGCCGCAGGTCAGGCCGGCCTCGAGCCAACCGGCAGAGTGCCAGATGTAGTTGGCGCCGGCAAGGATGGCGGCATGCATCAGCATGTTCGCCTCGTAGCCCGCCTGGGCGTCGTTCAGCTTCGAGCCGACATGGAAACCGGACGTGCGCCACGGCAGACGATACTTCCGCGCCAGCGCGCCCATGAGATACATCATCTGGGCCGCCTCCGGCGTGCCGCCCATGGGAGCGCCGGTCTTCATGTCGACCGTCACCATGAACTGTCCGTAGATCTGCGGCGAACCCGGACGCAGGAGCTGTGTGAACGCGACGCCCGCCAGCGCTTCGGCATTGACCTGCGCGACCGCACCGACGGCAGAGGCCGAAGTCGAGGCGCCGCAAAGGGCGAAGGGGGCGAGAATCAGCGGCTGGTTGTGGCGCGCATAGACTTTCATCGCGTCCAGCATGGTGGCGTCCCACACCAGCGGCGAATTGCAGTTGGTGATCGACACCAGGACCGGGTTGTCGCGGACAAAATCCTCGCCGAACACGATGCCTGCCATCGCCATCGTGTCTTCGGCTCGATCCCTGGAGGTCACGATGCCCATGAACGGCTTGTCCGAGTGCTTCAGCGCCGAATGGATGATGTGGAGGTGACGTTTCGGCACCGCGATTTCCATCGGCTCGCAGATGATCGAGCTCGACGAATGCAGCGCCGGCGCCATGTAGGCGAGCTTGTGGAAATTGTTGAGGTCGGCGAGTGTGCCGTAGCGCCGGTTGTTGTCGAGGTCGCGCACGTAAGGCGCCCCGTACATCGGCACGAAGATGGAGTTGTTTCCACCCACACGTACGGAACGCTGGGGATTCCTCGCATTGAGCGTGAACTCCGACGGGACCTTCGAGATGAGCTCCATCAGCAGGGCGCGGTCGATCCGGACCCTTGTCTCCGAGACATCGGCGCCCGCCGCCTTCCACATTGCGATCGCCTCGTCGTCGCGGAACTCGCATCCGACTTCTTCGAGGATGGAGAGCGACTCCTGGTGGATCAGCTCAACCGCCTCGTCCGGAACCATCTGATAGACGGGAATCTGGCGGACCAGGGTTGGAAACGACGCTATGGGTGCGCCCCGCAGCGCCTTGCGCCCCAGGCGGCCGCCGCTGCGGCGGTTGGTGTGTTCGCTCACTTCAACGGCCGGTGCGTTCATGAAGGCTCCATATTCCAGTCTCGACCAATCTAGCCAGACAAAATGCGGCTGTGACGCTGGAAAATCCTGATCTCTTGTATAAGCTCAGCTTATGCGAAGCTTGCGCCACCTGCTGCCGTCGGCCGGCAGCCTGATCGTTTTCGAGGCCGCCGGGCGGCTGTCGAGCTTTACCGCCGCCGGGCGGGAGCTCGGCATGACGCAGGCTGCCGTCTCATATGCGATCCGTGGGCTCGAAGAGCAGCTCGGCGCCAAACTCTTCCAGCGCCGCCACCGGCAAGTCAGCCTGACCGAGGCCGGCGACCGCTTCCATGCCGACGTCTCGCTCGGCCTGTCGCACATTCGCAAGTCGGCGGAGGATCTGCGCCAGATCGCCGTCGGCGCGCATGTGACACTCGCCGCCTCGACCGCCTTTGCCTCGTTCTGGATGATGCCGCGCCTGCAGCAGTTTCGCGACGAATTGCCGGGCATCGACCTGCGCATCCAGACCGCCGACCGCGATCTTGACATCATCGCCGAAGACATCCCGCTCGGCGTCCGCGGCGGCGAGCCCAGGGAATGGCCGGATTATCATTCGCTGCCGCTGGCCGATGAGGTGATATTCCCCGTTGCCGGCGTTAGTTATGTGGCACGGTTCGGGCTGCCGGAGGGTGTCGCGGACCTTCAATCGCACCGCCTCATCCATCTCGAAGAGCCGTTTCGCGAGGCCGCGAGCTGGGACGAATGGTTCGCCTCGGCCGGTGTCGACATCGCCGATGCCGGACGCGGCTTGCGCATCAACGACTATGCGCTGGTGATCCAGGCAGTCATGGAAGGGCAAGGCATCGCGCTCGGCTGGGGTCACCTCGCCGAGCGGCTGCTGGCATCAGGGCTGCTGGTGCGCGTCACCGGCCACGCGATGACGACCGGCAAGGGCTTTCATGTCATCTGGTCGAAGAACCGCGAACTCAGCGACAACGCCCGCAAGGTGCGGGACTGGCTGGCGGCGCAGGCGTGAGGCTATCCCAACAATAAGTGCGGGCTTGGTAGCCATCTCTTTAGAGAAATCGGTCGAAGCGATGCTCCGCACCCCATCATGTCGTGTCATCAATAACTTTCGAATTTAGTAGCCCCAGATTGTTCAGCCTCCATCGCATGGAGGATTTGGAGACGTTGTAGACTCGGGCAGCCTCCGAAACGAACTTATACCAGCCAATGTTGTGCCTTATCGTCGCTTCGGGGATTAAGATATTTGCCGCGAAGCTGTTAGCTTGACGTTCGTGAACATCATCGATTTGGCTGTTATAAAGATTGCTGTCGCGCAGCGTTCGATATTTTGTGTCGTCATTCACACCCTTACCCAGCATCCCCTTGTGCAATATGTAATGCCCAAGTTCATGCGCAATCGTAAAGCGCTGGCGGGTGATAGGCTCTCCCGCAGCGGACGAAATCTCATATGTACCGTCATCAAGGAGCTTAATCTGACCCGAGACATCGGGCGGCAGCGCAGCATTCATGACAAGCTTGATCCCAGGTCCCGGATGGCATCCTCGATGCGCACCGGAACCTCGTCAATGTAGGTATCGAGTTTATCGACTGGGTTTGCCATTGTACGCGTCCAAAATGTTCCCTTCCACATCGCCTGCATCCGTAACGTCTGTAAGTCCAAGTCTTTCCATCTGAGCCTGAAGAGCAGCCAACGCCTGCGGATCCTTCAGAACCTCCTTTATAACGGCGAAGCCATCCTTTCGAATGTGTTCTTGGACGGACTCAGGGACGTTCTTGTGCGCCACATCCCTGGCGGCCTGCTGAGCAGATCGCCGGATAGAAAAGTACGCGCCAAATCCAATCAAGACTAAGGCCACGCCTAGAATTGAAAGCGCTATCCCGAGAAGTTCCAGAACGCCGACGTCATATGCGATCTGTAATGCATCGGGATGGGCAATCGCGTCATCGATCCGATCGGACGGCACGGTGATCGAAATAAACGACCAATCCGACACGTTGCCTCCCGACTCATGTGGTGTCACTTACGCCCATTATCTACAAATTGTGAACAGATGGGAATAGAGGCAGGGAAACCGGCGACTCAGGTTAGTATTTTCTGAGTTAACCAGCGGAGGGGCATGAAATGACGATAGATATCAAGGAATCCGGACCGCAAGATGTAGTGAGGCCATTTAGACCTTCGCTCGAAGTCGCCACCAAGCTATCAACCGACCAACGGCAAACGGAAGCTATCGAGCACATCGCTGTATCGCTCTCAGCAATCGATCACAATATCGAACGCTTGGTGAGCCTTTTCGATGGTTTCTATAAGATGATGGCGCAAAGGCGCTAGCAGCCTCAGAAGCGGTGCAAGAGGCCGGAGCCAGTCCAGCCGCCTCAGATGCCGTACAACCGGCCGGGGACATTCCAGCCATCTCGGATGCCGTGCGCGTGTCGAAATCGTTCTGATTCATGCACTAGCATGTTGGCACCAGTCTTACATGTACATCCGCAATAATGGTCGTCAAACCGTCACGACGATCTTGCCGAATTGCTCGTTCGATTCGAGATAGCGGTGCGCCTCGACGATCTGGTCGAACGGAAAGGTTCTGGCGATTGCCGGCTTCAGCGAACCCGAGCTCAGTCCGTCAAGGATGAACGCCTTGGCGGCCTGCAGCCGGACCGGATCGCGCACGATCTCATGGACGAGATAACCGCGCAGCGTCAGTGTCTTTGCCAGCACTGCAGGTAGTGGAAAGGGTGTCGGGTCGAGGCTCAAGCCGCCATATTCGATGAGAATGCCACCCGGTGCCATCGCCGCCGTCAGTGGCTCGAAGATCGGGCCGCCGACGGCATCGAACACCACGCGCACGCCGTCCGGGCCGGCGATCCGCTTCAGCCCGGCTTCCAGGTCCTCCTCTGCCGAGGCGATGACGTGGGCCGCGCCGAACTCAAGCAAAGCCCGCTTCTTGGCGGATGTCCGTGTGACCGCGATCGGGGTCGCGCCAACCATGTTGGCGATCTGGATCGCGGCAAGTCCGACGCTGCTCGAGGCCGCAATGATGACGACAACGTTCTGCCTGCCAAGTTTGGCAATGTCGATCAGCGCACCGTAGGCCGTGAGATATTGCATCCACGCTGCGGCGGCTTCTTCCCAGCTCAGCGATGGTGGATGCTTGACGACGAGCTCGGCGGGATATGTGGCAATCTCACCATAGGCAGGCCAGCGGGCCATCGATAATGGCGGCACGATGCTGACGGCATCGCCAGGCGCAAACCCGTCCACGCCTTCGCCGACCATCTCGACTATACCCGCGGCCTCGAGCCCAAGACCGGAAGGCAATGGCGCGGTCTGGATGTAGGTCCCCGAACGCAGCAGCGCCTCGGCGCGGTTTATACCCAACGCCTTGACGCGGATCTGAATCTCACCGCTCGCGGGCGCAGGCGTGTCAACATTCTCGATGCGCAGGACCTCGGGACCACCGAGCTCATGAAAGCGAACGACACGTGCCATCGGTCAAACTCCAAAATATTTGAACTGAATCAGCTATGCCAGCGCTCATCAGGCGGATAAATAGCCGCTTGAGTAGATCAGCAGAAACTGCAGGTTTTGAATATGGATCGCCTTACGAGCATGGCCGTGTTCGTCAAAGCCGTCGACCTGGGCTCGTTCGCAGCCGCGGCGGCGGCTCTCGATCTGTCCGGGCCGATGGTCGGCAAGCATGTCCGGTTTCTCGAGGAGCGCCTGAGCGTGCGCCTCATCAACCGGACGACGCGCCGCCAAAGCCTGACCGATTTCGGGCGCGCCTATTATGAACGCTGCCGGCTGGTGCTTGCCGAAGCGGAGGCCGCGGATGCACTCGCCGCCGACCAGCTTGCCGAACCGCGCGGAAAGCTGCGTGTCCTCATGCCGGTGCATTTCGGCCGGCGCTGCGTTGCCCCGATCCTGTTCGGGTTTGCGCAGCAATATCCGGCGCTGGAACTTGACCTGTCGTTCAGCGATGCCATCGCCGACCTCGCCGAGGACGGCTGCGATCTTGCCATTAGAACGGGCGACCTGGAGGACCAGGCCGGGGTGATGGCGCGTCGCATCGCGCGCCAGCACATGGTCGTCTGCGCGTCGCCGTCCTATCTCGACCGGCACGGCCAGCCGCAGGAAATAGATGACCTCGGCAGCCGTCACGCGATCATCTACCGCCGTTCCGGGCGTGCCGTTCAGCCGTGGCTGTTTCCGCGCAATGGCCACCCCGCGATTGAGATCAGACCAGTCAGCAGATTGCGGCTCGACGACCTCGATGCCATCGCCGATGCCGCGGCCGCCGGCATGGGGCTCGCCTGGCTGCCATACTGGCTGGTTTGCCAGCGCATCCAGGCGGGCGCACTTGTCCCGCTGTTGTCGGAACAATCCTGGTTTCTCTACGACGTTCATGCCCTGTGGTTGCAGACGCCTCATCTGCCGATGAAAGTCCGCCTTGCCGTCGATGCACTGTCGGCAGCGCTGCCCAAGCTCATGAGTTGAAGTGCACGAGCGGCCAGTCGCGATCAGCTGCGTGGATTTCCTCAATTCCGCCCTCCCGCATCGACCACGAATCCGCCTATAGTGCCCCATGCCGATCCGCCAGCTTTCCGAAACGATGATCAACCAGATCGCCGCCGGCGAAGTCATCGAGCGTCCGGCAAGCGTGGTCAAGGAACTGGTCGAGAACGCGCTCGATGCCGGTGCTGCGAGAGTCGAGATCGTCACCGCCGGCGGCGGGCTGAACCTGATCCGCGTCAGTGACGACGGCTCGGGCATTCCGGAAAAGGAACTGGCGCTGGCGATTGCGCGCCATTGCACCTCCAAGCTCGCCGACGACATTCACGACATCCGCTCGCTCGGCTTTCGCGGCGAGGCTTTGCCGTCGATCGGCTCGGTGGCGCGGCTGTCGATCCGCTCGCGCACCGCGTCCAGTGAAAACGCCGCCGAGATCGGCATCGACGGCGGCCGCGTCTCCGCGGTCAGGCCGGCGGCGGCCAATCGCGGAACCACGGTCGAGGTGCGCGACCTGTTCTTCGCCACGCCCGCAAGGCTCAAATTCATGAAGGGCGAGCGCGCCGAAAGCACGGCCATCGGCGACGTGGTCAAGCGCATCGCCATCGCCTTTCCCGCCGTGCGCTTCACCCTGGCCGGCCCGGACCGCTCGACGCTGGAACTGCCGGCGACCGACGACAGCCCGGAAGGCCGGCTGCGCCGGGTGGCGCAGGTGATGGGCGCCGACTTTCCGGACAATGCGATCGCCATCGACGCGATGCGGGACGGCGTGCATCTCGCCGGCCATGTCTCGGTCCCCTCCTTCACCCGCGCCAACGCGCTGCAGCAATACGCCTATGTCAACGGCCGTCCGGTGCGTGACAAACTGATCGCCGGCGCCATTCGTGGCGCCTTCGCCGACGTGCTGCCGCGCGACCGCCATGCCGTCACCGTGCTGTTCCTGACGCTCGATCCGGCGATCGTCGACGTCAACGTCCATCCGGCCAAGGCAGACGTGCGCTTCCGCGACCCGGGGCTGGTGCGCGGGCTGATCGTCGGCGCCATTCGCGAAGCGCTGGCCAATGCCGGCATCCGCCCCGCCACCACAGGGGCCGCCGGCATGATGGCGGCGTTCCGGCCAGGCGCGGCATCCTATGCGCATGGCGGGCCGGCCAACGGTCACCGCAGCTACGGGGCCGCTTACCGGGCCTCAGGCTTTGCCGGGTTCGATCCTGGCCGTTCGCCACAGCGGCCGCTCGATATGGGCGACGGGTTCGGCGAGGACGAGCAGGCGGCCTTCGACGCCGGGCCGCTGCACAGCGCCGATGCGCGCGCCGGGCAAAACGAAGCGGCGGAAACGCTGCTCGGCACGGCGCTGGGCGCGGCGCGCGCGCAAGTGCACGAGAATTATATCGTCGCCCAGACCAGGGATTCTCTTGTCATCGTCGACCAGCATGCGGCGCATGAGCGGCTGGTCTACGAGGCCTTGAAGAACGCCCTCCACTCACGCGCGGTGCCGTCGCAGATGCTGCTGTTGCCCGAGATTGTCGATCTGTCGGAAGAGGATGCCGAGCGGCTTGCCAGGCATTCCGAGACGCTGGCCCGCTTCGGCCTCGGCATCGAGCGCTTCGGCCCCGGTGCCGTCGCGGTGCGCGAGACGCCATCGATGCTCGGGGAGACCAACGTCCAGCAGCTGGTGCGCGATCTCGCCGACGAGATCGCCGACAACGACACGGTCGACACGCTGAAGGAGCGGCTGGACAGAATAGCCGCGACCATGGCCTGCCACGGCTCGGTACGTTCCGGCCGCCTGCTCAAACCGGAAGAGATGAACGCGCTGCTGCGCCAGATGGAGGCGACGCCCGGCTCCGGCACCTGCAACCACGGCCGCCCGACCTATATCGAACTCAAGCTGGCGGATATCGAGAGATTGTTCGGGCGGCGATAAGAAACTCGCAGGGCGCAGCCCCCACCCGGACCTTCGGTCCGACCTCCCCACAAGGGGGAGGTAGGGAGCCCTACCCGCCGACGCCTCGCGAGGAGCTTACCCTCCCCCTTGTGGGGAGAGTCGCTGCGAAGCAGCGGGGTGGGGGGTACGAAAAGAGCCGCTGTACAGCGGCTCTTTTCGAGTCAGGCACAGCCCCAAACCCTTTGCTCACCTCTTCAAATTCACCACGATGACGCCGCCCAGCGCCAGCGCGCCGCCGAAGATGCCAAGCAGCGTCGGCACCTCGCCCAGCCAGAAGAAGCCGATCAGCGTCGCCATCGGCGACACCAGATAGAGGAAGTTCGAGGCACGCGCCGCGGGCAGGCGGGAAAGCGCTGTTGCCCAGGCAGCGTAGGCGATCAGGCTGGGTACGATGCCGAGAAAGATGACGGCGCCGAGCCCGGCGGTGTCGGCGACCGCCGCCTGCGCCAGACCGCTCGGCAGGAACGGCGACAGGCAGAGCGCGCCAAGCACCATGTTCGAGGCCGAGATCGTCAGCGGGTGATGGTGGGCAAACAGCGGCTTCTGGACGATGGTGTTGACGGCCGAGCACAGCGCCGAGCCGAGGACAAGCAGCGCACCATTGTTGAAATGCAGCCCTTGCCCCTCGCCCATGGCGATGATCCCGATACCGGCGAAGGACAGGAATGTGCCGGCCCAGGCCAGGCCCGAGAAGCGTTCGCCGAGCAGCGCCATGGCCATGATGGCGGTGAAGATCGGGCTGACATTGATGATGAAGCCGGCCGCACCGGCCGAAACGGTCAGCTCGCCGAAATTGAGCATCACCGTGTAGAGCGCGACGAAGACGGCACCACCGAAGACAAAGCGCCAGAGTTCATCGAGCCTGGGCAGCGCCGGCCGCTTGACCGCGAGGAAGATCGCCGCCGGAACCGCGGCGATGGCAAAGCGCAGCGCGCCAAGTTCCAGCGGCCCGAAAGCGGCAAGGCCGGCGCGGATCGCCGGAAAGGCGGAGGCCCAGCCGACCACCGTCAGCGCCACCGCGATGGCAGCCGTGGCATCCATGCGCTGTGTCGTATTCAACGTGCCGGTGTAAGCGCTCATCTGGGTGTCCTCGCGATCCAATGCCATGAAGTAGAGAAACGCTATTGCGGGTCGGTTGACAAACGAACAAATCGAGGATCACCTGTGACTATGGATCACAGCTTAGACCCGATGCTGCCGCTCGAAACGCTGCGCGCCTTCGACGCCGCGGCTCGGACCGGCAGCTTTTCGGCGGCGGCCGAGAAGCTCAACATCACTCACGGCGCCGTCAGCCGGCAGATCGCCAAGCTCGAGGGTTGGCTCGGGCTGAAAGTCTTCGATCGCGGCGCGCGCGGCGTCTCGCTGACCATCGAGGGCAACCGGCTGCATCTGCGCACCACCGAAGCCTTTGCCCTGATCGCCAGCAATTCGGATCGCTGGGTCGAGCCGCGCGGCACGGCGGTGGTGCGGCTGACCTCGATCCCTTCGGTCAGCGGGCTGTGGCTGATGCCGCGTATGGCGGCGCTGGAGAACCACCCGTCCAAGCTGCGTATAGTGCTCGACGTCGACATCCGCCAAGGCGATCTTGCCGACGAGGGCATCGACCTGTCGATCCGCTGCGGGCGCGGTCGCATTCCGGGCCGGATCTCGGTGCAGCTTTTCGAAGAATATGTGTTCCCGGTCGCCTCGCCGGAATTGGCCAGGGAGATCGGCCGCGGAGATCCTGCCCGGCTGCTCGAATTTCCGCTGATCAACGATTCCGACGCTTCGGCCTGGCGCGCCTGGTTTGCGGCGCAGGAGATGGACTATCGGCCGCGGCCGCACGACCGCCGTTTCGAGGACTACAATCTGGTGCTCGACGCCGCCGCGCACGGGCTCGGTATTGCGCTGGCACGTCCGCCGTTGACGGTGGACCAATTGAAATCGGGCCGCATCGTCGCCGTCGACGAACGCAGTGCGCTGAGCCCGATATCCTACTGGCTCGACCGGCCGCTGGGGCGCCCGCGCGCCGCCGCCGCCGAACTCGCCCGGCGCATCGCCGTCCAGGCCGGGCTGCCAGCGAAGAAGATCGACCAGTTTATCACCGCCGAGGAATGAGAAGCGCGTCGCGTTCGACCGGCCTCATGCGACGCGCTTCAGGTTCTTGTGTTTATGCATGTCGCGCAAAACCGCTGCACACTTTTGCGCGACATGCATTGGCATCCGCTTTGCCGGCTTGTTCGAGCAAGTGTCACCAGAAACAGAACCAGGCGAGGCCAACCGAGCTTGACCTCGCCGCAATTTGTGGCGATGACATCGTCATGAATTTCGGCACCACCCCATGATGAACCGTTTCGAAGGACCCGGCGGCAAGGAAGCCCGCATCCGCTATCTCGACGGCGACTTCCAGGTGACCAGCCCCGGCGCCTTCGTGCGCTGTGCGGTGACCGGCGAGAGCATCCCGCTCGACGAGCTCAAATACTGGAGTGTCGCCAGGCAGGAACCCTATGTGAACGCCGCCGCCTCGCTGCGCCGCGAGATCGAAGCGCATCCGGAACTGCGCCGCCGACGCTAGTCCAGCGCAAATGTAAGCCGCCCCGTTGCGATCCTGCGCCCTCTGCCGCGGCGTCAGGCCGGCAACCTTAGAGGCCATGAAAATAAAAAACCCGCCTCAAGCTCGAGGGCGGGCCACCGGCGAATCATCACCATACCCAAATTACTAGCATAGCTGCCGGCACAAAGCAAGAACAAAATACGCTCGACCGGCGGATAGCTGCAAATTCCAGTCCCGCATTGCCTCGGTGCTCACGCTTCTGGTCAGCCTTTAAGCCGGCGCTGCCGCCAGGCATCCAGCGTCTCGTCGATGATGCGTTGCGGCACATGGTCGAGCTCGAAGACGGTGTCGATCTCCAGCACATCGAGCCCCTCGAGGAATTCCGGCGGTGCCGCGCCGTGACGCAGGCGGGCAGCGTCCTTGGCGGTGGTAATGAGACCAAGCCCGGCTTTACGTGCTGTCGCCGCCAATTCGGCAAGCTCGTCCGCACTGTAGAAATGATGGTCAGGAAACGGTCGGGTCAGCGCAAGCTCGCCGCCGGCCTCGGCTACGGTGTCGAAAAACCTGTCGGGATGGCCAATGCCGGCGAACGCCAGGAACCGCCTGCCGGCCAGCGTCACCTTGCTGCTCGGGGCAGTGTGCGCCTCGAAGATCGGCCTGCCGGCGCGCGCTGCCTGGCGCACGACCGTATCGGCCGCGGTGCCCTCGCCCATCTTCAGCAAGGCGCTGGTGAAGACCAATTGGTCGACGATCTTTGCCCGCAGCGGCCCGCCGGGGATGACGCGGCCATTGCCGATGCCATGTCGCGCGTCGACGACGACGAGCGCATAGTCGATGTGGATGCGCGCGCTCTGAAAACCGTCATCCATGATCAGGAAATCGCAGCCGAGCTTCTCCAGCAGAAGCCTGGCGCCGGCGGCCCGGTTCGGCGTCACCGCGACCGGGGCGTGTTCGGCCAGAAGCAGCGGCTCGTCGCCGACATGCTTGGCGGCATCGTGGTGCGGATCGACGATATGCGGCTGCGCGAAGGAGCCGCCATGGCCGCGCGACAGGAAACCCGGATTAAGCTGCATGCGCCTGGCCTGCTCGGCCAGCGCGATCGCCACCGGCGTCTTGCCGGTGCCGCCGACGGTGAAGTTGCCGACGCAGAGCACCGGCGCCTCGACCTTTTCACGCGGCGCGTGCCGCATGCGGCGACCGGCGACAAGCGCATAGACGGCGGAGAGCGGCGACAGCGCCGTGACCCGCCAGTCCGGCTCTTCCCACCAGAAGGGCGGCGCTTCCGAGGTCACGTCAGCGCCCGTTCGCGCCCTTCAGGCGCGACTTGACGACCAGCGGCTGGATATAGGGCTCGAGCGACCTGAGCGTATGCGCCAGCGCACCGCGCATCTCGTCGACCGTCGCCGCACCCGCCGCCATCATCTCATGGCGGGCCGCCTCGTTGGTCAAAAGGAAATTAACGGCGCCGGCCAGCATATCGCGGTCGCGCACCAGCTTGGCGCCGCCGCTATCGAGCAGGCGCTGATAGGCCTCGCGAAAATTCTGGACGTTGCGGCCGGCAAGCACCGCTGTCTCCAGCATGGCTGGTTCCAGCGGGTTCTGGCCGCCCTCGGAAGTCAGCGAACGGCCGACAAAGGCGATTTCCGTCAGCCTTAGATAAAGCCCCATCTCGCCGATCGTGTCGCCGAGCAGAATATCGGTGTCGGCGGTGATCCTGTCGCCCTTGCTGCGCTGCGCCAGCTTCAGGCCCATGCCGGAAATCTGGGCGGCCAGTTGCCCGGCGCGATCGGGATGGCGCGGCACGATGATCGTTAAAAGCCCGTGGTGGCGCTTGTGCAGCATGGCGTGAACTTCGGCGGCGACCGCCTCTTCGCCGTCATGGGTCGAGATCGCCGCCCAGGTCGGGCGGCCGCCGATCTGGCGTTTCAGCGCCGCCAGTGCCCGCTCGTCGGCCGGCGGCGGCGCGGTGTCGACCTTGAGATTGCCGGATACAGTGACCGGCCTGGCGCCGAGCGAAAGGAAGCGCTCGCCATCGAGGTCCGACTGGGCAACGACATGGGCGAGATTTTCGAACAATGCTTCGGCAATGTTGGCGCGCTTCTTCCAGGACTTGAAGGAGCGGTCGGACAGCCTGCCGTTGACCAGAACCTGCGGCACGCGGCGGGCGCCGAGTTCCAGGATGGTCATCGGCCAGATCTCCGATTCGGCGATGATCGCCAGGTCCGGCTGCCAATGGTCGAGGAAGCGGCTGACCGCCGGCTTGAGGTCGAGCGGCACATATTGGTGGATGATGCGGTCGCCCAGCCGTTCTTCGGCGACCTGCGCCGAGGTGACCGTGCCCGTCGTCAGCACGATGTTGACGCCGTAATCGAGAATGCTCTCGACCAGCGGCACGACGGCGATGGTCTCGCCGACGCTGGCTGCATGGATCCAGATCACCGGGCCTTCGGGGCGCTCGCGTCCGGCGACGCCGTAGCGTTCGCGCCGGCGAATGCGATCCTCCTTGCCTCTGGAAGTGCGCCAGGCGACATAAGGCCCGGCCAACGGGTAGGCGGCCGCCCCCGCGAAACGGTATGCGGTCAGGAAGGCGCGCGCCCAGCGCACACTCATTTCGAACCGTCCACAAGGCGATAGGCCTCGGCGGTCGCGGCATTAAGCGAGGCCGTGACCTCCTGGCGCTTGCGTTCCATTTCGGCGGCGTCGGCGTTGGCCGGCACGAAGACAGGCGTGCCGACGACGATCGAGGAGCGGCCGAAGGGCAGGTTGATCGTCGTCTTGTCCCAGCTGCCCTCGATCACCTTGCGGCGGCTGGTGGCTATCGCGGCAGGCAGGATCGGCCGGCCGGACAGCCGCGCCAGAAGGACGACGCCGAGCCCCGCATCGCGCGGCGTGCCGTGGGGAATATCAGCAATCATGGCGACATTCTTGCCGGTGGCGAGCGACTTTTTGAGGGCGATGAGCGCCTTGGCCCCGCCCTTGTCGAGATGCCTTGCGCTTTCGCGCCCGCCAGAGCCGCGCACCGCCTCGATGCCGAATTTCTCGACCATCAACGCGTTGAGCTCGGCATCGGCGCTGCGCGATACCATGGCAACCAGCGGCCGTCCCTTGGGATAGTAGGCCGGGGTCAGCAGGTGCTGGCCGTGCCAGAGCGCGATGATGCCAGGCTCGAGCTGCGCATAGGCGCCGCCGGAAAACTTGGCCGATCCGTCAACCATGCGGTTGGTCAAGCGGACAAGGCGGACGAAATACGCAAACAGCGCGGCAAGCGCATTCTTGACGAATCGCGACTGCGCCAGCGGTTCGCGGATCTTGCGCCAGAACGTCTTCGGCTTGCGACGTCTGACCGCCGACCGCGGGGCTGATCGCTTGACCGCTTCATGGTTCATCGATGTCAACCGACAGCCTTGTTTTCGGGGTCGAGGAGGCGGTGCAGGTGAACGACGAAATAGCGCATATGGGCGTTGTCGACGCTAGCTTGCGCCTTGGCCTTCCAGACGGCGTGCGCCGATTGGTAGTCCGGATAGATGCCGACAATATCGAGCGCGTCGAGATCGCGGAATTCGGTGCCGCCCAGCTTCTTGAGTTCGCCGCCGAACACCAGGTGCAAAAGCTGCTTCTTTCCGTCTTCAGCGGCCATGTCGATCCTTCACATATCGTGAGTTTGGGACAGGTCTAGACCAAAGCCGCCGACTTTGGAACTATTGATAGTGGTCAATTGTCAGCCCGGCGATGACGCCGGCGAGCACGGCGAGGAGTTCGCCGCTGCCGGCGGCGAGCGGTCCGTGACGGATCACTTCGCCGGCATAGAGCGGCGCGCGGCCATGCCGATCGAGCAAGGCGCCGCCTGCCTCGCGCAGGATGAGATCGGCCGCGGCGATGTCCCAGTCATGTGCGTTGGCCTTGACGAAGGTGGCATCGAGCTGGCCGCCGGCGATCATCGCCAGCCGGTAGGCGAGCGAAGGAATATAGGGCCCGCGCTTCAGCCGTTTGTGCCATTTCGCCGGCATCAGGTCGATCATCGCCTTCGGTCCGGCGATTTCGGCCGTTTCCGCCGGCGGACGCACGCTGATGCGCCTGCCGTTCAGGAATGCGCCCTCGCCCGGCAGCGCCCAATAGATTTCGCCCTTCGCCGGGCAGTCGAGTACACCGGCAAGCGTTCGACCGTTCTCGACCACCGCGACGCTGACGCACCATGTGGGCAGGCCCTCGAGGAAGCCGCGCGTGCCGTCGATCGGATCGACGACGAAAGTGCGGCGCGCGACAAGCCTTACCGGGTCGTCGACGGTTTCCTCCGACAGCCAGCCATAATCCGGCCGGGCCGCCAGCAAGGTCTCGCGCAGATATTTGTCGGCGGCGTGATCGGCTTCGCTGACCGGCGAGGTGCCGCCCTTCATCCACACTTGCGGATTGTTGTTGAAGTATTGCATGGCGATGAGCCCCGCCTCGCGGGCGGCATCGCGCAACAGCTGCAGGTCTTCAGTAGCGCCGGCCGAGACGGCCGGGTCAAGCTCCGGCAAGGGTCATTCCTTCGATCAAAAGCGTGGGCGCGGCGGTGCCGAAATTGCGGTCGAGATCGCTCGCCGGAACCATGTTGAGGAACATCGTCTTCAGATTGGAGGCGATGGTCACCTCGGCGACGGGATAGGCCAGCTCGCCATTTTCGATCCAGAAGCCGGAAGCGCCGCGGCTATATTCGCCCGTCACCATGTCGACGCCCTGGCCGAACACTTCGGTGACGTAGAAGCCGGTCTTGAGCGACTTGATCAGCTCTTCCGGCGTATTTTCCCCGGGCTCGATGGCGAGATTGGTCGACGACGGCGAGACCGACGAGCCGCTGCGCGAGCCGCGCCCATTGGTGACGAGGCCAAGTTCCCGAGCCGCCGAAGTCGACAGGAACCAGTGGTTGAGCACGCCCTTGTCGACCATGAACAGTTTTTCGCCCTCGACGCCTTCGCCGTCGAACGGGCGCGAGGCCTGTCCACGGCGCCGGAGCGGCTCGTCGGTGACGGTGATTGCGGCCGAAGCCACCTTCTTGCCCATCATGTCGCGGAGAAAGCTGGTCTTGCGCGCCACCGCGGCGCCATTGATGGCACCGGCAAGGTGGCCGGCAATGCCGCGCGCCACACGCGGATCGAACACCACGTCGACAGGCCCGGTCGCCGCCTTGCGCGCGCCAATGCGGCGTACAGCGCGCTCACCGGCCTTGCGGCCGATGTCTTCCGGCGCGTCGAGATCGGAAAAATGCTGGCGCGAGGAGAATTCGTAGTCGCGCTCCATGCCGGTGCCCTCGCCGGCGATCACGCTGGTCGAGCGCGAAAAACGCGAGGCGACGTAATGGCCGACGAAGCCGTGCGAGGTGGCGAGCACCAGGCCGCCAAGCCCGGCACTGGCGCCACTGCCGGCCGAATTGGTGACGCCCTTGACGGCAAGCGCCGCCGCTTCGGCGGCAAGCGCTGCTTCCTTCAACTGGTCCGCCGACACCTCGGTGGCGTCGAACAGATCGAGGTCGCGCGGTTTCTTGACCAGCAAGGCCGAGTCGGCGAGGCCCTGATAGGGATCCTCGGGGGACACCTTGGCCATGGCGACCGCGCGCTCGGCCAGCATATTGGGGTCGGATGCCGCTGTTGCCGAAACGCTGGCTACCCGCTTGCCGACGAAGACGCGCAGCGAGACGTCCTCGCTCTCGGACGCCTCTGTGCCTTCGACCTTGCCAAGCCGCACCGACACGCCGGTCGAGCGGCCACGTACCGCAACGGCATCGGCGGCATCGGCGCCGGCCCGTTTGGCAGCCTCGACCAGGGCCGCGACGCGATCGGTCAGTTTCGCTGCGTCGAGCGTATCGGTCATGCGCATGATCCTGTTATTTCCGGCCGGCTGAAGGGCAGCCGCTGCTGCACCATCTATTGTCCCGATGCCGCTTCTGCAATGGGAGAAGCGGACAATCAGGAGGCATCTAGCCCCAGGTCGGCGCGACCGATCCAGAGATGGTGCGTCCTTCCAGACGCACAAAGGACGGCTTAGATCCGAGGTGGCCGTGACCGAAAGCCGCGACGGCGGCACCGCTGCCGGCGACGAGTCGAAGATGCGGCGCGTGCGACCGTCAGCCTGTAGAGTTGGGATCGGCTGGATCCACCCACGGGCGGCCCAACCGTGTCACCATCGCCGCGTACCCGACGGCACCTGCCGCCCAAAGGAAGATGCCAAGCTCTTTGACAGCGTCTTCGGCGATGTCGACCGCCGAACCCGGGCTAGGAAACAGCTCTCCCAGCTGGTCGATCGCTGCTGACATCGCGAGTAGGAAGCCTGCGGCCACAAATACGATCGAGCCGTCGAATGTCTTCCGTCGCAGCCGAAAGAACCAGAACAACCCGGCGACGGCGTAGGCAATCATCGTAACAATCTCTGGTATCGCGACAAACGGCAGCACGTCCTCATGGATCAACAACAGGTCATCGAGGCCCATGACCAAGGTAAGGCCGCCGAGAAACGTGCAATCCCATCGGTGCGTGAGCAGACCGGCAAACAGGGTCGCCGCGCCGGTGCCGATCCACAGTGAAGCACCTAGGGACGAAATCCACCCCGTATAGAAGCCGACATCCGCGGCTGCAGATGGATCTCGATAGAAGATTGTAGCGTCCAGACCAAGAGTTTGCGCGACGAACAGCGCGGCCAAGAGCATCACAACATTAATCGCCACGGCCGCAAGTATGACCAGGCGCCAGGACATTGTCCATTCGCTGCTATGTTTTGCGTTCAGCGCGTTTTTGTCTGGCATTGTGCCGAAGGCCATTCTGAGTACGACGGCCGATAGCTCCGCGGCGCCGAGAACCCCGCCAGCACTATGCCGGCCCACCATGATCGTGGCAACACACGGAACGGTTGCAGCGTCTCGCACATGACAAGGTCGTCGCGGTGCAGTTCCTGGCCAGCGCCAACCAACGCACCATGCCGCTCGAAATGTTCATCGGCTTGCGCGAAAAGCTCTCCCCGGCAATAGCGCCGCCGCCACGCTGATGATGGAGCTGTCGATAATCCTCCTGGTCGTCGCCAATCTTCTGGCTCGACGGAGCCGGCGGCGGCCTGGACCGACCATCTGATCCTGGCTTTCAAGCCGGGCGAGATCGGCTTGTCCAACCTTCCTCAGGGACCAGCCACCGGCGTCCAGATCACGTCGTCGATCCTGAGCGCGCCGGTGGCGAGCATCACCAGCCGGTCGAAGCCGAGCGCCGCGCCGCTCGCCTGCGGCATGATGGCGAGCGCGGCGAGGAAATCCTCGTCGATCGGGTAGCGTTCGCCATAGACGCGCTGCTTCTCATCCATTTCGGCGGCAAAGCGCCGGCGCTGCTCGGCCGGATCGGTCAATTCGCCAAAGGCGTTGGCGAGCTCGACGCCGCAGCAATAGAGCTCGAAGCGCTCGGCGGTGCGTGGATCGTCGGCGCTCGGCCTGGCCAGTGCCGCCTCCGAGATCGGATATCCGAAAAGAATGGTAGCGCACCCCTGCCCCAGCGCTGGCTCGATTTTTTCGACCATCACCCGGCTGAACAGGTCGGCCCAATTGTCGTCGGGCGCGGTCCGCAATCCGGCCTGGACCAGGGCGGCATGCAACCCCGCGCGGTCGGTGCTGCCATCGGCTGCAACCGTCGCCAGCAGATCGATGCCGGCATGGCGCATGAAGGCTTCGGCGACGCTCAACCGTTCCGGCCCGGCGAACGGATCGGCCTCGCGGCCGCGGAAGCTAAAACACTTCGCTCCGACCCGTTCGGCCGCCAGCGCTACGAGCTCGGCGCAATCGCGCATCAGGCTCTCATAGGTCTCGCCGACGCGGTACCATTCGAGCATGGTGAACTCAGGATGGTGCAAGGGGCCGCGCTCGCGGTTGCGCCAGACAGCCCCGAGGCTGAAGATGCGCTCCTCGCCGGCGGCAAGCAGCTTCTTGCAGGCGAATTCCGGCGACGTGTGGAGGTAGAGCGGCTGGCGCTGCCCGTCCGGCCCGATCGCCTCGGTGGCAAAGGCCGACAGGTGCGCTTCATTGCCGGGCGAGACCTGCAGGGCCGATGTATCCACCTCGACGAAGTCGCGGCGGGCGAACCAGTCGCGCATCCCGGCGGCAATGGCATTGCGCAGGATCAGCCGCGGCCGGCGGTCGGCGTGGACATGCGGCGTCCACCACGGCGAGGCGGCGGTCATCGGCTTCAGGGGAATTGCACAGAGGGCTGGCGATTGCGGCCAAGATGCGCTAGGCCGCACGCAACGGCCTCTCCAGCCGATTTGCGCCAACAAATTTTATCAGGATGGAAACCCGTGAAGGTCATCGCCAGCTCCTTACGCAAAGGCAACGTCGTCGAAAAGGACGGCAAGCTTTACGTGATCCTCTTTGCCGAAAACATTCATCCTGGCAAGGGTACGCCGGTCACCCAGCTCGACATGCGGCGTATCTCCGACGGGGTAAAGGTTTCCGAGCGTTACCGCACCACCGAGCAGGTCGAGCGCGCCTATGTCGAGGAGCGCGAGCACACGTTCCTCTACCGTGACGGCGAAGGCTTTCACTTCATGAATCCGGAGACTTACGACCAGGTCGCGGTGCCGGAAAGCGTGGTCGGCGACATGGCGCCCTATCTGGTGGAAGGCATGCCGGTGCAGATCTCGCAATACAACAACATCGCCATCTCGCTGGTACTGCCGCAGCGCGCCACTTTCGAGGTGGTCGAGACCGAGCCGGTGACCAAGGGCCAGACGGCGTCCTCGTCCTACAAGCCGGCAACGCTGTCCAACGGCGTGCGTACCCTAGTGCCGCCACACATCAGCGCCGGCACCCGCGTGGTGGTGATGACCGCCGATGGCGCCTATGTCGAGCGCGCGAAAGATTAAGGCGCGAAGTCTGACACGCCTCGCCGAAGGCGTCGCGGCGGCCGGTCATCGTCTACCGCTTTGTGCCAGGGGCTTTCGAGCATTGGGACGCTGCACGCGGACCGAAGCGTCAACGCCCTGCCCAGTTCTTTCCTATTGCACGACGCCAGCGGGCAATCTCTGAGCCTCGAGCAACGCCGACCGTCCCTTTCGCCAGGTGCCAGGTGGAATGCCGACGAACTTTTTGAAGGCGCGATTGAAGGCGGCTTCCGACTCGTAGCCGACCTCGGCACCCGCTTGCGCGATGCTCATTTCAGGGCGTTCGAGCAAGCGTCCTGCCAGTTGCAGACGCCAGCGAGCAAGATAGTGCATGGGCGAGACCTCGACATAGTGGGTAAAGCGGCTCGCAAACGCCGTGCGCGAGAGCCCTACTTCGCGGGCGAGCCGGTCCAATGTCCATTCCTCCCTGGGGCGAGCGTGGATGAGCCGGAGCGCCTCGCCGACATGTGGATCCCGTAGGCCTGACAGCCAGCCGCGCGAATCGTCGGGGAGGGTCTCGAGATGGCGGCGGATGATCTCGACAAACATCAGCTCGCTCAGCTTGGCGAGTATCGTTTCACAGCCCGCCCGCCCACTGCCACCTTCGACCAGCGCCAGCCGAAAAAGGTCGATAACCCAGCTGCTTCCATCGGCGGGCTTGCGGGCACACAGGATGGCCGGCAATGCGGCCAGGAGAGGATTGAAGGGACGCGCATCGCAGCCAAGATACCCGCAAATGAACCGGGTCCGCTCGTCTCCGCCGCCACCATGGATCACCGCGAACGGCAGGCTCTCGTCTATCGGCCGATAATACATCGCCATATTGGGTTCGCCCCGCGCCCCCGGCGAGGAGCTCAACACGTTCGGAACACCACCGGGGAAGACAACGACATCACCGGCGTTCACGAGCACCGGCGGCACCGAATCGTCTCCCAGCGCGGCCCAGCACGAGCCCGACATCACGGCATGAAAAGAAATGATGTGCTCTGCCTCCGGCATGATGGCGGCGGCAATGTCGGCCGTGCCCGGCGACTCGCCGACCCAGGGAGAGCTGGCGTCAACGTCGAAATAGATCGCACCGGTGAGGCGAACGGCTCGGAGCACATCGGAAAGGACATCCATGCACTACACCTCCGGAAACGATCGGCTACTCCCTTTGACAACGAGTTTTTCCGCCAGGCATCTCGAACTATCCGGCAATATGGCCGCCCGAGCAACTATCCATCCGGCCTAATCCTACTCTGAACGATCGGGCAACAGAAATGGACGATGTGACATTTGCGGGAACAGCGGACGGGATTAGCGTTTCATCGGCCGGCCGACAGGTCCAATAACAGGGAGGAATGTCATGAACGATGAAGACATCACCAAATTCGCAGCAAGCCTGCGAGGCGAAGTCATCCGCGCCGGCGACGCCCGCTATGACGAGGCCCGCAAGCTCTACAACGGCATGATCGACAAGCGGCCGCTGATCATCGCCCGCTGTGTCGACGTCGCCGACGTAATCACAGCGGTGAATTTCGGCCGCGACAACAATTTGCTGGTTGCGGTACGTGGCGGCGGCCATAATGGACCAGGATTGGGGAGCTGCGACGACGGTCTGGTGATCGACCTGTCGGCGATGAACGGCGTGCGCGTCGATCCGGATGCCCGCACGGCGCGGGTAGGTCCGGGCTGCACTCAGGGCGACCTCGACCATGCCACCCATGCCTTTGGCCTGGCCGTACCGGCGGGCATCATCTCGACCACCGGGGTCGCCGGACTGACGCTGAGCGGCGGCCATGGCTATCTGACGCGCAAATATGGCCTGACCATCGATAACCTGGTCGAGGCCGATGTCGTGCTTGCCGACGGAAGCTTCGTCACCGCCAGCAAGGAGCGGAACCCCAACCTGTTCTGGGCGCTTCGCGGCGGCGGCGGCAATTTCGGCATCGTCACCAGCTTTGTGTTCAGGCTCCACCGGGTCAGCATGGTCTTTGCGGGGCCGATCGCATGGGATCAGCGCCACGCCCGCACCATCATGCAGCATTATCGCGAGTTCCTGCCGAACGCGCCCGAAGAACTCGGGATCTTTCTCGGGCTCAAGACCGTCCTCTCGAGCGCACCCTTCCCGGAAGAGTTTTGGGGAAAGCGGATGTGTCTGCTGATGTGCTGCTACAACGGCCCGGAGGAAAAGGGCAGAGAGGCACTGGCCCCGCTGCTCGATGCGCTGCCCGCGCCCTGGTTCAACTGGATGGGAACGATGCCCTATCCCGCGGTGCAGAGCATGTTCGATGGGCTCTACCCGAAGGGAATGCAATGGTACTGGCGGGGCGATTTCGTCAAGACGCTGTCCGACGAGGCGATCGACGCCCATCTCGAGCAGGCGGCGAAGACGCCGAGCGAGCTATCGCTCATGCATCTCTACCCGATCGATGGTGCGGTCCATCGCGTCGGCAAAGACGAGACACCCTGGAATTACCGTGATGCGACCTGGTCGATGGTCATCGCCGGGATCGATCCGGACCCACAGAAAGCGGGGCCGGTGACGCGCTGGACCAAGGCCTACTGGGAGGCCGTGCATCCGTTCGATCTGGGTGGCGCCTACCTGAACTTCATGATGGATGACGAGGGCGATGCAAGGCTCAAGGCGGCTTATGGCGACAACTATGAGCGCCTCGCTACGCTGAAAAAGAAATACGACCCGAACAACCTCTTCCGGGTGAACCAAAACATTCGACCGGCTGCTTGACGGCGGCTCTCGTCAGGCCGGCAAGCGTACCGGCCGGCCCAGCTAAGGCTCGGCCGGTACGATAGCTTGCCGGTCAGGACGCTCTGATCCAGACCAGCATCTCGCCGGAATCGTGGTGTCCCGGGCGAAATACGGCATGGTGACTTCTGCTGCCTCGACCGCCGGTGATTTTTCAAACGCCTCTTTCCTGTCAACAGCCGACAGCGTGACGACGCCGCGGGGCACGTTCGAGAGCTGACTACATTTGAAACCAGGCCAGACGACCGCCGAATGGCGTCCAATGAGCCATGCCGGCTGCTTTTCAGGCTACCCCGCGTTTCTGATCGTGGTGGGCCGCGTACTGTCCATGCACAAGTCCGGACCTGTTTGGCGACACCATCATTGACTTGATCGTTCGCACATGATCGACAAAATGACCCGGAAATGACCGAGATACAAAGCTTTCCTTCAGTTGTGCATCAATAAGCCGCGACAATTTTTAGCAATCTTTAGGCAAATTCTCAGGTTTATCGACAAACAGCAGACAATTCGGCAGCAGACAATTCGACACAACGGTCTTTACTGGATTTATGTGGATGGCAATGCATCCCTACTTGACACCGGGACAAGCTGAAGAGCTATGCTGAACATCGGTCGCAAGTTTGCGCGGAGGGAATCTGTTCATGGATTTCATCGAGAGTTGGTTTGGTATTTCCCCTGACGGCGGCGACGGATCGACCGAAGCTCTCTACATACTTGCCGTTGTCGCAATATTGGCGCTCGCATTCCACAAGCACATCGTGCAGTTCGCGCGCGGTTTCTTCGCGCGGAAATAGCCCGCGTACCGTTCGAGCCCAGCTTTATTCGTCTGACCAGAGTACAAACGGCACCAGTCGTCTGACACTCCAATACACTGTTGCCGCGCGAATCCCGTTGTTATCAGAGCGTTGCCCTGCGTTAGCTTCAGAGGGGAAGTCGATGCGAGGAATAGCGGCAATCCTGCGAGCACTGTTCTCCGCCTGGATTCCGGCACTGATCGAGATGGCTCGCCGTTTCTGTCGCCGGTGGCGGCTAGGGGGCGACCGCCGGGTCGACCAGAAAGGGTCCCGGGCGCATTGCGTACCGATCGATCACCCTGCTTTCTGCCGGCCTGACCCGCTGATCTACGATCAGTATTACCTGATCGGCCTTGGTCTCGCGGTCACCTGGGATAATCCCGATATCGAGCTACGCCAGGGTGGTGTGCCCGTTCCCGCCGGCAGGTTGCAGGCGGACACCGACTACGAGGTGCGGGTTCGCGTCTGGAACGCCTCCCCGGATGCCGTCGTCGTCAAGATGCCGGTCCATCTGTCCTATCTGTCGTTTGGCATCGGAACCGTGTCGAATCCGATAGCCACCAGGCCGGTCTCGGTCGGGGTGATCGGATCCGCCAGCCAGCCTGGGTTCGTCTCCTTCGACTGGCATACGCCGCGGCAAGCAGGTCACTATTGCCTGCAAGCTTTGCTCGACCCGGCCGATGACGCCAACTTCGCCAACAATCTCGGGCAAGAAAATACCGATGTCGGACTGGCCCAGTCGCCAGCAACATTTCAATTCGAGTTGCGCAACGCTACCCGTCGGCCGCATCGGTACCGGTTCACCGTCGATGCCTACACAATTCCGCCGCTCGGCCCCTGTCGCGACGACCGGCAGCCAACGGAAGAGACCGCCAAGGCGGAGCAAAAGCGCCGGCTGGCGGCACACTTGCCGTCAGCTCATCCCCTGCCGCCGGGCTGGAAGGTCGAGATTTCGCCTGACCTGCCGTCGCTGGCGCCGGGCGAACAGGTGACGATCACGGCGGTCGCTACGCCGCCGGACGGCTGGACCGGCCGGCAAGCCCTCAATCTGAATGCGTTTGACGAGGGTGACCGCGCCAGCGGCGGCGTCACCTTGACCGTCCTCAGCAGCTTGGAGCCGTGATGGCCACCGACGACAAATCCTGGACCAAGTGCACGACCGCCGACGAGGTGATTTCGGTCAACCAGTACATCAGCGCGGCGATTACCAGCGGCATATTCGCAGCCGTGATGGTCGTGGTGGTGGTCGCGATGGGCGAGCCGTGGTGCATACCGATCGCGCTGGTGGTGACTGAGATTGTGTGGATTCTCGCTTATTGCGACTGGTGGCTCAACAAACGGCTGGTTTGCCTGGGCGAGCCGGTGAGTATCGTCGGCATGGTCATCAGCATCGAGCCGCCGTCGGAAAAGACCTGGCCAGGAAGCCTGGACTCCGACTACAGCCTCAATTTGCTGCTGCCGAACAACCCGGTGGGCGTCTCCCAGGCCGTTGCCGCCGCCAGTGCCCCGTTCGGCTATCTGATGGCCGAAAACGCAATCACCTCCTCGCACGGCTTTCTGTTCACGGGGAACCCGGCGGAGGACAAGGTGACCGGAGTAAAGTCAGAGGCGCTGCATGTGGAGTTAGAAGGGGCATCGATCCATGACCTGCAGACCGTCAACATCCTCGCCCTAGCCGCGGCATTGATTGCGCTGGCGGTATGCATGTCGGGCGTCGGCGCGGTCGTTGCCTACGTGCTGGCGCTTCTCGCCTTGCTCGCCTCGCTGCTCGGCGCGGCCTTCAGCAGTTCGGACACCGCCAGTCCGAGCGATGCCGGCTTGCCGAGCATCGAGACCAACAAGGGCGACGGAACCGGAGCGACAATCCTGGGGGTGACCGGCCGGTGGGTCTATGATGCCGGACACATCCACGACAGCTTTCATGAAGGCCACAACGAACTGCATCCGGTCCAGCAGGCCCAGATTCTGGGACGGCCATGGGACGGCGACTGGCCCGACGATATCGACGAAATCGTTCGGGGCTACCAAGACGGCTACGCGCAGTCTCAGGATCCGCTCACCAAGGCGCAACAGGCCCGGCCCCGCTCCCGGTGGTCGGTCCATCCCTATGTTGACGGCTGCAACGACACCGTCCGGCCAGATCAGCCTCCGCACTAAGCCAGTCAGGCTGTTGGACACGATAGTTCGAATCCCGATACCGCGCTGGTTTACTCGGCCCTTGAGAATCCTTCAGCCTTCGGCAACATGGCGGCGAGGCTGAGAGCATGAGGATGAGCAAGGTCATTTCCGCCGCATCACGGCGTTCGCCGCGCAAGACACCGATGGCGCTGACCGAGGCGCTGGTCGCCCGCACCTTGCGTGCGGTCGAGGATGCCGGGCCGACGCCGGGCATGGTCTACATGACCGATGCCGATTACGTGCGCATTCGCGACGAGGTGCTGGCCGGCGCGCCGGGCGGGCCGGTGAAGCTGTTCGCCTATGGCTCGCTGCTGTGGAAGCCGGCCGGCGAGGTCAGGGGTGGCGAACGGGCCGTGGCGACGGGCTGGCACCGTTCGTTCTGTTTTACGGTGCAGCGCTTCAGGGGCACCGTCGAGCAGCCCGGCCTGATGATGGCGCTCGACCGCGGCGGCCAGTGTCAGGGCATGGTGTTCGAGGTCGCCGAGCCCGTGGCGGCCAATCTCGAAACGCTGCTGCGCCGCGAGATGACCATCCTGCCGGCCGTCAACGTGCCGCGCTGGCTGCAGGTCAGGACAGGCGGCGGCACGGGCCAAGCGCTTGGTTTCGTTGTCGATCCCGCCAATCCACGCTACGCTGGCAAGCTCGAAAAGCGAGCGATAGCGGCGACCCTGGCCACGGCCGTCGGCCATTGGGGTTCGGGCGCCGAATATCTGTTCGAGACCATCCGCCATCTCGACGCCTGCGGCATCCGCGACCGCAATCTCTGGCAGTTGCAGCAACTTGTGGCCGAGGAGATCGGTCGGGCGCGGTCGGGCTTCATTCGTCCCTGAGTCAGACCAGCATCTCGTCGGGCTCCCAGGCGAAATCGATGTTGTGCAGGTCGACGAGATGTCCCGCGCGCTCGCCGATGGCAGTATCGAGCATCGTGTGTCCTCCCTTCGGTTCTATGCCAGTGTGTTCGCCCATGCGCCGACAAAGGGCGGCAGCATGATGCACGTCTGCTGCTCGACAGCCTCGTTGCGCAGCCGCTCGGCGAGGGTATCGACTTCCACCTCGGCGGCGGTTGCGGTACCGACTGCCTCGGCCATCGGCAACAGGCTGCGCAACGTGCCGGCAATATAGTCGTAGATCGGCGAGTCGGGTCCGCTGCCGGCGAGGCCGGCGGAGTTCATCCGCGGCGCCGGCAGCCCTGCGCCGGCGAACACCATGGGCAGCCTGCCACCCATGTCGACCTCGAAACCCGCGCGCTCGATCGTGTCGATGATCCAGCCGCGGCATTTGCCGAACAGCGGCGCCTCTGGAAAACTGCGGGTGAGCGGCATCGCCATTTCCTGGACGGCGACGATGCCGCCAGGCCGCAGGAAACCGGCAAGCCTGCGCAGGGTTGCGGCCGGGTCGGGCAGATACATCAGGACAAGCCTGCCGATCACCGCATCGAAGCTCCCGTCGGGCGAGAATGTATCAAGCTCGGCCGTCGTGAAACGTGTCCAGTAACACTGGCCGGATTCAGTGGCGCGCCGCTCGGCAATGTCCACAGCCTCTGCCGAGCGATCGACACCAAGCACGCTTCCCGCCGGTCCGACCAGCCTTCCGGCCAGCAAGGAGACATCGCCTACGCCGCAGCCAATGTCGAGCACGCGCATGCCGGGTCCTATGCCCGCACTGCGCAGGACATGCTCGGTAAGGTCGTGAATGAGCGCTCCCTGCAGCTCCAGGCGCTTGAATTCGCTTTGCGTGTAACCCAACGCATAGGGACGCGGATCCATGGGGCTCTGATCACGGCCGGTCTTCGGCGCATGTTCGGCAAGCAGATTGTACATGTTTGACTCCATGATCGATTTATCCGGGATTTGTGACCGCTGGGCAGCCTGATGACCGCCCGGGGCCCGACCGTCACCATCGGAGATCGGTGCTACAACGTGATTTCCGGAATCGGGAATTGCGTTACGACTGAAACAGGCGCCCGTGCCTGGGGTACCACGCAAGCGGAGAACCACCCTGCGCCCGGCGTTCGGACGCCACTATGATTTCGGCGCCCGCGGAACGAACACGATATGCGGCGTCTTCGGCGGACGACCGGGCGGCACATAGTCCGGAACCGGCGTATCGTCTGCCGGGAGCGAAAGCACATATCGGTGGATGGCGCGCAGGTCGGGCTCGCTCATGGCACGCAGGTTGAACCATGGCATGGGCGGGCGCGTCTCGATCGTGCGCGCGAACTGTACCCAGTCGTCCTCATCCATGGTCCGCAAAAATTGGCGAAGATTGGTCGGGTAAGTCGTACCCCACGGCCCGTTGAAGCCGAGCGAATCGCCGATCAGCCATCGATCCTGCGGAACGTTGCCGGCCTTCTCCAGGTACCCTGGCGTGTGGCAGTCGTTGCAGCCGCCGATTTTCACCAGGTATCGACCGTGCTCGATCGAAGCGGTCGCGGACGCCGCGCCGACCTCACCCTGGTTGAGCGTTGCGGCGGTGAATGCTGCGGCCAGGCCAAGGGCGGCAATTGCGATGAGAGCTCTTCGTGTCATCAGCTTCTCCGCTGCTATTTGATGCCGACGATCATCGAGTGAGGCCCGGCGAGATGCTCGCAGCGGACCTCCGCAAAGCCCGCCTCCCGCATCCAGCCCATGCCGTCGGCGCGCGTGTAGTCGAACCCGCCATTGGTGTTGACCAGCATGTTGAGGCTCATCAGCAGACCCGCAGCGTTGTCCCGTCGCTCGTCATCGATGATCTGGTCGTAGACGATGAGCACGCCTTGCTTCGGCAGCGCGGAATGCGCCTTTGCCAGCAGCGCGCGCTTCACCTCCAGGTTCCAGTCGTGCAGGATATGACCCATCACCAGCACGTCGGCGGAAGGCAGCGGCTCGGCAAGGAAGTCGCCGGGATAAAACCGAAGCCGGTCTGCAAGTGCGTGCCGCTCCACATAGGCCTCGAACACCGGCCGCATCGGCGGCAGGTCGAAACCGCCGCCGGTGAGATGCGGATGGGCGCGGCCGACCTCGACCGGAAGCCTGCCTTCGGCTGTGCCGATATCGATGAAGGTACAATAGTCCGCCCAGGGAAAATGCCGGGCGAGCGCCTCCGCCACCTGAAGGCTGCCGCCGGTCATCGCCTGCGCGAACATCTTTACCTTGTCCGGGTCCGAAAACAGCATGTCGAACAGATCTTCGCCGTCCTGGGTGCCGTTTTGCGGTTTGCCCGTCCTGAGCGCGTCGGTGAGCGAGTCCCAGTTCGCGTAAAGCAGCTGACCGGCCCTGGCGAGCATCCCGCCAACATAGGTCGACTTGTTGCGGTCAAGGTAGCGGTCAGTCACGGGCGTGTTGCAGTAGACGTTGCCCTCGCGCTCAAGCATGCGCAGCGCAACCAGTGCGTCGAAGAAATCCTGCGCTCCCCGCTCATGCAGCCCGAGCCGGTTTCTCAGCGTTTCCCCTTCGAGGGGTCCGGCCGCCAACTCCGTGAAAAGGTCAAGTTCGACGGCGCTCAGCAACGTCTTCGATGCCCAGAAGCCGAGGCCGAGTTGCATAAGGCTTTCGGGCGACAGTTCTGCGACGTCATTCGCCTGTTTCGTTACCTCGGTGATGGTTGCGTCCATAAGATTTCTCCTTCCTCAAGAGACCATGACCTTTCCAAAAAGCCGGTTCCCGGTTTTTCGGGATCATGGTCTGGGCGCGGGAGGACCATCGACTGGCCCGGCTACGGGTCGATTTCAGCCAGGTGGGATTTTGGTTACGGTTGTAACGAAGAAATCCGGCCGGCCGTGATCAGCCTGAATGCAGATGGCGGGCAAGACATTGTGCGACGGCGGCCGACAGCAGCGGCTTCTTGATGACTTCGCTTATGCCGGCCGCCGTCAGTTGGCGCGACCGCAGCTGACGGCCGTAACCGGTCATCAGCACGACCGGAAGGTCGGGCCGGATCTTGTGCAACCGGCCGGAGAATTCGATCCCTGTGATGTCGGGCATGACCTCGTCCGTCAGCACCAGGTCGAAGCGTTCCGGATCGGTGCGAAATGCGCTGAGAGCCGCGGGGCTGCGGTCGAACCCGACCGGCTCGTAGCCGAGCGCGGCGAGCATTTCCTCCGCAAGTTGCATCAGCGGCGTGTCGTCGTCGACGACGAGGATCGTCTCGCCGTTGCCATGCTTGACCGGCACCTCGGCGGCGTCGCTCTCGTCCTCGTTCTGGGTTGCTTCGGCGGCCTCGATCCGCGGAAAATAGATCTCGAAGGTCGTGCCTTCGCCGGGCTTGCTGTTCACGTCGACCGCGCCTCTGTGCGCTATGACGATGCCGTGCACCGTCGACAGGCCGAGCCCGGTGCCTTGCCCTGCCGGCTTGGTCGTGAAGAACGGCTCGAAGATACGCTCGAGCGTCGCCTGATCCATGCCGCTGCCGGTGTCCCTGACGGCAAGGCGGAGGTAGCGCCCGGCAGGCAGGTTGCCGTGCGATAGCATCCGCGCCTCGACGAATTCCGTCGTGTCGAGACCGATTTCCAATGCGCCGCGGTTGTTCATCGCCTGCGCCGCGTTGGTGCCGAGGTTCATCACCACCTGCTGAAGCTCGGTCGGATCGCCCATCATCGCCGCATCCGCGGCTGCAAGACGCGTCTGCACTGAAAGCGTGGCGGGGAACGAGGCGCGCAGCAGGTCGATCGCTTCGGCAACCACGGCTTCCGCCCGCAGCGCGTGATGCTGCCGCTCGTGACGACGGCCGAAGGCGAGGATCTGCTCGGTGACGTCCTGCGCCCGCCTGCCGGCCTGCATGATCTGCTGGACGTAGCGCCGCGCGCGCGACTCCTTCAGCAGCACCGCCAGCGCCATCTCGCTGTAACCAAGGACGGCACCGAGGATGTTGTTGAACTCGTGCGCTATGCCGCCGGCGAGCGTCCCGATCGCTTCCAGCCGTTGCGACTGATTGAGCCGCGCCTGCAGTGCCTCACGCTCGCGTTCGTTGTGCTCGCGCACGATGGCATTGGCGAAAATCTCGGCCGCGGTGCGCAGCAGTGCAATGTCGTCGTCGGCCCAATGCTTTTCGTGCGTGACGGTATCGAGAGCCAGAAAACCCAACCGCTCGCCGGCATGCCACATCGGTATGCACAGCCACGATCGAAACTGGTGTGCCTGCAGCGATGCCTTCTCCCGCCCCTCGGGAAGCTCGCCGACGCGGGGAACGTCGATGCAGCCCTGCCGCTCGTGGTCGGCCAGCGTCCAGCGTGAAGCCAGCTCGATCATGTCCTTCGACAGATGGGGCGGCCTGCTCCCGCCCGGACGGCGATAGAAGTAGCCGCCGGAAGGATCGGCGATGTGGCTGACGAAAATCTGGGCGCCGTCGAGCCCGGCATGTTCGACCAGGCGCGCGAGGCCCTTGCTGATGCCGGCGCGGATGCGGTCACGCGGCAGATTGATGAACTGCGTGGAGATCGAGGCGATCAGGTCCTCGAATTCCAGCCGCTCGCGCAGGATCCGCGCGTTGCGGCGCAGGCGGGCGAACAGGTAGGCGACATAGCCGACGAGGCCCAACGCGGCGACATAAAGCAGCGTCTGGAACAGTTCGGCCCGCGCCGCGGCCCGCCCATGCGCACCGAGATAGACGTCCTGCAGCGCGCGAGCCCGCTCGCTCGTCGGCGCGGTCTGCAGGCGGGCGACGAGATCGTCGACCGCCGGAAGCCTGGTGACGATAAGCCGGCCGTGGGAGACGAGCGAGAGTACATCGCTTGCAGGCACGGCATCGACGGAGGGCCTTGCCAGCCGGTCGAGTGCGGCGGTTACGGCTTTTGCCGCGTCCGGCTGGGGATCGCTGATAAACCGCGACATTGCGACCATCAGGGCCCCTATCTCGACCGCTCGAAGGCCGTCACCCTCGCTCGTGAGACGACCGCTCATATAGTTGAAAAAGTTCAGCGAGTTCTGCAGCAGCGCGTTATCGGACTTGAACCTCTCGACGAGCGCTTCCTCGTCGCGGATCGCGGCGATGACTTCGGCGATCCGCTTGTCGATGTCCGCCCGTGTTTCGCCGCTTGCTGCGTCGCGGGCAGCCGGCAGCGTCTGCGTCGCCTCATCCAGGTTCTCGATCGACCGCACAAGCGGATCGTAGCTGCGCAGCAGCCCCGCGCGTGCCCGCAACACATCGCGCTGCAGCGCGGCGTTATAGAGGATGACGGTCCTGAGCGCATCGAGCGTGCGCTCGTGGCGCGCCGCATCGGGAGCCGTGCCCTGCACCAGGAGGTAGGTCAGGGCGATGAGCAGGCAGGCAACGATCGGCGCCAGGATGCGTAGCGACTTCATTGCTGCAGACGATCGGCTGCGCTGGTCAACGGCCGGCCGCGATACTCGCCCGTCAGTGTCCCGAGGAATTCGACGATGAGATCGGCATCGCGCTGGTCGAGCTCCCGGCCGAGTTGGTTGCGCGCCATGATCTTCACCGCGTCTGCGAGCGATGCGGTGCGGCCATCGTGAAAATACGGCGCCGTCACCGCGACGTTGCGCAGGCTGGGAACGCGGAACACATGGCGGTCGCTCTCGGCGCCGGTAACGGCGAAGCGGCCGAGATCCGCCTTGGTCAGGGTCTTCTGGCGAGCGAAGGGATCCCGGAAGATGCCGAATTTCTGAAACAGATTGCCGCCTACGTTGGCGCCCTGGTGGCAGGCGACGCAGCCATACGCTTTGAACCGTTGATAGCCGTGCTCTTCGTCGGTCGTGATGGCGTCGCGTTCGCCCTTGAGATAGCGGTCGAAACGGGCATCGGGCGTGATCAGCGACCGTTGAAAGACAACAAGCGCGTCGAGCACGTTTGTCCGGTCGGGAATGGCGCCGTAGACCCTCGCGAACCGCTGCGAATACTCAGCATTCGAGCGAAGCTTGGTCAGCAATTCCTCCCAACTCGTATTCATCAGCCTGTCATCGAGCAGGGCTGCCTCGTTCTGCTCCTCGAACGTGCGGAAATTGCCGCGCCAGTTCAGCCGGAAATCGAGCGCCGCGTTGAAGACGGTCGGCGTGTTGAAATCGAGCGGCTTGCCATCCGCCGCCACGGAACGGGCCAGACCGTCGTCGCCGCTGAGATCGAGCCTGTGACAGGAACTGCAGGCGACGACATCGCCATGCGACAGGCGGGCATCGTTGAACAGGCTCTCGCCAAGCGCGATCTTCGCCCGGTCGGAGGGGCCGCTGGCCGTGATCGGTGCAATCGGCTCGCCCATCGGCGGGGCCGGCTGATTGCTCTGGGCCAACGCAAAAGGTGCCGCCATTGCCAGGCAAAGCGGAACAAAAAGCCCCGCCCGAACCTTACCAATCTGCTGATGTGCCATCGAGCGAGCCTGCGGCAGGGTGTGCGATCACGTAGATCATCGGCGTTCACCAATAAATCGCCGAAAATCGACGTTTAATAAAGCAACGGCTCGGTCATGAGTTCCATGCTTGCGGACGGTGCGAGATGTCAGCCGAACAAAACATTCGCCACGAACAGCAGTCGAAAGGCAGTACCGAGCAGCCAGCGGCGCCGAAGCATATCCTTGTCGTCGACGACGACCCCGAAATTCGCGATATGCTCACCAATTACCTGGAGAGCCAAAACTTCAGGGTCAGCGCGGTCGCCGACAGCCAGGCCATGTCGCGCGTCCTCAATGAAAAGCCCGTAGACCTGATGATCCTCGACATGCGGCTTGCCGATGAGGACGGGTTCGACATCATGCGGCAACTCGGCAGTCCGCCGGAAGCGCCCATCATCATCATCACCGGCCACAGGTGCGACGAGGTGGATCGCGTCGTCGGCCTGGAACTCGGCGCCGACGACTACATCACCAAGCCCTTCGGCCTCAGGGAGCTGCTGGCGCGCATTCGCGCCGTGCTGCGGCGATCGCGGTCGACGCAGCCGCAGCCGCGCGGCAAGAAACCCATACGCTATCGTTTTGCCGGCTGGGAGCTCGACATGCGGATGCGGCGCCTAAGGTCGGCGGCGGGCGAGGCGACGCCGCTGACCGCCGGCGAGTTCAACCTGCTGGCAGCCTTCCTGAAATCGCCGCAGCAGATCCTGAGCCGCGAGCAGCTTCTCGCTGCCAGCCGCGTGCACGACGAAGAGGTGTTCGACCGCAGCATCGACGTGCAGATATTGCGGCTGCGCCGCAAGCTCGAGGTCAATCCGAGCGAGCCGAAGCTCATTGTTACGGAGCGTGGCGCCGGCTACATATTCGCGACTGCGGTCGAGGTACTTTGAGCCGCTGCCGCGCCCAGCCTACTCCGCGCTTCTGAGCCAGACCAGCATCTCGCCGGGGTCGCGGTTGTCCCAGGCAAAGTACGGCACGGCGGTGATTTTCGCGTCCTCGACCGCCGGCGGTTCGGTGCGGTAGAGCCCCTCTTCCCAGTTTTCGAAAGCCTCCTTTTTGGCAATCGCCGAAAGTGTCACAACGCCGCCCAGAAGGTTCGGCTGCTGATGCGCCTCGATGTCGGCCGTGCGCGGCAGAGCGATGCGGTGCAGCTGGCTGGAATTGTCGGTCTCCTCGACGCAATAGATCAGCGGGCCGCGCGCCAGTGCGACGCGGCCGATATCCTGCCGCACCTGCGGATTGGCGTAGAGGCGGTCGACGGCCATTTCGAGGTCGAGCTCGACGCGGTCGCCCTTGCGCCATTCGCGGCGGATCGCGGCATAGCCGTCGCTGCTGATGGCAGCCAGATCGACATCGGCGCCGTTGACCTTGAGCGCTGCCTTGCGGCACCAGGCCGGCAGGCGCAGGTGCAAAGTGAACGCGGTCGGAGCTTCCGGTTCGACAGAGATCGAGACCGCGCCGTCCCAGGGATAATTGCTCGTTTGGGTGAGCTCTATCTGCCGGCCCGCAATATCGAAACGAGCCGTGCCGTTTCCATAGAGATGGACGGCGAGTGCGTCGTCCGACAGGCCGTAGAAATAGCTGCCGATCGAGGCGACCATGCGCCCGACATTGGGCGGGCAGCACGGGCAGCGGTGCCATTTCCAGCGGTGGTGGGCGCCGCGGCTTTCGAGCGGATTTTCGTAGAAGAACAGCGAGCCGTCGAGCGACAGGCCCGAGATCGAGCCGTTGTAGAGCGCCCGCTCCATGATGTCGGCGTAGCGCGCATTTGGACCCATGCCGAGCATGCGACTTGCCCAGAACACCAGGCCGACCGAAGCACAGGTCTCGGCATAGGCGGTGTCGTTGGGCAGGTCGTAATCGGCGGTGAAACCCTCATTGTGCGATGACGGCCCGAGGCCGCCGGTGACGTAGAGGTTCTTGGTCATGAGGTCGTCCCACAGCCGGTCGAGCGCCACCCGCAGCGTGTCGTCGCCATATTCGGTGGCGATGTCGGCCATGCCCGAATAGAGATACATCGCCCGCACCGCATGGCCGACGACCTTGTCCTGCTCGCGTACGGGCTTGTGCGACTGGTTGTATTCGTAAGTTTTGAAATGATAGGCCTTGGGGTCGGCGCCGCGGGCGCGCGCCTCCTCGTCGAAATAATGCGGCTGCTGGCCGCGCTGATCGATGAAATATTTGGCAAGCTGCATGTATTTGCGCTCGCCCGTCACCCGCGCCAGTTTGACCAGCGCCAGCTCGATCTCCTCATGGCCGCAATAGCCCTTCTTCTTGCCGGGCTCGGGACCGAACGTCTCGGCGATATGATCGACGTAGCGGCACATGATGTCGAGCAGCTTGCGTTTCCCCGTGGCCTGGTAGTAGGCGACGGCGCCTTCGATCAGGTGGCCGGCGCAATAGAGCTCGTGGCAATCGCGCAGATTGGTCCAGCGCAGGCCGGGCTGGATGCGCTGGTACCAGCTCGACAGATAGCCGTCGGGCTGCTGCAGCTTTCCATACATGTCGATGACGGCATCGATCTTCTTCTCGAGCTCGTCGTTGCGGCGGCGATAGAGCGAATAGGCGGCGGTCTCGATGGTCTTGCCCCAATCGGAGTCCCAGAACATCTGCGTCGTCACCGTCGATCCGGTGAACTCATTGCCGGCGGTGGCCGCCTCGTCCGGCGACGGTGAGTGGAACGGAATGACGACGCCGGGCGATGGCCGGTCCGGGTCGATCTGCTCGAGCATGCGCGCCTCGACGCAGCGGTCGTAGAGGATGCCGGCGGTCTTTGAGGCGACGGCATCGACGCGGTCGCCCCAGAAGCCGCGCACATCGACCTGCGGCACGGGCAGCGGGCGGAAGGCGAGTTTCGGCTTGGCGCCCTGACTGGCGGATTGCGATGCGGTCATCAATTTACTCCCGTTCGATTTCTTGTGGTCACTTCACGGCCCCTGCCATCAGGCCGCGGATGTAGAAGCGCTGCAGCAGCAGGAAGAGCACCAGGCACGGCACCATCATGACGGTGACGCCGGCCTGCACGGCACCCCAGTCGATGGCGCCGAAGCGGCCGGACTGCAGCGCCGTCATCATGATCGGCAGCGTGAATTTCGACTGGTCCGTCATCAGCACCAGCGCAGCCAGAAACTCGTTCCAGGCGCCGAGGAAGGCGAACAGCGCGATGGTGACGATGCCCGGCCAGACCAGCGGCAGCATCACCCTCAACAGCATGGTGACGTTGTTGGCGCCGTCCATGCGCGCGGCCTCCTCGATCTCGCGCGGCACCGCATCGAAGGCGTTGCGCATCATGAAGATCGAGAACGGCAGCTGCAGCGTGACGTAGACGCAGACCAGCCCGGTCAGCGTGTTGTGCAGGCCGATCTTGGTCAGCACCAGGAAGATCGGCGTCAGGATCGACTGGAACGGGATCATGATCGTCGACAGGATGACGACGAACAGCAGGTTCTTCAGCGGAAAACGGAAGCGCGAGAAACCGTAGCCGGCGAGCACGCTGACGATCACCGACAGCACCACGGTCATGACCGAGACGTAGATGCTGTTTTGCGCCGGCAGCCAGAGGCCGTCGCCGAAGGTGTTGAGCGTGGCGTAGTTCTCGAGCGAGATGCCGCTGGTCGGCCACGGCGGCAGCGGTGGCTGGCGCGCCTCCTGCGCCGGCTTGAAGGCCGAAAGCACCGTCCAGGCGATCGGCGCCAGGAACAGTATGGACGCGATGATGCCGGTCGAGTGCTCGGCGATCTGCATGCCGATGCGGCGTTTGCGGGTGCGAGCCTGCGCCATCAATCGACCCCTTCCGGATTGCGCAGCAGCCGCAACTGGATCAGGCTGAGCGCCACCAGGATGACCAGCAGGACCATCGAAAGTGCCGCGCCATAGCCGAGCTTGAACGACACGAAGGACTGGTTGAAGATCCAGTAGACGGCGGTCAGCGTCTGGTTGCGCGGGCCGCCGCGCAGGATGATGTAGAACTGGTCGAAGGCGAGGATCGAGCCGGCGACCGACAGGATCAGCGCCAGCGCCAGCGTGCGGCGCATCAAGGGCAAGGTAATCGCCCGGAACCGCGCGAATGGCCCTGCCCCGTCGATCATCGCCGCCTCCTGCAGGTCCGGCGGGATCGACTGCAGGCCGGTCATCAGGATGATCATGGTGAAGCCCGCCACCTTCCACACCACCATGGCGATGATCGACCAGAAGGCCGGCTGGAAGGTCGCCAGCAGGTTGAATTTCTTCTCGGTCAGGCCAAGCTCGAAGGCGGCCGGGCTGAACAGGCCGGAATCGACATTGAGCAGCCACGACCACAAAAGGCTCGCCGAGGCGAAGCCGATGACCGCCGGCATGAAGAAGGACGTGCGGTAGAAGCCGGTCAGCTGCCGCGGCCTTTCGATGAACAGCGCCAGCGGAAAGGCGACGGCGAAGATCGCGATCGTGACCACCACCGTGTAGTAGCCGGTGAACTTCAGCGCGTTCCAGAAACGGGTGTCGCGCAGGATCGCCCAGTAATTGTCGAGGCCGATAAAGCTATGCGCGCCCATCAGCGGCCAGTTGTGCAGCGACATCCAGGCGGTCATGCAAAGCGGCACGATGAAGAAGACGACGACCAGGGCAACGGCGGGCGCGACATAGAGCAGGCCGATCCACTGCCGGCGGCCGGCGCCGACCAGTTTGTATGCGCGCGCTGGCGCGGCGGTGGTTGCTGTGATGGTGGTCATCGCTGGCCTTCTCCTTCTCCCCTTGTGGGAGAAGGTGGATCGGCGCGAAGCGCCGAGACGGATGAGGGGTGTTGGAAGGAATGCCGTCCGAGCCAAGCTGGAGCACCCCTCATCCGTCGCCTTCGGCGACACCTTCTCCCACAAGGGGAGAAGGGGGAGCCAACGTTGCGACGGCGTACTGTGATGGTGCTCATGCCTGTTGTTCCATTGGCGGGACGTCCCCCTCCCCCTTGAGGGGAGGGTCCGGTCGAAGGCCGGGGGTGGGGTCCTCCGCGAAGCGCGCCGACATCAAAAGAGCGTCGAGCACTGCCGCGATGACCCCGCCCGGACCTGCGGTCCGACCTCCCCTCAAGGGGGAGGTTAAGGGGCTGCGGGGGTGGGGCCCTCCGCGAAGCGCGCCGACAGAAATGTCGAGCACTGCCGCAACGACCCCACCCGGACCTTCGGTCCGACCTCCCCTCAAGGGGGAGGTGGAGCCGGCGCCTACTTCTGCGGCGCCGAATCGATGATCGACTGCATCGTTTCCTGCGCGTTGGCGATGGCGCCGTCGACGTCTTCGCCGAAGAAGACCTCGTTCATCATCTGGTTCCACGGACCGTTGGCCGAGTTGATCAGGTCGTTGAACACCACCGAATAGGGCGTGCGGCCCTTGGCCATGGCTTCGGCGGCGACCTTGTAGCGCGGGTCGAGGTCTTTCAGCGCCTCATTGGCGATGTCGCCGCGCACCGGCAGGCTGCCGTATTTCGCCAATATGGTCTGGCCTTCGAGCGAATAGGCGAAGTCGAGGAACTCCTTGACCACCGCGACCTTCGTGGTGCCCTTGGTGACGACGAAATTGTCGCCGCCGGCAAACGACGACCAGCCGCCATCCTTGCCGGGCAGGAAGGTGATGCCGTAGTCGATGTCGGGATATTGCGTGTTCAGCGCGCCGATGGCGAAGGCGCCGGACGGCGAGATGCCGATATTGCCGGTGGCGAAGGCGGCAAAGAAGTTGGAGCCGGTGTCGGTCTGCGCGCCTGATGGCACCAGATCCTTCTTGACCATCGAACGGTAGAGGTCGATGGCGCCGCGCATCTGCGGCGTGTCCAGCGTCGCCTTGGAGCCGTCCTCCGTCAGGATGTCGCCGCCCGAGGCCCAGATCAGCGGCGTGAAGGTGAAGATGTTGCAGCCGCCGCAATTGCCGGAGAAGTAGAAGCCCTTGATGTCGCCGCCGAGCGCGTTGACCTTTTCGGCGTCGGCTTCGATTTCGGCCCAGTTGGTCGGGCCCTTTTCCGGGTCGAGGCCGGCCTGCTTGAACAGCTTCTTGTTCCAGATCAGCACCGAGGAGTCCGCCGAGAACGGCAGCCCGTAGATGCGGCCCTTATAGGTGCCGGTCTTGACATGCGCCGGCGACAGGCTGGCGAAATAAGGCAGCGATTTCGCCCAGTCGGTGATGTCTTCGAGCTGGCTGGCGGCGGCGAAGGACGGCGTGTAGATCAGGTCGAGCGACAGCGCGTCGGGCGCCGTGCCGCCGGCAGCGGCAGCACCATATTTCGGGATGATCTCGGCATTCGGGATGATGTCGAGCTTGATCTGGTTCTGATGCCCCTTGTTGAAGGCATCGACGATGCGCGGCATGAAGTTCGAGCCGTCGGCGCGAACCCAGATGTTGGCAGTGTCGGCGGCGGCCGAGCCGACTGTTGCCAGCGTGCCCAAAATGCTCGCGGCGATGGCGAGCCCGGTAATGGTGGTTCTCATGCTTCTCCTCCACATGGTTTTAATTTAGCGTTTTAATTTAGCCGCGCCCCCAAGCGGGTGACTATCGACACGGCCCGTTTCGTTCAGCCGTCCGGCGGACGGCCGCATGACTGACGCACCACCAGCCGGCACGGCAGTTTTCTGATGCCCGGCAGAGCGGGTTCGCCGCCGACGAGCGAAAGCAAGGCAAGGCCGGCCTCGCGGCCAAGTGCTGAAAGGTTCATGTCGACCGAGGTCAGCGGCGGGCGGGTCGCCTCGGCGACGATCTGCCAGTTGTCGAAGCCGATGACGCCGACCTCGTCCGGCACGCAAATACCGCGCTCGCGCAAGGCGTCGATGACGCCGCGCGCGATCTGGTCGTTGCCGCAAAACACCGCATCGGGCTTTTCGCGCGTGCCGTCGAACCCCTCGCCGTCGAACAGTTTTGCCACCGCCTCGTGGCCCCAGGCCTCCGACCACGGGCCGAGCAGCGGCTCCATGACCGGCAGGCCGTTCTCGGCCAGCACCGCGCGATAGGCCTCGGCGCGGGCGTGCACCACGGCAAAGCTCGCCGGACCGCTGACATGGGCGATGCGCCGCCGCCCGAGCCGGCAAAAATGCTCGACCGCCAGCCGCGCCCCGCCGGCATCGTCGGACACGAAAGCGATGGCGCCCGGATCCGGCTCGGTGAAGGCATAGATCGCCGGAATGCCGAGATTGGCGAGATCGACCGGCAGATGGCGGTCGATGCGCTTGCCGGTGGCGATTATGCCGTCGACGCGCTTGTCGAGCATGGCATCGACATGCAGCTGGGCAAGGCGCGGGTCGTCCTCGACATTGCACAAAAACACCGAGACGCCGGCATCGACCAGCGCATCGGAAACGCCAGCCATCAGCGGCAGCGAAAAGCGGCCATAGGTGTCGTTGGTCAACAGCCCGACGGTAAAGGAGCGCCGCCTGAGCAGGCTCTGCGCCAGGCTGTTCGGGCGAAACCCAAGCCGCTGCGCCGTCTCGCGAATCCGCGTCCGCGTCTCGGCCGTCATCCGCCCCTGCCCGTTCAGCGCCTTCGATGCCGTGGCGACGCTGACGCCGGCAAGCGCCGCCACCTCGCGGAGGGTGACGGGCTGCTTGGCGGGCGTTGGCTGCGCATCGGACGCCATAATTTGGATATCGATCCTCCCATTTGAGAAAAGCTTTTCTCTTGCCGGCCTGCGAGGCGCTGAATGGTGAAGTCAGCGGATGCCGGCAGAGTTGGGAAAAGGTTTTCTCAAAAGGAAGATTAGGGGAAGGATGCAAGGATGGCAAGAGAGAATGGCCTGGTTACAGGCATGTTCGGCAGTCAACTACGACTCGCTGCCCTGGGTCCAGGATCTGCCATGGCGGCCCGAAGGAAAGAGGGCGAGCAGCTTTGGCGTGCATTGCCGTTCAGCGGGCACCGCGATCAAATAATCGCGGTGCCGCAGTCTTCCCGCACGGCTAGCAGTTCTCAGTCTGTGGATCGCACGCCTTGTTTTTCTGTTTCTGTGGCTTGGGCTTGACCGCCTGCTCGGGCTCGGCCTGCTGCTGCTCGGCCGCTGGCTGCTCCTTGGCCTTCCGCTTCTCAGGCTTGGCAGCCTGCTCCGGCTCAGCCTGCTGCTGCTCGGCAGCGGGCTGCTTCTTGGCCTTCCGCTTCTCAGGCTTGGCCGTCTGTTCGGGCTCGGCCTGCTGCTGCTCGGCGGCGGGCTGCTTCTTGATCTTCGGTTTCTCAGGCTTGGCCGCCTGTTCCGGCTCGGCCTGCTGTTGCTCGGCGGCGGGCTGCTTCTTGGTCTTCGGCTTCTCAGGCTTGGCCGCCTGTTCCGGCTCGGCCTGCTGCTGCTTGGCGGCGGGCTGCTCCGCGCCCTTCGGCTTCACAGGCTTGGCCGCCTTGCCGGGCTCGGCCTGCTGCTGCTCGGTGGCCGGCTGCTCCTTGGTCTTCGGCTTCTCAGGCTTGGCGGTTTCTTCGGGCTTGGCCTGCTCGGTCGTTGCAGCGCCTTCGGTCGGCTTCGATTTCCGGCCAGCCTGAACCTGCTTCACCTCTTCGATGTCTTTGAGCTTAGCTGGTTTGGCCTTAGGGTCGGCTTTCACCTCGCCCTCAAAGACAGCGACCGTATCGTTTTCCAGTTTGCCGGACTGCTCGGGCGCGTCGGTCTTGCTGACCTTGACGGCAGTCACCTTCTGGTTCGTCTCCTTTTCGATCACATCGACATCAATGACTTTGTTGATCACCACGTTGTTCTGGATCGTCACGTCGCCGGCCGGTTCGGCCGCCTCGACAATGCGCACAAACTCCGGCTCATCACGAATAACGACTACAGAAATGTCCGCGGCAAGGAATTCGCGGGTGGGGACCACAACCCAGTAATAATCCGGCGTCGTGTCGAAGGTCACCTCGATTGAAATCAAATCCGGATCGCGGCGGGGCGGCAGCGGCGCCCAAATGATGTGCTCTCTGTCACGACGCCAACTCACCCATGCTGGCGCCCAGCGAGTGCCCGGAACCCAGTACCAGCCGATATCGTCGGCATAGCCCCACCGGCCGTAATGGTACGTCGCCCAGCCGAATGGCTCGTCGGACACCCAGAGCCAGCCATACTGCTCGGTATAGACCCAGTGTCCAAGCGTATACGGACGCCAATCGTCAGGCACATCAACCGGCACGAAAACGGTCGCTCCGTGATACGAGACCCAATCACCATAGGAAGACAGGTCTTCGTAGAACGTGCTGATCGAAACGGTGGTGGCAGCCCTTGCCTCGGACAAAAGCGACAATGGCGCAATTGGGTTGGGAATCTCGACGACCGTGAGCAGGCAGGCGGTTACGCCGCCGAGCATCAGTCGCACCGCATGTTGGGCAAGGACGCGTTTCATCGTAATCTTCCTCCGAAACAAATCGCCCTTCATCGTACAAACCCGCCGGCTGCCGGATTGTTCCACTTTGCTGACGTTACCCGCATCGCCTCCCGCAGCGGCTCGGCATCGCACGATGATATTTGGGATCAGAGTTGCTTCATGAAGGCGGTGACCGTCACAAATGCGCGCCGAAGGCGCGGCGATAAGTCGTTGGTCAAAAGGCCGACGGTATCGGGCGAAAGCCAAGCCGCTGCGCCGTCCCGCGAATGCGGGTCCGCGTTTCGGCGGTCATCCGCCCCTGCCCGTTCAGCGCTTTTGAGGCCGTGGCAACGCTGACGCCAGCGAGCGCGGCCACCTCGCGGAGGGTGACGGGGGTCTTGGCGGAGACAGGCTGTGCGTCGGACGCCATGATTCGGATATCGATCCTCCCAGGTGGGAAAAGCTTTTCTCTTATGGCCCGGCGGGGTGCTGAATGGTGAGGTCAGCGGATGCGGGGCGATTTGGGAAAAGGTTTTCTCAGAGGGAGATTAGGATGAGAATTCGGGTATGGCAAGAGGGGACGACGGCAGAAGTGAGCTTGAGATCCTATCCCTTTGGCCGAACTACCCCGCTTTCAAAATTTGATCGATCCGATGCTATCCAGTCGCGTACAGCCTCGATGGTGGCGGAGATATAAGGCACCCGAAGCCCGCACTCCCAAACAATGCCGGTACGCCAACCCGAATTGGCGAGCATCTCTATCACCTCCCTGTCGCGCTCAATGTTTCGGACGAACTTGTTCGCCCAAAACTCCGCGTTGTCGGCAGGCGTTGTGCACCAGTGACAGCCGGCATGACGATGCCAGAAGCAGCCATGTACAAAGATGGTGGCGCGCCTTGATGGAAGTACGATATCGGGTTTGCCCGGCAGCCCTGCAACGTGCAAACGATAGCGAAGACCGGCACTATGCAGCGCCTTTCGCAGCCGGATTTCAGGCTTCGTGTTGCCGGCCTTGATCCCAGCCATCATGCGCGATCTTATTTCTGTGCGGACTACATCAACCACAGTATGGAGGCCTGTATTTCTTGCAACAACTCGTTATTCTGTGATGGGGTTTATCAGGCGGGTTCCAGAAGGCGTGATTCTTGCCAGTATATTCGATCGTAGATATTTTTGCCGGCCCAGGCGGACTGGCTGAGGGATTTTCGAGCGTCCGCAATGCTGACGGGAAGCGGGCATTCCATATCGCCCTCTCTGTCGAAAAGGATTCTGCTGCCCATTCCACACTGAGATTGCGAGCCTTTCTACGCCAGTTCGATGGCAAGTTTCCGGATGCCTATTACAATCATATCAATGAAGGGGCCACAGAGCCCAATTGGTCTGAGCTCTACCCCGAGCAGTGGGCGGCTGCCGAATTGGAGGCTTGGCAGTTCGAACTCGGAAAGGAGAATCCTGCTGAGCGATTGAACGGCCGTATCGATGCCATTCGAGAGGAAAGTGGCGGCAACTCCATTCTGATCGGCGGCCCACCTTGCCAAGCCTATTCGCTTGTTGGGCGAGCACGGAATTCCGGCATCCAAGGATATGTAGCCAGTAAGGATGATAAGCACTTCCTCTACCAAGAGTACATCAGAATCCTGGAGCGTCTTCGTCCTGCAGCCTTCGTGATGGAGAATGTCAAGGGCATGCTATCTTCGTCGGTTGACGGAGAAAATCTAATATTTGACCAAGTGCTGAAGGACCTTCGGGGTGCAGAGAGTGGGCGCGAGCGCTACCGACTCATCGCGTTGACTCCTCGCCGTCGAAGGCAGCTCAACTTCGGAAGGTTTCAGCCAACAGCCGCCGATTTCGTGATCCGCGCCGAGGACTTCGGCGTGCCGCAGGCGCGTCATCGGGTTATTGTTGTCGGACTGCGAGCCGATGTCGCAGCCGATCTGCCTGACACCGCGCTTGCTGACGTAATGGTCCGTCACGCTCTTAAAGCAACGGTCGGCCATGTTCTTGATGGTATGCCGAAGCTACGGAGCGGGCTCAGCCGAGGGTTAGATACCGGGAAGGAATGGAAACGCGTCATCACTAGCGCAATGTCCTTCGTGGCCGGTGTTGAAACGAACCTGCCCGATGCTGAGCACCTCACATTCACGACGCGCGCTGCAAGGCATCTCGCCGCGTTCGAGAACCTGAGCGACGTGCCAGAGCGAGAGACTAGAGGAACAGGCATCGCCCGGGACTGCCCCGCCGACCTACGCAATTGGCTGATCGACCAACGGCTCAAGACGCTGCCAAATCATGTGACGCGCGGCCATATGACAAGCGATCTCGCGCGCTATTTTTTTGCGGCTGCATTCGCTGAGGTCACGGGTCGATCACCCAAGGCATCCGACTTTCCCGGGGAACTCGCCCCCCGGCATCAGAACTGGTCGACAGGAAAATTCGCCGACCGCTTCCGGGTTCAGATCGCGAGCGGCCCCTCCACCACCGTTACGAGCCACATTTCGAAGGACGGTCACTATTTCATCCACCCAGATCCGATGCAGTGCCGCAGTCTGTCGGTCCGCGAGGCCGCACGCCTTCAGACGTTCCCCGACAACTATCTTTTTAAGGGAAACCGGACTCAGCAGTATGTTCAAGTCGGCAATGCCGTCCCGCCGTTGCTCGCGCGCTGGATCGGAGAGGCACTGTGGTCGATCCTCAACGCGCGGCACATGCGCGATGACGCAGAACCGGCCCGCGCGAGACTACGCGATGTTGCCTGAGTACCACATTGCCAGTCTCGGCCGGGACTCAAGGGATAGGCTATGCCGCCTCCACACATGACCAAAGCGAGACGCCAAGGCGATTCATCCACAAGCGCAAATGCACGTTGGAGTGAGGAAGAGCTTCGTCGATCGGTCGACGCATACGTGCTGCTCCTGCGCCTGCAGATCCAGGGAATGGATCAAAAGTCGGAGCCGATCGCGCAGGCACTGCTGCGCGGTCCGCTTGCGCTACGGAATGATGCGGCAATCCGCTACCGCATGCGTAACATCTCTGCGGTTGTGCGAGAATTCGGAGCTCCCGCGCTGATCGACTTCTCGGCCGCCGAGAGCGTAGGCAGCGGCGTTCGGCCACGCATACGCGCGATGCTACTGGAGAATCTGGATTTCGGGCGTTTGCTCAACCCAGAAGTTCGTTCGCTGGAGGAAGAACGGCAGGATGCGCTGACTGCACTCAAAATCTTGCGCGATCGCATCGCCGACCTTGAGCAGGAGCTGCCATGGATAGGGCACAACAATCCTCCGGACACAGCTGCACCAAAGGAGATCGGGCGGGAGCATTTTCGGCAGGCACTATCCGACATCGACACGATTCAGAGAGAACTGAAAACAAGAAGCCCAGATAAGACGAGCGTCGAGCAAAGCAAATCTCGCCTCGTCCGCTTTGCAACCGCCCTCGCCACATGGGCGGGGGAGCGATTCACAAAATTCACCGACGCAGCGCTTGTGGCCGCAGCGCCGGTGGTCGTCATAAAGGTGTTTGGATTAGTCCCTGCTATTGTCGATGCGGTCGAAGCAGTCACCCGGACGCTGGTTCATTGATTGAAGCATCTATTGGCCCACTGAAAGCCCGATTCTAAATCGCTGGAAAAGAAAATAATGCCAAGTGCCGAGAAGAAACTTCAATTTAGGCCGCGCGCCAGGATCATCCGCACCATCGGCGACCAGCTTATCAGCGGACCCGAAGCAGCCGTCATAGAACTGGTCAAGAATGCATACGACGCGGATGCGTCGTTCGTATCGATCAAATTTGTCCCACCTCTTCAAGTCGGCAAGGGCAGAATAGCTGTTGTTGATAATGGCCACGGAATGACGTTGTCTGACATTCAAGACAAATGGATGGAGCCAGCCACAGCTGCCAAATCAGGAACGCGGCTGTCGCCGATACGAAGGCGTCACATGATGGGCTCCAAAGGCATCGGGCGATTCGCTGCGGCCAAGCTTGGCAACCGGATGGCGCTTAACTCTGTCAGCGACCGAACAGGATCGCGAGCCGAAGTTCTGATCCCGGAGCTGAACTGGAGCGTGTTCGATGGTGACACGTATCTATCAGACGTTTCGATCGACTACCTGACCCAGGAAACGACCCTGCCCACGGGGACGACCATTGAGATCAGCGAACTTTCAGAAGACTGGACAGAAACGAAGCTCTCTCGACTCTACCTTGAGCTTCGGCGGCTAATATCCCCGCTCCAGCAGAACGAACAAGACAAATTCTCCATCTATCTCGACCTGTCGGCCTGCACGAAGAAAACAGCAGGTTTCGACGGCTGGAGCGTGGTTGGGACAACGTACGACCCAGACAGCGCGAATGACACACTTGATCCCAAGAAGGCTTTCGAGGTTCAGCCATTCCCAATCCTGACAAGTAGCGACTACGAGGTCTCGGGTCATTTCGATGTGGAGGGGCGCTTCCACGGCACAATGCAGATTCGTCGTGCAGGGCAAGCACCTCAGTCGATCGATCTTGTCCTTCCACTGCGGGATGAGGAGCAGGCCTGTGGCGTAGTCACTGTCCAACTGTTCCTGTTCGATCGAGAGGCGGCAGTTGTTCGCGAGGCTGTCAAAAAGGCTGGGCTGGGGGATATGAACGCCGCCGAGGCCCGTCAGATTCTGGACAGTGTTGCCGGGATCGCAATTTACAGGGACGGGTTCAGAATCCGCCCTTATGGTGATCCTGAAAATGACTGGCTAACACTGGACAAGCGTCGAGTTCAGAATCCAAGCCTTCGAATTGGGCACAACCAGATCGCCGGATATGTTACAGTTCAGCATCAAGACGCTTCTGGCTTGGTGGAACGAAGCAGCCGAGAGGGTTTTGAACAGAATGCGGCATTCCGTCGGCTTCACCGAATTATCACAGACCTATTGGCAGAACGCGTAGAACCGCGACGACAGAAATTCCGTGAGGATGCAGGAATAGCAAGGCGAAAGCGGACCACTTTCGAGGATGTCAAGAAGATTTCCGAATTGGGGCCCCTCCAGAATCTCATATCTGATATTTCCCCCGATAAGAGAGTTTCAGCTCAAGGGCTCATAGCCAAACAGTCTGCTCTCCTAGTCGATAGGATTGAAGCCCTCGAAGAGCGCCAGAGGATTCTGGAAGCACAATCGTCGCTCGGGCAGATAATCGGAGAAATTCTTCACGAGGGCGCCCCCAGCGCTACTTTCCTTGCGAACACTGGAAAACGACTCCAGACGCGATATCAGTTCCTTTTCGACAACAGCAAATACACGGAAGAAACCAAGAGAGAATTTCCTGATAAGCTTGCGTTGGTCCGGGAAAACGGGGAGAAACTAAGACAACTCTTTGAGACACTTCGCCCACTTTCGGGGGCACGTAGAGGGCCACCGGAAGATTTTTACGGTGTCGATGCTGTTCACGAAGTGCTTGGAATCTTCGACAGCCATAATGTTGAAATGCAGGTCGAACAAGAGGGCACCCCCAAACGATTGTTCGGGTATAAGGACGATCTGAAAACCGCCTTGGTCAATCTAGTAGGCAATTCTATTCACTGGCTTGAACAGTCCAAGACGCAAAGCCCACAGATCAACATTCGATTCCGCTGGCAGGGGAGCGAAGCGATCATCTACGTCGACGACAACGGTCCAGGAGTTCCGGACGAGTTCGCCGAGCAGATATTCGACGTCGGCTTCACACTCAAGGACAATGGCACGGGCCTTGGCCTGAACATCGCCAAAGAAGCACTGTCCAGATCGACTGCGTCTCTGCACTATCATATGCATTTTTCGAACGGCACTCGTTTCGAGATACGGTTTCCTTGCTTGGGGGGTTAGAATGTCAATTCGCTTATTGTTCGTTGAGGATGACAAAGCGCAGCTCTCGCTGTTCGAAGATGCCATAAAGGAATGGAACGAAGCGCACCCAGAGGTGTCTTTTGAACTGATGGTCGCGACTACATACGAAGAAGGGCTCGCTCAACTCAGCCGACTTCGTCTTGATGCCGCCCTTCTCGATCTGCGTCTGAAGGGCGGCGAGGATAAACTGGCCGGAAGCCGTTTGGCGGATTTATGTGTTCTTCAGTACGGCATTCCTGCAGCAATTATCAGCGGACACCCTGCAGATTTTGATCGAAAGGCGGAAGGGCATGAAATGCTGGCCGTCTTCGACAAAGGAGATGCAGACGCGTACGATAAGGCTATCAAATGGTTCGCCGATCTTTCCCCAATGATTGAAGTGCTCGATGGCACACGAAGGAATATTCAGGCGCGCGGTGCATCTGTCTTCTACGGCCGGGTGTGGCCGCGTTGGAATTCTTATGAGGCGTTAGCGGGGATAGGCGCCAAACAACTCGTTGGCATCGTTTCAAGGCAGTACGCTAGTCACATAGCGGACATCTTGGGAATTGATTCTGAGGATAGCGTAAAATGGCACCCGTTTGAGAACTATATTCAACCCGCGCTTCAGGAGATTCGACCCCATACCGGCGACGTATTCAGATTTGAGGATGGATTGTGGATCGTTTTGACGCCTCAATGCGACATGGCCACTCAGAAAACCGACCCAATATTACTCGCTTACTGTGACACAGAGGCGCTACTTGAAGATTGGAAACAGCATGCGGCGTCATTAAAGCCCGCCTCGAGCAAATCAAAAAGGGATGGTGCTGAGAAATATTTCAGGAAGCTTGTCAATCAGTTCGAGCCAGCCCAACACTTCCTCCCCCCACTTGAGGACGGGAAGCCCCTAGTAGTACAATTCAAGAAGCTTCGGACGATTCCACTAGCCGACCTTCAGAAAAGCCTGGCGAAAAGAATAGCCTCGGTGGCATCTCCCTTCCTTAGCAACCTTACTCAGCGATTTGGTTCCTACGTCAGTCGGATCGGCCAACCCAATATAGATATCAGTCACTTTAGCTAGGGTGGCTGAGTCGGCGAGGGGGCAAGTCCCACATCGAGAATCGTCTTGATCAGGTCCGGTTTGGCCGCGTCCTTTTCGAGCAGGCGCCGCAGTCGGCGTTCCAGCCGGCCGCGGTAAAACAACAACGCGCCACACTATTTCGCAGCCTGTCGCAAAATGCCCGCGCCGTCCGTCCTCGGACAGAAGGAGCCCGCCATGACAAACCTCATCATCACCGAATTCATCAGCGTCGATGGCATTGCCGAGGTCGAGAAGCTGCCGGGCGTTGCCTGGAACGATGAGATGCAAAAATTCATGGACGACGAGCTTGCCGACAGCGGCGCCATGCTTTTGGGGCGCACGACCTATGAGATCTTTGCCGGCTCGTGGCCCAAGGAGACCGGAGATTTTGCCGACCGGTTCAGCGCCCTGCCGAAACATGTCGCCTCGACGAGCTTGACGCCGCGCGGATCCCTCCCGCGATTGATGCGATCGAGTTCGCAGCCACCAGGCGGAAGGTTCTGATCCGCCCTTTCTTGCTGCGGCGGTAGGAAGACTTCTTGATTCAGCCACAAGCCCAAATTGCTGGATTTGGCAGCTCTGGAAGGATAAGCTTGGTTTGTGGTTCAGCGATGGAACAGAGACTAGCCGCAATTCTGGCTGCCGATATGGCGGGCTACAGTCGGCTGATGGAGGCCGACGAATCCGGCACGCTCGCACGCCTTCGGACCCATCGCATAGAACTGGTCGATCCCGCCATCGCGAAGAACAAGGGCCGTATCATCAAGACCACCGGAGACGGCATGCTCGTTGAGTTCCAGAGCGTGACCGATGCCGTGAAATGCGCCGTGGAAATTCAACAGCGCATGAAACGGCGCAATTCGGATGTGCCGCAGGAACGGCGCATCGAATTCAGGATCGGCATAAATCTCGGCGACATCATTTTCGACGATGAGGACATTTTCGGCGACGGCGTCAATATTGCCTCGCGCATCGAGCAACTCGCCGACGTCGGCGGTATCTGCGTGACCGCAGCGGTGGCGACCCAAATTGCCGACCGTCTCGAAATTGCCATGGAGGACCTGGGCGAGAAGACGTTAAAGAACATCAGCCGCCCGGTTCGCCTCTATCGCGTCGGGTTTGACAGTCCTGCCCTGCCAGAAGTCGAGGCAAAGCGATCCATCTCGAAACCTTCGATAGTGGTGCTGCCGTTCACCAACATGAGCGGCGACCCCGAGCAGGAATTTTTCGCGGACGGACTGACCGAGGACATCATCACCGAACTGTCCCGCCACCATGAGCTGTTCGTCATCTCGCGCAATTCCAGCTTCGTCTACAAGAACCGCGCCGTGAATGTGCGCGAGGTGGCCGAGAAACTCACCGTCCAATACCTGGTGGAGGGAAGCGTCCGCAAGATCGGCGACAGGGTGCGCGTGACGGTTCAGCTCATCGACACGGCGAACGACGCTCATATTTGGGCAGACAAGTATGACCGGAAGCTGGACGACATATTCGCGATTCAGGATGAGGTGACCGCGGCGATCGCAGCCACGCTGCCCGGTCGCGTCGAGGCGGCTCAGCGGGACCAGCTCGCGCGGGCGAAACCTGCAAACATGGCCGCGTATGAATGTGTGCTTGCTGCCAAGGTGCTGCATCACCGAAGCACGATTGCAGATAATGAACGCGCGCAAACCTTGATAGAAAGGGCCGTCACGCTCGACCCCGATTATGCCCATGCCCATGCCTGGCGGGCCTGCATTCTTGGCCAGGCCTGGGTCCATAACTGGTGCGAAGACAGGGATGCCATCTGGAACAACATCATGGCAGCGCTGGACAGGGCGCTGGCGCTGGACAACAACGATGCCGATGTCCATCGCATTCTCGCGGCCGTGAACGTGAACAACAATGAGCTGACCACAGCGCGCTACCATCAAGAGCGGGCGCTGGCCCTCAATCCCAATTACGACCTCGTGGTGGTGCAGCAAGGCGAGTTATTGACGTGGCTGGGGAGGCCGGAGGAGGGAATTGAATGGATCCGCAAGGCGATGCAGTTGAACCCGCACCACCCGGAGAGGTTCTGGAGCCATCTGGGAAAAGCGCATTTCGCCGCGCGCCAGTATGGCGAGGCGATCGAAGCTTTCATGCATCTGTCAACCATGGACTCGGCTCAGCACGCTTTCGCCGCTGCCTGCTACGGCTGGCTCGGCGACGAAATCGCGGCCGCGGCGCATCTAGGCAAGATCAGAACGCTCGATCCCCAATTCGACCTCGATTCATTCATCGCCACCCTGCACTATGCCCAGGAGTCTGATGTGCAGCACGTCCGCGAAGGACTGCTGAAAGCCGGAATTGCCAACCTGTAGGCAGCCGGTAGCTACGAACCAGATCCAATCGGCCCCCGATGCGGACCTTGTGGCATGACCGAACGACGGGCAGGTCGGACAAGCTTTTCCCACGGTATCGGTCTTTGGAAGCGACCAGGGAAAACCCTCCCCCTGAAAGAGCGCCGCGCTAGTTGACGGCCCATGTCGCATAAGGCCCGCGCCATTCGGCCCTGCCAGAAAGGAACCCGCCATGAGAAAACTCATCATCACCGAATTCATCAGCGTCGATGGCATTGCCGAGGTCGAGAAGCTGCCGAGCGTGGCCTGGAACGATGAGATGCAAAAGTTCAAGGACGACGAGCTTGCCGACAGCGGCGCCATGCTGTTGGGGCGCACGACGTATGAGATTTTTGCCGGCTCGTGGCCCAGGGAGACCGGAGACTTCGCCGACCGGTTCAACGCGCTGCCGAAATATGTCGCCTCGACCAGCTTGCAGGCGCTCGACTGGCAGCCGGCCGAGCTGCTGCAGGGCGCGTTGCCGGAAGCGGTCAGAGGGCTGAAGCAAGGCAGCGGCGGCAACATCTATGTGCATGGCAGCCTCAGCGTCGCGCAGGAATTGCTGCGCCACGGCCTGGTCGACCGCATCCGCCTGCTCAGCTACCCCGGTGCCGTCGGCCAGGGCAAGCTGCTGTTCCCGCCCGGCGCGCAATTGCCGCTCGAGCTGATCTCGGCCACGCAATTCAGCAACGGCGTGGTGGCGCTGGAGTATGCGGCTGGGATGGCGTGATGAGCCAATCTCCCCCCTTGAGGGGGAGATGCCCGGCAGGGCAGAGGGGGCGGTTCGACCGGGCTCGGCTCCTCTCTTGCGGCAGTGGGGGGTTGGCGCATTACGCGAGACGACCCCCTCTGTCGCCTTCGGCGCTCCCCCTCAAGGAGGGAGATTGGCAGCGCCCCTACACCGTCCGCTGCCTGCCCTCGACCGCAGCGTCTTCCCGCGCCCTCAGCGCCTTCTCGATCTCGCGCTTCAGCTCGTCCTTGATCGCCACCGTCTCTGCCATCAGCGCCTCGACCTTCATGAAATCGAGCACCCGGTATTTCGAAACGGCCGGCCGGATCAGAATGTCGGGCCGGCTCTGGTTCAGCTTGCTGGCGATGATCGACTGCATCATCAGCTGCGTGGCGCCGAACATCAGGTCGACGGAGGTCGGGAATTTGCGGCCGGCCTCGGTCGGCGCGCCGACCACGTCGACGGCGATGATGATGTCGGCGTCGAGCTCGATCAGGTCGAACGGCACGGGATTGTAGATGCCGCCGTCGATCAGCAGCCTGCCGTCGCGCATCACCGGACGGAACACCGCCGGGATCGCCGCCGAGGCGGCCAGCGCCGAATGCAGCTCGCCTTCGTCGAACACGGCGAGCTTGTGGCCATAAAAGTCCGTTGCCGTCACCTTCAGCGGTATCTTCAATTCGGCGAAGGTCTCGGGAATGGCGTCGGGCAGGAACGCCTTGAGGATGCGCTCGACATTGAACTGGCTGACCCGCAGGCCGCCCTGCATCGCCTCGGCAAAAGTGCCGGGCCGCGCCCGCCACATGCGCGTCGCCACTTCGGCGCGACGGCCGAGGATCGAGCGCGTATAGTCGTGGATGTCCTTGCCGGTCATGCCCGAGGCCATGCCGGCGCCCATGATGGCGCCGATCGACGAGCCGGCGATTGCCGCCGGCCTTATGCCCAGCTCGTCCAGCGCCTCGATGACATGGATATGCGCCAGCCCACGCGCCCCGCCGCCGCCAAAGGCGATGCCGAAGCTAGGGCTCATCCCTTGTTGGCCGCGCCGAGCTTCGGCCCGACCACCATGACGGCCGGCTCGGCGGAGAGCAGCTTTTTCGCCACCGCTTTCACCTGGTCCAGCGTCACCGCGTTTATCAGGGCGGCGCGGCGCTGCATGTAGTCGATGCCGAGCTTGCCGAGCTGGATCTCGACCAGCGTTGAGGCGATCGCCCCGGAGGAATTCAGATTGTTTATGGCATAGGCGCCGATCATGTATTTCTTGGTCGCCGCCAGCTCGGCTTCGGTCGGCCCCTCCTCGGCCATGCGCTTGACCACGTCGCGCACCACGGCCAGCGTCTCGGCCGCCCTGTCGGCGCGGGTCGAGGTGGTGATGGACAGCGCCTCGGAATGCTGGTGGTCGACGAGGTCGGAGCTGACGCTGTAGGCCAGACCGCGCTTCTCGCGCACCTCGTCGAACAGCCGCGAGGTGAAGGTGCCGCCGCCGAGGATCTCGTTCATCAGCACCGCGGCGAAAAAATCCGGCGCATTCCGCTTCACGCCGGGATAGGCGAGTTGCAGCGAGGCCTGCGGCTGGTCGTAAACGACCTCGAGCTGCTGGCCGAGCTTCAGCTCGATGTCGGGAACGGGCGTCAGCGCCTGCTTTTCCGGCAGGCTGCCGAACACCAGGTCGAGCTTCTGCTTCAGCGTCTCGGCGTCGATGGCGCCGACCACCGCGACATGCAGGCCGTCGCGGGCGAAATTCGCCTTGTGGAAGGTGCTGAGATCGGACGGCGTAATCGTCGCGATGCTTTGCCTGGTGCCCTGGTCGGGCCGCGCATAGGGATGATTGCCATAGATCGCTTCCAGCCATTTGCGCTGGGCGAGCGTATCGGGATCGCGCTCGTTGGCGATGATGCCGGACAGGATCTGCGCGCGGATGCGGTCGATCGGCACCTGGTCGAAGCGCGGCTGGTTGACTGCCACGCGCAACAGGTCGAAGGCGCCGTCGCGCTGGTCGGCCAGCATGCGCATCGAGCCGTAGATGCCGTCGCGCTGCGCCTCGAAGCTCATCTCTGCACCGACGTCGTCGAGCTTGATCTGGAAGGCCTCGCTGTCGAGGTTGCCGGCACCTTCGTCGAACAGGCCGCTCATCAGATTGGCAAGCCCTTCCTTGCCGGGCGGATCCTGCGTCGCGCCGCCATCGAAGACGAAGCGGATGGCGACGATCGGCACCGAATAATCCTCCACCAGCCAGGCGGCAATGCCCTTCGACGAGGTCACCTCCTGGATATTCACGGCGGCGCGAGCGGAAAGCGCCGGCAGGAGGAGAAAGAGAAGGGAGAGGAACAGGGTTGCTAGAAGAGGGCCGGCGCGCCAATTGCCAAGGTCGGCGCCGCCCCTCATCGCCCTGCCGGGCACTTCTCCCCGTATAGTGACGGGGAGAAGGGGCTGGCCGCTGTCCCGGCGCTCGCTCTGCAAACGCTGAAGATTGGCGAAACCGTCGGTGGCGGCGCCCCTCTCCCCGTCCGTATACGGGGAGAGGATGCCGGCAGGCAGGTGAGGGGCAGCGCCAACTCTCAAGCTCATCATCAAATCAATTCCCAGCTTGCGTTTCGGGAAGCAAATAACCAGTCGTTGCGTGGTCGAGATTGAGATAGCGGGCAGCGACCGCCTTGACCTGGTCGGCGGTGACCTTGCGGATGCGGTCCGGCCATTGCTGGACGTTCTGGACGTTACCGCCTGTGGCGAGCGTCGAGCCGTAGATGTTGGCCATGTCCTCCTGCTTGTCGCGGGCAAAGATCATCGAGCGTACGAAACGGTCCTTGGATTTTTCCAGCTCGTCGCTGGTGACGCCGTCTTTCGCGATGCGGGCGATCTCAGCGTCGACCGCGGCCTCGATGTCGGCAAGCTTGGCATCGCCGCGCGGCGCGCCGTAGACGGTGAAATTGGTGTCGTCGAGCATGGTGCCCTGGAAGAAGGCGCCGGCCTCGGCGGCGATGCCTTGCCTGACGACAAGCTCCTGGTAGAGCCGGCTGCGGTTGCCGCCGCCGAGGATTTCGGACAGCACGTCGAGCGCTTCGGCTTCGCCGGGCTTTGCCGTGTGATAGGACGGGACCACCCATTGCGTGGTAAAGCTCGGCACGCTGACGCGCCCGTCGGTCAGCGTCACCGTGCGCCTGGTGTTCTGCTCGGGCTCGACGGGTCGGATGCGCGGCGGCAGGTCCGGGCCGCGCGCGATCTTGCCATAGGTCTTTTCGGCCAGCGCCTTGACCGTTTCGGGCTCGACATCGCCGGCCACCACCAGCACGGCGTTATTGGGTGTATAATATTTGTTGTAGAAGGCCAGCGCGTCGGTGCGGTTCAGCTTCTCCATCTCCTGCATCCAGCCGATGACCGGAATGCGGTACGGCTGGTTCTGCCACAGCGTGGCGTCGATTTCCTCGTCGAGCACTGCCTGCGGATTGCTATCGATGCGCGAGCGGCGCTCCTCGAGGATGACGTCCCGCTCGGTCTTGATGACATCGTCGTTGAGGATGAGATTGCGCATGCGGTCGGCCTCGAAGCCCATCATCTCACCGAGCGCCTGCGGCACCACCGTCTCGTGAAAGGCGGTGTAGTCGTAGGAAGTGAAGGCGTTGTCCGAGCCGCCGATGGCGGCGACGGCACGGTCGAGTTCGCCCGCCGCATGGTTGCTGGTCGCCTTGAACATCAGATGCTCGAAGAAATGGGCGATGCCGGACTTGCCCGGCGGCTCGTCGGCGCTGCCGATCTTGTACCAGACCATATGGGTGACGATGGGGGCGCGGTGATCGGGGATGACGACGACCTCCATGCCGTTGTCGAGCAGGAAATCGGTCACGACGCCATCGTCAGGATTGTTATCCGCCAGAGCCGGCGCGGCCATCACCAGAGCCAGTCCCAAGAGCGTTCCGCGCAGCCATTCAGCCTGAAATGTCATAGATGGCTCCGGTTTGTGGTGGGACGATAGGCGGGGTTGCTGGTCGAGGCAAAGCGAATTGTTCGTCATTTTGAAGGCGCCACCGTGGAAGCCGAACTCAGGCGGCCTCGATGAACCGGATGACCGTCTCGCCATAGTTGCGCTCGTCGACAACCGAAAAGCCCGGCCCTGCCTCGAACGGCGCCGCCGCGGCTTCCTCGACGACGCAGAGCGCGCCGGGGGCGAGCCAGCCGCCGGCCTTGGCCGAGCGCAACGCGCGTTCGCCAAGGCCTTTGCCATAGGGCGGATCGGCAAAGACCAGGCCGAATGCGGCGATGGTGCCCGCCTCGCCCAAGCCCGTCGCGTCGCGGCGGAATATCTTGGTGCGGCCGGTGAGGCCGAAGGCCTCGACATTGCTGCGGATCAGGCCGCGCCCTTCGGCGGATTCTTCGATGAAGACAGCGTAGGAGGCGCCGCGCGACAGCGCTTCGAGGCCGAGCGCGCCGGTGCCGGCGAACAGGTCGAGCACGCGCGCGCCGTCCAGTTTTTCAGGAAAGCGATGCGCCAGCACGTTGAAGACCGCCTCACGCGTGCGGTCGGTGGTCGGGCGGATGGCAAAGGTGCGGGGCGTCGCCAGCGGACGCCCGCGAAACTCACCGCCGACGATCCGCATTGCTTCCCTTCGGGCCGCCGCGCGGCCGGTCGCCACCGCCATCCGGGCGCTCGCCGCGCGGTTTGCCGAACGGCTTTGCACCGCCGCCTTGCGGCTTGCCGCCGGGCTTGCCGTAAGACGGCTTGAACGATGCCTTGCGCGCCTTGTTTTCCGCCGCCTTGGCGGCGTCTGCCTCCGCCCTGCCCTTGCCGATCGGCCGTGCGCCCGGCGCCATCCAGACATTGGCCTTGCGCTGGCCCGGCGGCTCGATCGGCCGCTGCTCGCGTTCGGATTTTTTCCCACCGAAGCCGCCACGAGGCTTGTCGCCGCGGGGTTTGTCCCCGAAGTCGCTGCGTTCAGGTCTGGGGCCACGCTCGCCAAAGCTCTTTTTTGGCCCAAAGGTCCTGTCAGGGCTTGTCGACAGCTTGCCGAGCGCTTCGTCGCGGCTGCCTTCGCGGCGCTTGCGGTTCTTGATCAGGCCGCCCTCGCCGATCGGCCGGCGTTCGCCGTCGCGGGTGAATTTCGGCCGCTCGGGCTCCTCTTCGCGCTCACGCCTGACCGGCTTGTTGGAAAACGGCTTGGCGATATCGGCATCGAAATTGGCGCCGGACTCTTCGACCAGGCGCTCGCCGAGCTGGTCGCGCAGCACGCGGCCCTTGATCTCCAGCACATGGCCTTCCGGCAAATCGTCGAGTTGAAACGGCCCGTAGGAAATGCGGATCAGCCGCGTCACGTCGAGACCGAGCGCGCCCAGGATGTTCCTGACCTCGCGGTTCTTGCCTTCGCGCAGGCCGAGTGTCAGCCAGGCGTTCGAACCCTGCTCGCGGTCGAGCGTCGCCTCGATGGCGCCATAAAAGACACCGTCGACGGCAATGCCTTCGCGCAGCCCGGCAAGCGCGCTTTCCTCGACCTTGCCGTGAACGCGCACGCGGTAGCGTCGCAACCAGCCGGTCGCCGGCAGTTCGAGCACGCGCGACAGGCCGCCATCATTGGTGAGCAGCAGCAGGCCTTCGGTGTTGATGTCGAGCCGGCCGATGGTCATCAGCCGCGGCAGCCCGGGCGGCAGCACATCGAAGACGGTCTTGCGGCCTTCGGGATCGCGGTTTGTCGTGACCACGCCGGCCGGCTTGTGGAACAGGAACAGCCTGGTGCGCTCGATCGGCGGGATCTCCATGCCGTCGAGATGGATGATGTCGCCGGGCATGACGTTGAAGGCCGGCGAGGACAACACCTTGCCATTGACCTTGACGCGGCCGGCCGCAATCAGTTCCTCGGCGTCGCGGCGCGAGGCCAGGCCGGCACGCGCCAGCCGCTTGGCAATGCGTTCGCCGGCTTCTTCCGTTGCCTCGACGCGACGCGGGCGCGGCTTGAAGCCGCCTTCCGATGCGGCCTGTGCCGTTTGTGCCCCATGGGGTCGATCGCCGCCAAAATCACGCTTGGGACGGTCGAAGCGCCTCTCGCCGCGCTCGCCTTCGACAGCTGCCGGCCGGTCGCCGCGCGGAGTGTAAGGCTTGCGTGGACCCGAGCGCTGTTCATAAGGCTTGCCTTCCGGACGCGGCCCTTTGCTGAATGGCCGGTCGCCGCCTTTGAAGTCGCGCTTCGGCCGCTCGCCTTCGGCAGCTGCCGGCCGGTCGCCGCGCGGCGCATAAGGCTTGCGTGGACCCGAGCGCTGTTCATAAGGCTTGCCTTCCGGACGCGGCCCTTTGCTGAATGGCCGGTCGCCGCCTTTGA